>NZ_AHHC01000022.1:0-168701 GCF_000242655.1 Pseudomonas sp. PAMC 25886
GCAGGCCGATGCCCGGCAGTTGCAGGTTGACCAGGTCGCGGATGTGCTCCACCGAGCCGACTTTGCTTTGCTGGCCGAAGCGCGCGCGCAGGGTTTCGCCCGGCACGTCGGCGCGCACCACCAGGATGAAACTGGCGCTGTCGATCAGGGTTTTGTCGGCCAGCATCGCCACGTGCACGCCGTAGGCTTTCTCGACAATCGGGATCGGCGTGGCCTTGCTGTCGATCAGCATCGACAGCGCCTCGCGCAGCGCCTGCATCACCGGGGTGAAGCTCAGGCTCAGGTCGTCGTGTTGGTAGTGCGGGTATTCCTGGGGGCGGCGGCCCGTGGTGGAGAAGGTCGAGAACTCGCCGGCCAGGCTCACCAGTTCGCTGAAAAAGCGCTCCGGGTGCAGCGGGCTCAATTGGCTCAGGTGCTGGATCAGCGGCTGGGCGCGGTTGACCAGCTGCAGCAGCATGAAATCGGCAATCTCCGAAGCGCCACCGGCGCCCGAGGCCACCACGCGTCCGGCCAACGCTTCGCCACGCTGGTGCAGCAGGCCCAGCAGTTCGCTGCGAAACGCGGTCAGTGGTTTGCTGGCCGCCACATCGAGTACCGGCGGGATGTAGCTGTCATCCAGCACCAGGGCGCGGTCGGCGCGTTTTTCCTTGATGCGCACCAGGCCGATGGCGGCGTAATCGCTGATGCCATCCTGGGCGGTCAAAAGGCGCAAGGCGCGGGCGCCGACCGCCACCGGGGCACGGTTTTCGAAGGGGGCATTGTCGTCGCGCACTTCCCGTACCTGGCTGACATAGCGCGCCGCTTCCAGGGCTTCGCCTTCGTCGACGGTGTCACGGGCGCCGGCACGCTTGAGGGGCAACGCCAGGTACACCAGGCCATCGCGCAGGTTGTCGTCGATGTTCAGCGGGCTCGGCGCCACGTCATCCTGGGGGATATTGAACGGCGTGCCATCAGGCAACAGACCGCGCGCCGAGACGATCGCCAGCTTGCCCTGGGCCAGCAGGCCCTGGTCGATCAGCAATTCGGAGAAGCCCCAGGCCCCGGCCGACAGCGGGCGGCTGCGCGCATCGATCAGGTTTTCCAGGTAACGGTCATGCTGCTGGAAGTGCTGCGTTCCGATGAACATGCCTTCCGACCAGACCACGCGATTGTTCCAGGACATGGGGGCTCCGATTCTTATTGGGCAGGGCTGGATGGGGGAACCACGACGTCGGCACGCACGGCATGCACATCGAGGCTGATCTGGTATTCGGTGTACTGGCGCGCGGGCACATTGAGTACGGTGCGCCACTCGGCGCGGTCCAGTTCGCGATAGCCCACCAGCAGGCCGATCTGGCGCGTGGACGGGTCGAGGTCGCGCTGGACGCTCAGTTGCTGGCCGGGCTGGATCACCACCTCGTCCTGGTCGAGCAGGTCGAGGCCGAGGGTCGACTGGGCGCGATCGGCCAGGGCGAAGTAGTCGGAACGGCTGAAGGTGGCGGCATTTTTCAGCTCGAAAATCCGCACCCGCACCGGGGCTGCCTGGCCATTGGAACCGGGGTTGAGCCCGGAGATGGCGTGAAAATGCAGCTCGACGGCGGCGGTGTCTGCCTCAGCCTCGGGGGCCTCGGGTTTGGCTGCATCCTTGGCACACGCCGTCAGCAGAAGCGCGGTGGCGACTGCGAGTAAAAACCTGGGAATCATCCTGCGTCCTCAATGACGTACTTAGCTATCCGTTATTCCATTGTTGCGATGCGGCGGTGTTTTTAGCGTCGCTGTCGGGTGCTGTGCTCTTCGTAGGCACGGCTGAATTCACGCCCGAACAGGTCCTGGAAATCTTCCTGGGCTTCGCGGGAAATATTGCTGTAGATCTCGGTGAACTGCTGCCAGTACTGGGCCTGGCGCGATCCGTTGAAGAGGCTCGACAGCCCGCCGGGCTTGCCCATGCGCTCTTCGAGCTGCGCCGGTTCGAAGCGTGTCAGCAGGTGTTTGATGGCGGCTTCGACCCCGGCCATGACGGCCAGTTGGTGAGCACGCAGATCGTCGAAACTGTCGCGCACGGCCACGTCCGGCGCCATAAACGCCTGGTTGCTGTGGCGTAGCAGCAGCAGTAACGCTTCATCGGCATTCGGGGCGAATTTCAACGGGTTGTTTTCCACCGGTTGAATCACCGTCTGCTGCATGCGGAACTCGCCCTTGAGGCTCGCGCGAGCACGCAACACGTCAATCAGGCCTTCGACCATCAGCCGGTAGCTGCGGCCGATGCTTTCCATCTGGGCTTCAGCCTGGGCCTTGTCCAGGCGCAATGCGTCGAGGCCCGCGCCGCGCAGGAAGGCTTGCAGTAAGTCGGGTGGGTTGCCGTCGGCCACCGGGAGCGGTTGCTCGACCTTGGAGGGCTCGATGATCGGTGGAGGCGGCGGTGCAACCGGCTTAGGTGCCGGGGCATCGCCAAACAGGTCCCAGTCTTCGGGAATCACCGAGCCCGAGACCACAGGCGCCGGCGGCTCAGCCACGGGCAGCGGCGTCGGTGGGCGGAAGTCGTGTTGTTCGGCCGGTACGTGATCGTGCACGGTGGCCGGCGGGACGCTGGTGGGCGCGAGGAAATCGAACAGGTCCGGCAGGGTGTCCATCGACGAGGCGCCCTGGAACTGCGGCGCGATGACCGGTTGCGGCGTCGGGGCCTTCACGGCGGCGCCCATCAGGGCTTCGAAGCTGTTGGATGAGTCGCCGGCAAACGCCGGGTTGTCTGTCACTTTCAGGTTGAAATCGATGCGCGCCTGGATTTCGTAATCACCGATGCGGATCAGTTCGCCGTCGTGTAATGGCTCGCTGTTTCCCCGGCGCAAACGAATACCGGCATGCACTAACTCAACACCATTAGTGCTGTTATCAGTTAAATAATAACGACCTTCTTTGTACTGAATAACGCAATGTTGCGTGGAAACCAGGCGCTCGGGATCAGGCAGTATCCAGTCATTTTCGGAACCGCGGCCAATAGCCATCACTCCCTGTTCCATGGACTTTTCAGGGCACTGGCCAGGGGTAATCTTGTGATAACTAGTGATAGTCAAGCACAGCGACATCTTGCCTCCTTGCTGATACTTCGCGCGCGGCCATCTCCAGGGAGAACGGCTCCCGAGAGATCCACGACAGATCCTTCCAATACCTTGAAAGCCTGCTTCAACCCGCGTAATTGCTGATCTTAACCGGCCTCTATGACAAAAATCCTGCCCCGGCACCTGCTTCGACTGATCAGTCGCACAAGATGTTAAGCACCGCACATCTGTCATAGAGGGCGAATAGCTTACCTTGACAAGGCATAAGTACTACACCAAAAATGCACAACTTCTTGAACACCAATGATGGCACTTTGAAATCAGCATGATGTCAAAGCGCTTAATATGACCAAGAAAACATGCAAAGTTCCTCGCGCAACTAATGCATGAATTGCCCGCCATCTAACGGGCTGATAGGGAGATCGAATTTAGTGGATGTGCCTTTGCTGCTCGCCGCCGTTTCCGCGACTTCGCCTTGTGGCGAAGACTTGGAATATGACGCCGATTATTTGCATCTTGAGCGTGCCGCACAGGGCCAACCCGAGCGCAGCATGGGCGACTCGATCCTGCCTGCCGAACCTCCGGAATGGCGCAGCATCCAGCAGCAAAGCCTCGACCTCCTGCAGCGCAGCAAAGACCTGCGCATCACCCATTTCCTGTTGCAAAGCGCCCTCGCCCTCCAGGGTATTGCGGGGCTTGCCGACGCGCTCACACTGATCAACGCGCTGCTGCGCGAATACTGGGCCGACCTGCATCCGCGCCTGGATGCCGATGACGACAACGACCCCACCGTGCGCATCAACGCCCTCAGCGGCGTGACCAGCGACGCGAACATCCGCCTGCTGCGCGAAGCCATTCTCACTCGCTCGCGCACCTTCGGCCCCGTCAGCCTGCGCGCCGCGCTGAATGCCAGCGGGCTGCAACCTTTCCCCGGCGAAAACCTCGGTGCCGAACAGCTCAACGGGGCTTTCCTCGACAGCGACGCCGAGCAACTGCAAGCCACCCGCGACGCGCTGAACGCCGCCCGTACGGCCTGCGAAGCCATCGAACAACACGTCAGCGACCAGGTCGGTTCCGCCCAGGGCGTGGACCTCGGCCCCTTGAAGCAACTGCTCAAGCAGGCCGTGCAGATACTCAATCAATACGCCCCGCACAGTGGCGCCGCCAGCGAGCCCGAGGTTGTCAGTGACGACAATGCCCCCTCGGTTGAATACGCCGCCGCGCCCGTTGCAGCACGCCCCAACGGCGACATCGCCAGCCGCGATGAAGTGCTGCGCAGCCTCGACAAAATCCTTGCGTACTACACCCGGCATGAGCCTTCGAGCCCGCTGCCGGTGTTGTTGAACCGGGCGAAGAATCTGGTGCACGCCGACTTTGCGGCCATCGTGCGCAACCTGATTCCGGACGGCATGTCCCAATTTGAAAATCTGCGTGGGCCGGACAGCGAGTAAGCGTACGGATCGCGCAGTTACAACACCGTCGCTCAAGCGACCAGGAGCAGCAACGTGGCGAAGCAAAGTTCTCAGAAATTCATCGCGCGCAACCGTGCGCCTCGGGTGCAGATCGAGTACGACGTCGAGCTCTACGGCGCCGAGAAAAAGGTCCAGCTGCCCTTCGTCATGGGCGTGATGGCCGACCTCGCCGGCAAGCCCGCCGAGCCTCTGGCGCCTGTGGCCGACCGCAAGTTCCTTGAAGTGGACGTCGACAACTTCGACTCGCGCCTCAAGGCCATGCAGCCACGCGTCGCGTTCCACGTGCCCAACGAGCTGACCGGCGAAGGCAACCTGAGCCTGGACATCACCTTCGAAAGCATGGACGACTTCAGCCCCGCCGCCGTGGCGCGCAAGGTCGACTCGCTGAACAAGCTGCTCGAAGCCCGCACGCAACTGGCCAACCTGCTGACCTACATGGACGGCAAGACCGGCGCTGAAGAAATCATCATGAAAGCAATCAAGGACCCGGCATTGCTGCAGGCCCTTGCGAGCGCGCCGAAGCCGGCAGGGGACCAGTAATCATGACCGAGAATACCGCCCGCGAAGGCGTCCAGAACCTGGGCGCTACCGAAGAAACCAGCGAGTTCGCCTCGCTGTTGCTGCAAGAATTCAAACCCAAGACCGAGCGTGCTCGCGAAGCCGTGGAAACGGCCGTGCGCACCCTGGCCGAGCAGGCGCTGGCCCAGACGGACCTGGTGTCCAACGACGCCATCAAGTCGATTGAGTCGATCATCGCCGCCATCGACGCCAAGCTCACCGCCCAGGTCAATCAGATCATCCATCACCAGGATTTCCAGCAACTGGAAAGCGCCTGGCGTGGCCTGCACTACCTGGTGAACAACACCGAGAGCGATGAGCAACTGAAGATTCGCGTGCTCAATATCTCCAAGCCGGACCTGCACAAGACCCTGAAGAAATTCAAGGGCACCGCGTGGGACCAGAGCCCGATCTTCAAGAAGATGTACGAAGAAGAATACGGCCAGTTCGGCGGCGAACCTTACGGTTGCCTGGTGGGCGATTACTACTTCGACCAGTCGCCTCCCGACGTGGAGTTGCTGGGCGAACTGTCGAAAGTCTGCGCCGCGATGCATGCGCCGTTCATTGCTGCTGCCTCGCCCACCGTCATGGGCATGGGCTCGTGGCAGGAACTGTCGAACCCGCGCGACCTGACCAAGATCTTCACCACCCCGGAATACGCCGGCTGGCGCTCCCTGCGTGAATCGGAAGACTCGCGCTACATCGGCCTGACCATGCCGCGCTTCCTGGCGCGCCTGCCGTACGGCGCCAAGACCGACCCGGTGGAAGCCTTCGCCTTCGAAGAAAACACCGACGGCGCGGACAGTTCCAAGTACACCTGGGCCAACGCCGCTTACGCGATGGCGGTGAACATCAACCGTTCGTTCAAACACTTCGGCTGGTGCTCGCGCATCCGTGGCGTGGAGTCGGGCGGTGAAGTCGAGAACCTGCCAGCCCACACCTTCCCGACCGATGACGGCGGCGTGGACATGAAGTGCCCGACCGAAATCGCCATCAGCGACCGCCGTGAAGCGGAACTGGCGAAGAACGGCTTCATGCCGCTGCTGCACAAGAAAAACACCGACTTCGCTGCCTTCATCGGCGCCCAGTCGTTGCAGAAACCGGCCGAATACGATGACCCGGACGCCACCGCCAACGCCAACCTGGCCGCACGCCTGCCGTACCTGTTCGCCACCTGCCGTTTCGCCCACTACTTGAAGTGCATCGTGCGCGACAAGATCGGCTCCTTCAAAGAGAAGGACGAGATGCAGCGTTGGTTGCAGGACTGGATCCTCAACTACGTCGACGGCGACCCGGCGCACTCCACCGAAACCACCAAGGCCCAGCATCCATTGGCCGCTGCCGAGGTGATCGTGGAAGACGTTGAAGGCAACCCGGGGTATTACAACTCCAGATTCTACCTGCGCCCGCACTACCAGCTCGAAGGGCTGACCGTGTCGCTGCGCCTGGTATCGAAACTGCCTTCGGCGAAAGGCGCGTAATAAAGATCCGCCGGGATCGGGCTTTTTGTGGGAGCCGGGCTTGCCCGCGATGCAGGCGACGCGGTCTGTCAGTCAGACCGCAGTGATGCCATCGCGGGCAAGCCCGGCTCCCACAGAAAAGCACCGCCCTTGGGTTAACCAAATATCGTGGCTGAGACCACACAGGGAGAAAACATGGCTGTTGATATTTTCATCAAGATCGGCGACATCAAGGGCGAGTCCATGGACAAGGCCCACAAGGACGAAATCGACGTATTGAACTGGAGCTGGGGCATGGCCCAGTCCGGCAACATGCACGTGGGCGGTGGCGGCGGCGCGGGCAAGGTGAACATCCAGGACCTGTCGCTGACCAAGTACGTCGACAAGGCCTCGCCGAACCTGATGATGCACTGCGCCAGCGGCAAGCACATCGACAAGGTCACCCTGACCGTGCGCAAGGCCGGCGGTGAAAGCCAGGTCGAATACATGATCATCAACCTGGAAGAAGTGCTGGTGACTTCCCTGAGCACCGGCGGTTCGGGCAGCGATGATCGCCTGACCGAAAACGTCACCCTGAACTTTGCCCAGGTGATGGTGGACTACCAGCCACAGAAAGCCGACGGCACCAAAGACGGCGGCGCGATCAAGTTCGGCTGGAACATTCGCTCCAACACCAAACGCTGATTGCCCCTGTAGCCGCCGCCCCAGGCGGCGGCTGCAAGCCCCCTGTTCCTCTCGCAACCCGTCCGTGGAGCTGCTTTGGTGGTAACTGAAATTGCTTCCCGCGATCGCCTGCAACCGTCCCTGCTGGACCGGTTGACCGACGATGACCCGACCAATCCCAAGGAAAGCGCCGACAAACGCGTGCTGTCCCTGAGCCAATTGAAAGCCTCGGTGCTGCGTGACCTGACGTGGCTGCTCAACACCACTTCATTGCTCAACGCCGATGCCACGCTGCACACGCCCGCCGGTACGTCGGTGGTCAATTACGGGCTGCCGGCGCTGGCGGGCAACAGTGTCTCCAGTGTCGACGTGAGCGCCCTGGAAGCCTTGATCCAACAGGCTATCGCCACTTTCGAGCCACGTATCCTGCGCCATACCCTGCGGGTCAAGGCACGCGTCGGCCATGGCGAAATGAACCATAACGCCCTGAGTTTCGAGATCGAGGGCGACCTGTGGGCGCAGCCGGTGCCGTTGCGCCTGTTGCTGCAAACCGACCTGGACCTGGAGTCCGGCCATGTGCGTGTGGTGAACGCCGACCAGCGGAGGCGCCCATGAACCCGCGCCTGCTGGAGCTGTACAACCAGGAACTGCACCACGTGCGCGAAAGCGCCGCGGAGTTCGCCAAGGAATACCCGAAGATCGCCAGTCGGCTGACCCTGTCCGGCATGGACTGCGCCGACCCGTACGTCGAACGCTTGCTCGAAGGCTTTGCTTATCTCACGGCGCGGGTACAGCTCAAGCTCGACGCCGAGTACCCGACCTTCACCCACAACCTGCTGGAAATCGCCTACCCGCACTACCTGGCACCGACCCCGTCGATGACCGTGGTGCAGTTGCAGGCCGATCCCGATGAAGGCTCCCTGGCCAGCGGTTTTCCGCTGCCCCGCGACACGGTATTGCGCGCCGCACTGGGCCGCGAAACCCAGACCTGCTGCGAGTACCGCACCGCTCACCCGGTGACGTTGTGGCCGTTGCAGGTCGCCCAGGCCGAGTACTTCGGCAACCCGTCCGCAGTGTTGGGACGCCTGGCCGCCAGTGAACCCAAGGCCAAGGCTGGCCTGCGTCTGACCCTGCGCACCGGCGCCGAGTTACCGTTCAACAGCCTCGCGCTGGATAACTTGCCGCTGTACCTCAGCGGTGCCGACGAACAACCGTTCCGCCTCTACGAACAACTGCTGGGCAATGCCTGTGCGGTGTTCGCGCGCAAGCCCGGCGGTGATTGGGTGGAACGCCTGCCGCCGGATGCCTTGCGCTCCCGGGGTTTTGACGACGCCGATGCCGCGATGCCGGTGGTGCCGCGCGCCTTCCAGGGCTATCGCCTGCTTCAGGAGTACTTCGCCCTGCCCCACCGTTTTCTGTTCGTCGAGTTCGCGGAACTGAGCCGCGCGGTAAAACGCTGCGACGGCCAGGAGCTGGAACTGATTGTGCTGTTCGACCGGCACGATCCGAGCCTGGAAGGCAGCGTCGGCAAGGCGCAATTCGTGCCGTTCTGCACCCCGGCGATCAATCTGTTTCCCAAGCGCGTGGACCGGATTCACTTGTCCGAGCGGGTCAACGAACACCACGTGATCGCCGACCGCACCCGGCCGATGGATTTCGAGATTCACTCCCTGAGCGGTATCACGGGCCACGGCACCGGACCGGAGCAGCCATTTTTGCCGTTCTACGCCGTGCGCGATCCGTCGCGCTACGGTCGTGACCAGGCTTACTACACGGTGCGCCGCGAACCCCGCGTGTTGTCGAGCGACCAACGCCGTAACGGGCCGCGCTCCACCTACGTGGGCAGCGAAACCTTCGTCAGCCTGGTGGACAGCCAGCAAGCGCCATACCGCCATGACCTGCGCCAACTCGGCGTGACTGCGCTGTGCACCAACCGCGATTTGCCGCTGTTCATGAGCGTGGGCAACGGCAAAACCGACTTCACATTGGCCGACAGCGCCCCGGTGCTGGCGGTGCGCTGCGTCGCCGGGCCGAGCCGACCGCGCGCCAGCCATGCCCATGACGCCAAGGCCTGGCGCCTGATCAGCCAGTTGTCGTTGAACTACCTGTCGTTGAGCGAGCAAGGCCAGGGCGCCGCCGCACTGCGCGAGCTGCTGCGCCTGTATGGCGACAGCAACGATGCCGCCCTGCAACTGCAGATCGAAGGCCTGCGCGAGGTCCGCAGCAAAGCGGTGACCCGCCGCCTGCCGATGCCCGGCCCGATCGTGTTTGGCCGGGGCCTGGAAATCACCCTGGAATTTGATGAAAACGCGTTCCGCGGTACCGGCGTGTTCCTGCTCGGTGCGGTGTTTGAACGGTTCCTGGCACGCTACGTGTCGATCAACAGTTTTACCGAGACGGTGATCCGTACCACCGAACGCGGCGAGATCATGCGATGGAAAGCCAAGCCCGGACGCCGTCCGACCCTGTGAGTACCCTGGATGCGATGCATCAGGAGCCCTGGGAATATGACTTCTTCCAGGCGCTGCGTCGTATCGAGTGCGAATCGCCTGGCCTGCCACGCCTGGGGCATTCCCTGCGCCTGGCAGATGATCCGTTGCGCCTCGGGCAGCAGGCCGATTGCACCTTTGCCCCGGCCACACTGGCGTCGGTCGAGCCCGGCGCTGAAGGCAAACCGGCACGGCTGGAGCAGTTCTTTTTTGGCCTCGGTGGCCCCAACGGCCCGCTGCCGCTGCACATTACCGAGTACGTGCGCGAGCGCCAGCGCAACAACGCCGACAGCACCAGCAAGCGCTTCCTGGATGTGTTCCACCACCGTCTGCTGACCCTGTTTTATCGGGCCTGGGCCGAGGCGCGGCCCACCGTCAGCCATGACCGCCCGAACGATGATTACTGGTCGGCGCGCCTCGCCGCCTTGAGCGGTCGCGGTACACCGAGCCTGCTCAACCAGGGCCTGATCCCCGACACGGCGAAACTGCATTACAGCGGGCATCTGTCGGCGCAAACCCGCTACCCGGATGGCCTCAAGGCGATTCTCGGTGAGTACTTCGGCCTGCCGGTGGAGATCGAAGAGTACGTCGGCCAATGGCTGGAACTGCCCGAGCGCAGCCGCGTGAGTGTCAGCGCCAATCAGTTGGGCGTGGACTTTTGCCTGGGCAGCCATGTGTGGGACCGCCAGCACAAATTCCGTATCCGCCTCGGCCCACTGAAGCTCGATGACTACATGGGCATGTTGCCCGGCAGCCAGCCGTTCAACGAGCTGGTGGCCTGGGTCGCCGAATACCTGGGCCATGAACTGGACTGGGACCTGAACCTGGTTTTGCAACAACCCGAAGTGCCGGCGCTGCAACTCAATGGCCAGTTCCGCCTGGGCTTCAACACCTGGCTCGGCCAACCCGGGCACGACGCCAACGACCTAATCCTGGCCCGGCATTACGCCGAACACGCCAACACCTCAAGGAATCCAGAGCATGGGTGAAATCAGTCGCGCCGCACTGTTCGGCAAACTCAACAGCGTGGCCTACAAGGCCATCGAAGCCGCCACCGTGTTCTGCAAGCTGCGGGGCAACCCGTACGTGGAACTGGCCCACTGGTTTCACCAGTTGCTGCAACTGCAGGACTCGGACCTGCACCGCATCATTCGTCAGTTCAACGTCGAGCCGGCGCGCCTCGCCCGCGACCTGACCGAAGCCCTGGACCGCCTGCCCCGTGGCTCGACGTCGATCACCGACCTGTCGTCCCACGTGGAAGAAGCCGTCGAACGTGGCTGGGTCTACGGCAGCCTGATGTTTGGCGAAAGCCAGGTGCGCACCGGTTACCTGGTGCTGGGGATTCTCAAGACGCCGAGCCTGCGCCACGCGCTCCTGGGGTTGTCGGGGGAGTTCGACAAGATCAAGGCCGAAGCCCTGAGCGAGCGCTTCGATGAATACGTCGGCGACTCGCCCGAAAATGCCTTGAGTGCCAGCGACGGTTTCAACGCCGGCGCGGTGCCCGGCGAAGCCAGCGGCGCCATGGCCCCCAGCGCCATGGGCAAGCAGGAAGCCCTCAAGCGCTTCACCGTCGACCTGACCGAACAGGCCCGCAGCGGCAAGCTCGACCCGATCGTGGGGCGTGACGAAGAGATCCGCCAACTGGTGGACATCCTGATGCGTCGGCGCCAGAACAACCCGATCCTGACCGGTGAAGCCGGCGTCGGCAAGACCGCCGTGGTCGAAGGTTTCGCCCTGCGCATCGTCGCCGGTGACGTACCGCCGGCACTGAAAGATGTGGAACTGCGCAGCCTGGACGTGGGCCTGCTGCAAGCCGGCGCCAGCATGAAAGGCGAGTTCGAGCAGCGCCTGCGCCAGGTCATCGAAGAGGTCCAGGCCTCGCCGAAACCGATCATCCTGTTTATCGACGAAGCCCACACCCTGGTGGGTGCCGGTGGCGCCGCCGGCACCGGTGACGCGGCCAACCTGCTCAAGCCTGCACTGGCCCGCGGCACCTTGCGTACCGTGGCCGCCACCACCTGGGCCGAGTACAAGAAGCACATCGAAAAGGACCCGGCCCTGACCCGCCGTTTCCAGGTGGTGCAAGTGGCCGAGCCGTCGGAAGACAAGGCGCTGCTGATGATGCGCGGCGTGGCCTCGACCATGGAAAAACACCATCAGGTGCAGATCCTCGATGAAGCCCTGGAAGCCTCGGTGAAGCTGTCCCACCGCTACATCCCGGCACGCCAGTTGCCGGACAAATCCGTCAGCCTGCTGGACACTGCCTGCGCCCGCGTCGCCATCAGCCTGCACGCGGTGCCGGCGGAGGTCGACGACAGCCGCCGGCGTATCGAGGCGCTGGAGACCGAGCTGCAAATCATCGCCCGCGAGCATGCAATCGGCATCGCCATCGGTGCGCGCCAGACCAACAGCGAAGCGCTGCTGGGCGCCGAACGTGAGCGCCTGGCGACGCTTGAAACCCGCTGGGCCGAAGAGAAAACCCTGGTGGACGAGCTGCTCGCCACCCGTGCGACGTTGCGTGAAAAAGCCGGTGTCGTGGACAGCGATGCGGGTAACAACGAAAGCGATGAACTGCGTGCCAAGCTGGTGGACCTGCAACAGCGCCTCAGCACCCTGCAAGGTGAAACCCCGCTGATCCTGCCCACCGTGGATTACCAGGCCGTGGCCTCGGTGGTCGCCGACTGGACCGGCATCCCGGTGGGCCGCATGGCCCGCAACGAATTGGAGACGGTGCTCAACCTCGACCAGCACCTGAAGAAACGCATCATCGGCCAGGACCATGCCTTGCAGATGATCGCCAAGCGCATCCAGACCTCCCGCGCCGGCCTCGACAACCCAAGCAAGCCGATTGGCGTGTTCATGCTCGCCGGCACCTCCGGCGTGGGCAAGACCGAAACCGCCCTGGCCCTGGCCGAAGCCATGTACGGCGGCGAGCAGAACGTGATCACCATCAACATGAGCGAGTTCCAGGAAGCCCACACCGTGTCCACCCTCAAGGGCGCGCCACCGGGTTACATCGGCTACGGCGAAGGCGGCGTGCTGACCGAAGCCGTGCGGCGCAAACCCTACAGCGTGGTGCTGCTGGACGAGGTGGAAAAAGCCCACCCGGACGTGCACGAGATCTTCTTCCAGGTATTCGACAAGGGCGTGATGGAAGACGGCGAAGGCCGGGTCATCGACTTCAAGAACACCTTGATCCTGCTGACCACCAACGCCGGTACCGAGCTGATTTCCCGGGTCTGCAAGGACCCGGCGAACATCCCCGAGCCAGAGGAAATCGCCAAGGCCCTGCGCCAGCCGCTGCTGGAGATTTTTCCGCCGGCGCTGCTCGGCCGCCTGGTGACCATTCCGTACTACCCGCTGAGCGACGAGATGCTGAAAGCGATCACCCGCCTGCAACTCAACCGCATCAAAAAGCGCGTGGAGAACACCCACAAGGTCGACTTCAACTACGACGACGATGTGGTAGACCTGATCGTGTCCCGCTGCACCGAGACGGAGAGCGGCGGGCGGATGATCGACACCCTCCTGACCAACAGCCTGCTGCCGGACATGAGCCGCGAATTCCTCACCCGCATGCTCGAAGGCAAGGCACTGGCAGGCGTGCGCATCAGCACACGGGATAACGAATTGCACTACGACTTCAGCGACGCGGCATAAACAATGCTATTCAACCAATCGTCACGCCTGGCCAAGATCACCAGCCCACTGGGGCCGGATGTGCTGCTGCTCAATGAAATGGGCGGCGGCGAAGAGTTGGGCCGGCTGTTCAACTTCGAATTGCAGCTGACCTCGCTGGACGCCAACATCGACCTCAACCAGTTGCTGGGCAAGCCGATGAGCCTGAACCTGCAACTGGCGGACGGTGGCGAGCGGCACTTCCACGGTATCGTCGCCCGCTGCAGCCAGAACATCGACCAGGGCCAGTTCGCCAGTTACCAGGTGACCCTGCGCCCGTGGTTGTGGCTGCTGAGCCGCACGTCCGACTGCCGGATTTTCCAGAACCTGAGCATCCCGCAGATCATCAAGCAGGTGTTCCGCGACCTGGGGTTTTCCGACTTCGAAGACGCCTTGAGCCGGCCGTACCGCGAGTGGGAATACTGCGTGCAGTACCGCGAGACCAGCTTCGATTTCGTCAGCCGCCTGATGGAACAGGAAGGCATCTACTACTTCTTCCGCCACGAGCAGGACCGCCACGTGCTGGTGCTGGCCGACGCCTACGGCGCCCACGCCAACGTGCCCGGCTACGCCTCGGTGCCGTACTACCCCAAGGACGAGCAGCAGCGCGAGCGCGACCATATGCACAACTGGCACCTGGCGCAGGAAGTACAGCCCGGCTCCCTTGAGCTCAACGACTACGACTTCCAGCGCCCCAGCGCCAGCATCGACGTGCGCTCGGCCATGCCGCGCCCGCACACCGCCGGCGACTACCCGCTGTACGACTACCCCGGCACCTACGTCAAAAGCGAAGACGGCGAACACTACGCGCGCACCCGCATCGAAGCCCTGCAAACCCTGCACGAACAAGTCGAATTCAGCGGCAACGCACGGGGCCTGGGTTCCGGCCATCTGTTCAGCCTCACCGGCTTCAGCCGCCGCGACCAGAACCGCGAATACCTGATCGTCGGCGCCCGCTACTACATCGCTCAGGAAAGCCTGGAAAGCGGCGCGGGTGCGGCCTCGGCCCAGTTCGAAAGCACCCTCACCTGCATCGATGCACAGCAAAGCTTCCGACCGCTGGCCAACACCTACCGGCCCATCGTCAAAGGCCCGCAAACGGCACTGGTGGTGGGCCCCAAGGGCGAGGAAATCTGGACCGACCAATATGGCCGGGTGAAGGTGCACTTCTATTGGGACCGCCACGACCAGTCCAACGAAAACAGCTCGTGCTGGATTCGCGTGTCGCAGTCCTGGGCCGGGAAAAACTGGGGCTCGATGCAGATTCCACGGATCGGCCAGGAAGTGATAGTGAGCTTCCTGGAAGGCGATCCGGACCGGCCGATCATCACCGGGAGGGTGTACAACGCCGAGCAGACCGTGCCTTACGACTTGCCGGAAAATGCCACCCAAAGCGGGATGAAAAGCCGCTCCAGCAAAGGCGGTACGCCGGCCAACTTCAATGAAATCCGCATG
This sequence comes from Pseudomonas sp. PAMC 25886, assembly GCF_000242655.1. Taxonomy (NCBI): domain Bacteria; kingdom Pseudomonadati; phylum Pseudomonadota; class Gammaproteobacteria; order Pseudomonadales; family Pseudomonadaceae; genus Pseudomonas; species Pseudomonas sp. PAMC 25886. The sequence continues at coordinate 14,811 of NZ_AHHC01000022.1, forward strand.
GAGGACAAGAAGGGGCTGGAACAGTTGTACATCCATGCCGAGCGGAATCAGGACATCGTGGTGGAGGTGGATGAAAGCCATTCGGTGGGGCATGACCGCAATAAGACTATCGGCCACAACGAGACGGTGACCATTGGCTCCAATCGCCTGCGGGTCGTGCGCAACAACGACACCGTGCTGGTGGGCGGGGCCAAGTCTGACAGTGCCGCCACGACCTACACCATCGAGGCTGGCGACAGTATTCGCCTGGTGTGTGGCGACAGTGTGATTGAGCTCAAGGCCGGTGGAGACATCAATCTGACCTGTGGCTCGTTCAACCTGTTTTCCTCGGGCAGCAGCAAGATCCAGACAAAAGGCAAACTGGACATCAACCTGGGCAGCGACAAGGGCACCTCGCCCGGCGCTCAGGGCGTGCAAGGCACGATCAAGTCCGCCGTCGAGTCAAAATTTCCCGGCAAGCCCGGTGCTGGTCAATAACGAGATTTCTCCACCATGAATTACCTGATCAACGAAGCCCGATTCACCCTGCCCGATGCAGAGGTACAGGACACCTCGATCAACATTCTCAAGTTCGCCAAGCTGGGCACCACGCTGGTGGTGAGCCGCAGCCCGTTGGCCGATGGCGAGACCTTGCAAGACAACTTCGAAGGCCAGCTGAAAAAGCTCGAACAGCAGGTCAAGGACCTTCGTTACTCGCCGGCCCAAGCCGTCAAAGTAGGACCGGCGCAGGACATCGACGCCTTTGAAGTTCAGAACCGGTTCAACAAAGGCAGCGACAATATTTACCAATATCAGCTGGCGATGCAGATACCCGGCACACGCAACCTGATTGCCTTGAGCTACGTCAAGACGCAGCCCCTGGGGCCTGCCGAGGCGGCACATTGGGCGACGCTCAAGAGCACGCTCAACTTCGTCGCCACGCCCTGAGTCGAGTCTGAGCAATGAGTGAAGACCTGTGGGCTGCCCGCGAAGGCGACGCACTGCTGCACACCTCGGTGATGGCCGATATTCTCGGCGGTGTACTGGAAGTGGCAGCCTATGCGGCGATCACCACTGTGGGCTGCCTGGCGGTGGCGGCGGCTGTTGCCATCACAACCGGTGCGACTATCGCTACCGGCGGCGTTGCCCTGGTGTTAGTCGTGGGTGCCGTCGTAGGCATTACCGCAGGGCTCACAGGGGCTGATCTGAAAATATCCAGTTGGTGCGAGTCAGCCGCCAACTGGGTGTTCCCGCCGGTGATCGACGCCTTTATCACCAGCGGCTCGGACGACGTCTTCATCAATGGCAAAAAGGCGGCCCGCGCCGCCGGCAAGATGACGGCCGTGCCGGTCGCGCCCAGCGAGCCACCGGCGCCCAGCTTCCTGGACATGGCCGGGGAGTTTTTCTCACAGATGTGGCGCCCGACCGTCGCCTCGCCCGCGCCCGGCACCGAGCCTTGCCCACTGGATACCGTGGCGTGCAACAAGCACCCGCCGATGCCCCTGCAATTCATTGCGGAGGGTTCCAGCTCGGTGTTCATCAACGGCCAGCCTGCGGCGCGCAGTGGCGATCGCAGTACGTGCGACGCCAAGATTGGTACAGCCCCGGGCCTGATCTCGCCGGATGTGCGCATCGGCGGCGGGACCATCGTGGTGCAGGAAATTCGCAGCGGAAAAACGCCGGGCGTAGGCCTGGCAATTGCCGTGGTGATGGCGTTGCGGGGCAACCTGAAATGCTTCTGGACCAAGCTGCCGTGCCTGGTCGGTGGTTTGCTGGTGGGTGGCGCCATCTCATACGCAACCAGCAAGGTCACTTCGGCGCTCAAGAGCGCCATGAATGGCTCGCCCAATCCGGTTCACAGTGCCACCGGGGCCAAGATTCTGGGCGGGGATGAAGAGCTGGATTTCGTGCTGCCGGGCTTGCTCCCGATAGATTGGCAGCGCTTCTACAGCAGCCTCGACACACGCCAGGACGGCCTCTTTGGTGCGGGCTGGAGCGTTGCGTATGAAGTGTCGATCGAGGTAGATGCAGACGAAAACCTGGTCTACATCGATGAGCAAGGGCGCCGCCTGGAGATCGGCTACATCCCGTTGTCCGGCGGAGCGTTCGACCCGGGCCAAGGCCTTGCGGTCAGGCGCAGTGCCGACGGCGCGGTATTGATCGAGAGCATCGACGGCCTGTACCGACTGTTCGAGCCCGACCCGCTGAACAGCGCGCAGATGCGTCTGCAGCTGCTGGGTGATCGCAATGAAGGGCGGATCTTTCTCGACTACGACACTCTGGGCCGGCTGCATCGCCTGCGCGACACCCATGACTTGATGCACGTCGAGCTGAACTACTCGGCCGAACACCCACGGCGCGTGAGCCACATCGAACGGCGTTACCTGCGCCAGGAACATTTCGACGCGCGCAGCGATGTGCTCGTCAGTTACCGCTATGACAGCAACGGCGACCTGTCTGAAGTCCTGGACGTGCAAGGTACAACCCGTCGACGCTTTGCTTATGACCACGGCCGGCGAATGGTCGAACACCAGTTGCCAGGTGGCCTGCGCTGCTTCTATCAATGGGCAGTAGTGTCCGGGCCCCACGGTGAAGAGTGGCGCGTGAGTCGCCACTGGACAGACGCAGGCGATGAATACAGCTTCGACTACGATCTCGACGCCGGCATTACCCGGGTGACCGACGGCCTGATGCGCGTCAGCACCCGGCATTGGAACCCTCAGTACCAGATCACCCGCTACGTCGACAACCTGGGCCATACCTGGCAATTCGAATGGAACGAAGATCGCCTGTTGCTCGGCGCGATTGATCCACAAAACGGCCAGTGGCGCTTCAATTACGATGAGTCCGGCAACCTGAGCGCGGTGATCGATCCACTGTCCAGAACCAGCGGCACACAGTGGTTGGAACATTGGGCATTGCCCCAGGTGGAAACCGACCCGGCAGGCAACAGTTGGAATTATCGCTACGACCAGCGTGGCAACTGTATCGAGGAAATCGACCCACTGGGCAACAGCACACGCTATGTCTATGACGGGTTCGGCCAGCCGGTGCGCATCATCGATGCCACCGAAAAAACCAAAACGCTGCATTGGAACGAATGGAGCCAACTGGTCGAAGCGGTGGATTGCTCGGGTTATCCCACCCGTTATCAATACGACGCTTTCGGCAATCTGGTGGTGCAGACCAATGCGGAAGGTGAGTCGGTTCGCTACCGGTACGGACCCGAGGGGCTATTGCTGGAATGCCAGCTCCCGGACGGTCGCGTGGAGCAGTTCCAACGCAGTGCCAGCGGTTATCTCACGGCCCATGTCGACCCGGCCGGTAGCACCACGCGCTATGCCTATGACCTGCGCGGCCTGGTCAAACAACGCTGGGACGCGCACAACCGCACAGTCATGTTCGATCACGACGCCTATGGGCGACTGCGCAAGCTGACCAATGAGAACGGCGAAAGCTATCGCTTTGAGTGGGATGCGTGCGACCGCATGGTTCAGCAGCAAGACCTCGACCAGAGTCGGCGCTGCTACACCTATGACCCGCTGGATGATGTCGTCGCCGTCGACTACCTGCCGGGAACCGAAGGCGAACCGGTAGCGCCGTTGTCACACCAGTTTCAGCGAGATCCGGTTGGACGCCTGGTCAGCAAAGTCACCGCCGACGGCACCACCGTCTACGAACATGATCTGAACGATCAACTGCTCGGCGTCACGTTCACCGCGCTTGACGGTCAGCAGCAGCGACTGGGTTTCAGCTACGACGCGCTGGGGCAACTGCTGCAGGAGCAAAGCACAGCGGGCTCCTTGCAGCATCACTACGACGAATTGGGGAACCTGATTCAGACCCAGTTGCCCGACGGTCGATGGCTGAACCGCCTCTACTACGGCAGCGGTCACCTGCATCAGTTGAATCTCGATGGGAAGGTCATCAGCGACTTTGAGCGTGATCGTCTGCATCGCGAAGTGCAGCGCACTCAAGGTCAACTCAGAACGAACACCGCGTATGACCGCAGTGGAAGGGTTCGCTCGCGCCAGCGCCGCAGTATTGATCAACCGTGGCAGTTGCCGCCGTTGGTTGAAACTGACTACAGCTACGATCCCAGCGATAACCTGATTGGGCGTCGGCGTGTTGACCGTGTTCATGATCGTCAAGAGCACTTGGGTTACGACAGTACCGACCGGATTCTTGTCTGCCACCAAGTGGGAAGGAGCGAAACCTACGCCTATGACGCCGCAGCCAACCTGCTGGATAGCCCGCATCAGGGGGGCCTAGTACGGCATAACCGGCTGCTCACCTATCAGGACAAGCGTTATCGATACGATACCTTGGGTCGTATGATCGAAAAACGCAGTGGCATCCGGGGTTTTCAGCGCTTTGCCTACGACGCTGAAAGTCGCCTGGTTGAAGTGCGAAATGAGAGCGGCAGCGTGGTCAGGATGAGCTATGACCCACTGGGGCGACGCGTCGAAAAAACAGAGCATGACGACAATGGCAATCCACTGGGACAGACGCGTTTCATCTGGGATGGTTTACGCCTATTGCAGGAACACAAACACAGCCAGACCAGCCTTTATGTTTATGAAGGGGAAAGCTACGCGCCTCTGGCCCGAATAGACGGTACCGGGTCGCTGCAAAAAATTCGCTACTACCACAATGATCTGAACGGGCTCCCTGAGCAGTTGACAGAGACCGATGGACACACCCTCTGGCAGGCCAGCTACCAAGTGTGGGGCAATACGTCGGAGGAGGTTCGCGAGCCTTACTACCTTGAAGAGCAGAATCTAAGGTTTCAGGGACAGTACCTGGACCGAGAGACGGGGCTGCATTTCAATACATTTCGGTTTTATGATCCGGATGTGGGGCGTTTTACAACGCCTGACCCTATCGGGCTGGCAGGAGGTTTTAACCTTTATCAGTATTCTCCTAATCCTTCGGGATGGATCGATCCGTTGGGGTGGGCACCTTGCGGCGCAACCACTAGCAAGCTTCAGGCACACGCCAACGCCGCTAGAAAGGCCGTTTACAGTAACCCGCAAAGGTCCTTGACCCCGAAACAAAGAGCAGCAGTAAAAAGAGCCTATGACAGAGGTGATCTCGGACAAGCACGTTCACGCTATCGTCGGTATGTAGGGCAGAGAATAGATGCAGACTTCAAAACCAGAGTGAAAAATGACCCATCATTGGGGCATTTGGAGGTATCAAAATCAGGGCAACGTCTACCCGATGTGTATGAAACTAAAACTAAAACCTGGTGGGATCTCACGACGAAGGCTGACTGGAAAAGAGGCACGCATCAGCGGCGTTACGGGGACTGGGGCAATGGTTATGAAGGAATATTATGGTGAGTGAAAAAATTCCATCAAAAGTACTGTCCGGTGTTGAGCAGGACGGACTCGTTTTGCCTAAAAAAACACGCTTTGAAAACGAACTCATCAGTGGTTGCAAACTGAAAAACGCGAAACTCTGCGATCCGATTTTTGATCAATGTGTTCTGGAAAATTGCGACTTTGAGAAAGCTGACTTTTCCGGCTCGCGATTCTTCAATAAAACATCCTTGACCCATTGCTCGTTCAAGAATACGGATTTTCAAGCGTCAGGTTTCAGCAATAGCAAATTTGAGAACTGCACGTTTGTGAAATGCAACTTTCGAGAAGCGTCATTGAAGGATTGCACCTTTGCCAACTGCACCTTCTCTCAATGCAAAATCATTGATAACTCGTTTAACGCAAAAAATCTCACCAATATTAAATTCATTGGAAAACTCCAGGAAGTAAATTTCATATCAGACCAGGCCCACACCCCACTTTCTGCCGACTTTGAACTTTGCAAACTCGATTATGTAACCTTTGAAAACTGCAACTTAGAAAACATCACTCCTCCCACTGAGGCCAAGCACATTTTTTTCAAGGACGTGGCAGCCCGTGCAAAAAAAGCACTCACTGTCATATCTTCTGAACCTGAAAGCCAGATCAATAAAATATTAAAGCGACGACTGCTGAAGCTCACAACTCAACGAGGTGCCATTTTCAACACTGACAACCTAGAAGATTATGAAGGCGCGGAATTCACCACACGATTTATTTCACTTCTTCAGGATGCTTAGGCAACACAAAGGGGAAAGATAAGTTATCGACGTCTACGCGCTGCAATCACTCAGCCACGACTCATCCGGCCAAGTAAGAAAAGGCATTTGACGCCAACAAAAAATGGGCACCCGACCCAGTCGGCGTGCCCATTTTTCATCCCGCGCTCACACTCGCATGTGCGTAGCGCGTTCTACATGACTTACGGATTGACGCTGTCTTTAAGCGACTTGCCTGGCTTGAACGCAACGGTGTTGCTCGCCTTGATTTTCACCGGCTCGCCGGTTTGCGGGTTTTTGCCGGTGCGGGCGCCGCGGTGGCGCTGCAGGAAGGTGCCGAAGCCCACCAGGGTGACGCTGTCCTTGCGATGCAGCGCGCCGGTGATTTCTTCAAGTACGGCGTTGAGTACGCGGTTGGCCTGTTCTTTGGTCAGGTCTGCTTTTTCTGCAATAGCGGCTGCGAGTTCTGGTTTACGCATAAGTGAAGCCTCTTTGACGGTTTTTTGTTGTTATGTCCGTGCTGCTCTCTATCGGAGCAGCGCCCAAGGCGCCGCAGGCTCTACTCTGCGGCAGACGGGAGTGAGGATGGCATGCCATCGGGGCCTGCGCCAGTCTCACGGCGACCTTTCTACGGTCAAAATGATGCTTAATCCGACAGAACGACCGCTATTTACGCCAGCAACGGTGGAAGTTCTTTGTTGAGGGCGAGTTTTTCCATCACGGCAGTGCCTGTCAGCGCGTACCCCAGCAGGCGCCCGCTGGCGTCGCGGCACAGGGCCTTGATGTCGGCGCCCTGCCCTTCGACGCTCCAGACGCCTTCGGTGCCTCGTGGCGGTGGCGAGACGACCAGCGGGCAGATCGGGGTTTTTACCGTGACGGGCATCGGGCCGTAGCTGACGGCGGTCGCGTTGCCCGCGAGGGTCTGGGCCAGGGCGCGGGCGCAGCTCATCAGCGGCATCACGTACAGCAGGTTCAGGCCATCGACCTCGGCACAGTCGCCCAGGGCGTAGATGTTGGCGTGGGAGGTCTTGAGGTGGCGATCGACCATGATCCCGCGGTTGATCTGCAAGCCCGCCGCAGCGGCCAGGTCGACACGCGGGCGCAGGCCGATGGCAGACACCACCAGGTCGCACTGGATCACTTCACCGTCAGACAGATGGGCTTCCAGGCCGTCAGCGTTGCGTTGCAGGCGATTGAGCACCGGGCCCAGGTGGAAACGCGCTCCCAGGCCTTCCAGGCCGGCCTGCACCGCTGCGGCCGCCGCCGGGTGCAGCAGGGTCGGCATGACTTGCTCGCACGGCGCCACCAGGTCGATCTCGTAGCCGCCCAGGATCAGGTCGTTGGCGAACTCGCAGCCGATCAGCCCGGCGCCCAGCAGCAGCACCCGGCGTTTACCGGCCGCCGCCGCACGGAAGCGCGCGTAATCTTCAAGGTCGTTGATCGGGAAAATCAGGTCAGCGGCGTCACCCTGTACCGGCACCCGCACGGTTTCTGCGCCCCAGGCCAGGATCAGGTCGCGGTAGACCACCGCTTCCTCACCGATCCACAAGCGCTTGTGGCCCGGGTCAATGCCGCTGATGCGGGTGTGGGTGCGCACTTCGGCTTTCAACTGCTCGGCCATGGCGCCCGGTTCCGCCATGCTCAGGCCGTCGGCTTCCTTGTTCTTGCCAAAGCCGGTGGAAAGCATGGGCTTGGAGTAGGAGCGCCCGTCATCTGCGGTGATCAGCAACAGCGGGGTTTCGCTATCGAGCTTGCGAAACTCCCGAGCCAGGTTGTAACCGGCCAAGCCCGTGCCGACGATCACGACAGGTGCGTTCATTCCTTTCTCCTTGTAGTTAAATTCTGGTTTCAGCCGATTTCGATCATTTCGAAATCCATTTTGCCCACGCCGCAGTCCGGGCACAGCCAGTCTTCCGGGACGTCCTGCCACAGCGTGCCCGGAGCGATGCCGTCATCCGGCCATCCGTCTTTTTCGTCGTAGATCAGGCCACAGACGACACATTGCCACTTCTTCATTGCTTGTTTCCTCAGGTCCAGGCGCGTTGGCCCACGGTCGATAGATGCAACCTTGCCGTGCGGCTCAGGGCGTTTTGTACTGATCAGCAGCCGCAGATGCAAGCATGATCGACGCATGAGCCTGGCGCGCCCCGGCAAAAGTCCAGGGCGCCATGGTAAGCTCGCCGCCTCATTAACTGCCAATAATGACCCTCCGTGCCGCATTCAAACGCCCTTCCCGATGCTTGCCGATGGCTGACCCAGAGCCTTCTGAGCCCACTGCCCGCGCCGCTGACACTCGACTGGCTGTTCGATGAAGGTTCGCTGACCCGGCGCCTGACGCGCCTGTCCAGCGATGGTTTCAGCGTGACGCCGCTGTTCGAAGGCTGGCAGCCACTGCGTGACGACGAATGCGCCACCCTGGACTTGCCCGCCGCCAGCATCGGCTGGGTGCGCGAGGTGTATTTGCGCGGCCACGGCCAGCCCTGGGTGTTTGCCCGCAGCGTGGCGGCCCGCAGCGCGTTGCAGGGTGATGGTTTGCACATGGATGAGTTGGGTAGCCGGTCGCTGGGGGAGTTGTTGTTTTGTGACCACGCCTTCACGCGCCAGGCCATCGAGGTATGCCGTTACCCACGGGTATGGCTGCCCGTGGCGGACCAGGCCGATCACCTGTGGGCACGCCGCTCGCGTTTTGATCGCGGGCCGCTGAGCGTGCTGGTGGCCGAGATCTTCCTGCCGACCTTGTGGCAAGCCGTGCACGACCACCCGGAGAATTGCTGATGTATCAGCGCCTGCTCAAATCCCTGAATCACTTGAACCCAAGGGCCTGGGACTTCATCCAGTTGACCCGCATGGACAAGCCCATCGGCATTTATCTGCTGCTGTGGCCCACGCTGTGGGCGCTGTGGATTGCCGGCAAGGGTTCGCCATCGCTGCTCAATATCCTGATTTTTGTGCTCGGCGTGATACTCACCCGGGCCGGCGGTTGCGTGATTAATGACTGGGCCGACCGCAAAGTCGACGGCCATGTGAAACGCACCGAACAGCGCCCGCTGGTGAGCGGCAAGATCAGCTCGAAAGAGGCACTGGTGTTCTTCGCGGTGCTGATGTTCATCAGTTTCCTGCTGGTGCTGCTGACCAACTCCATGACGATCTGGCTGTCCCTGGGCGGCCTCGCGCTGGCGGCCAGCTACCCGTTCATGAAGCGCTACACCTATTACCCGCAGGTGGTATTGGGCGCAGCGTTTTCCTGGGGCATGCCGATGGCGTTCACCGCCGAGACGGGCAGCCTGCCCGCCGCTGCCTGGCTGCTGTACATCGCCAACCTGTTGTGGACGGTGGGTTACGACACGTACTACGCCATGACCGATCGCGATGACGACCTGAAAATCGGGGTCAAATCCACCGCCATTCTGTTTGGCGAGGCCGACCGGGTGATCATCCTGACGTTGCAGGGCCTGGCCCTGGCTTGCCTGTGGCTGGCGGGGATGCGCTTTGAGTTGGGTGGCTGGTTCCACCTGGGCTTGCTGGCGGCGGCCGGGTGTTTTGCCTGGGAGTTCTGGTACACACGGGACAAGGACCGGCTCAAATGCTTCAAGGCGTTTTTGCACAACCACTGGGCCGGGTTGGCGATTTTTGTCGGAATTGTGGCGGACTACGCCTTCAAGTGATCAAGGGCGAGGGGCACGTCCCCTCGCCACAGCCGTGATCAGGGTTTGATGACGTGCCAGACGTCGCCTTTACCGTCTCCAGACTTGTCGCCTGCCGCTTTGTCATTCTTAAAGGTATAAACCGGCTTGCCCTCATACGCCCACTGACTGGTCTGATCCTCACGGGTGATGACCGTCCATTTGCCGGCCGGTTTATCCGTGGATTCCGCCTTCAGGGGCGGCCAGTTGGTTTCGCAGGGGTCTCCGTTGCAGTTGGACTTGCCATCCTTGTCTTTGTCGAAGGTGTAAAGGGTCATGCCCTTGTGGTCCACCAGCATCCCGCCCTTCGCCATCCCGGGCTCCGCCGCAACCGCCAGTGCCGGCAGCGTTAACGCGGCCGTTACCAGCAGGGCTTTCCAGGAAAAAGTACTGTGAGTCATGGGAACCTTCCTTTTGTGGTTGTCAGGATTCGGACCCAAAGCGTAGTCCAGAGAGGCGCCGATTGCCCGAGCGACTAAATTACTGTCACACGACTGCAATAATTCCGTTATCTAATGCGGCGCAAGACAGTTAAATGACAAGAGGATTTAGCATGGTTGGCAGGAGCATTCTGATCGTTGACGACGAAGCGCCCATTCGCGAGATGATCGCCGTTGCGTTGGAAATGGCCGGCTATGACTGCCTGGAGGCGGAGAACTCCCAGCAGGCCCATGCCATTATCGTCGACCGCAAGCCGGACCTGATCCTGCTGGACTGGATGCTGCCCGGCACCTCCGGCATCGAGCTGGCCCGTCGCCTGAAGCGCGATGAGCTGACCGGGGATATCCCGATCATCATGCTCACCGCCAAGGGCGAAGAGGACAACAAGATTCAGGGCCTGGAAGTCGGTGCCGATGACTACATCACCAAGCCCTTTTCCCCACGGGAACTGGTTGCCCGTCTGAAAGCCGTGCTGCGCCGTGCCGGCCCTACCGATGGCGAAGCGCCTATCGAAGTCGGCGGCCTGCTCCTGGACCCTATCAGCCACCGCGTGACCATCGACGGCAAGCCTGCCGAGATGGGCCCCACCGAATACCGCCTGCTGCAATTTTTCATGACCCACCAGGAACGCGCCTACACCCGCGGCCAATTGCTGGACCAGGTCTGGGGCGGCAACGTGTATGTGGAAGAGCGTACCGTCGACGTGCATATCCGCCGCCTGCGCAAAGCCTTGGGCGACGCTTACGAGAATCTGGTACAAACCGTGCGCGGCACCGGCTACCGGTTTTCAACCAAAGGCTGAGCCGCAGCGAACTGCCCAGACAGCTGAAAGGACGCGTGTTTAAGTGAACCAAAACTGGCATGGCACCCTGATCCGCCACATGCTCCTGTTGATCACCGGCTGCCTGCTGGTGGGCCTGGTCAGCGGCTATTACGGCTGGAGCCTGGCCGTCGGCCTGGGCCTTTACCTGGGCTGGACCCTCAAGCAATTGCTGCGCCTTCACGAGTGGCTGCGCCAGCACAAACCCGACGAAGCGCCACCCGACGGCTACGGCCTGTGGGGCGAGGTGTTCGACAGCATCTACCACCTGCAACGCCGCGACCAACGCGTGCGCGGGCGTCTGCAAGCGGTGATCGACCGGGTGCAGGAGTCTACGGCCGCGCTGAAAGACGCGGTGATCATGCTCGACAGCGACGGCAACCTGGAATGGTGGAACCGCGCCGCAGAGACACTGCTGGGCCTCAAGACGCCCCAGGACAGCGGCCAGCCGGTGACCAACCTGGTGCGCCACCCGCGCTTCAAGGAATACTTCGAGCAGGACAACTACGAAGAAGCCCTGGAAATCCCGTCACCGACCAACGACCGCGTGCGCATCCAGCTGTACCTGACGCGCTACGGCAATAACGAACATTTGATGCTGGTGCGCGATGTCACGCGTATCCATCAGCTGGAACAGATGCGCAAGGACTTCGTCGCCAACGTCTCCCATGAACTGCGCACCCCGCTGACGGTGATCTGCGGCTACCTGGAGACGCTGCTCGACAACGTCGAAGACGTGAACCCGCGCTGGACCCGCGCCCTGCAGCAGATGCAGCAGCAAGGCGGGCGCATGCAAACGCTGCTCAATGACCTGCTGTTGCTGGCCAAGCTGGAAGCCACTGATTACCCGTCGGACAACCATCCGGTACCGGTGCAAAGCCTGTTGCAGACCATCAAGAGCGACGCCCAGGCCTTGTCCGGGCAGCGGGAACAGCAGATTACCCTCGAAGCCGACCCCTCGATCCTGCTCAAGGGCAGTGAAGGCGAACTACGCAGCGCGTTTTCCAACCTGGTGTTCAACGCCGTCAAATACACCCAGGACAAGGGCAATATCCGCATCCGCTGGTGGGCCGACGACCAGGGCGCCCACCTCAGCGTGCAGGACTCCGGGATGGGCATCGACGCCAAGCACTTGCCGCGCCTCACCGAACGCTTCTACCGCGTCGACTCCAGCCGCAACTCCAACACCGGCGGCACGGGACTCGGCCTGGCTATCGTCAAACATGTGCTGCTGCGCCATCGCGCACGGCTGGAAATCAGCAGCGTGCTGGGCCATGGCAGTACCTTCACCTGTCATTTCCCGCCGACCCAGATGACGCGTTCACGGGTTACTCATCAGGACGAGTGACCCTCCACCCGGCAGCCGCCACTAGGCAAGCGCCCCGTCAGCCGCTACATTGGCTGACTTGTGCCTGCCTTTCAGGCCCACCTGCTCACCCTTTTTGATTAGACGGAACCCGCAAAACCCCATCATGGACCCTTCCCCTGGCATCACCCTCGCGACACTCTTCGCCGACTTCGGCATGATTCTTTTTGCACTGATCCTGGTACTGCTCAACGGCTTCTTCGTTGCGGCGGAATTTGCCATGGTCAAACTGCGCTCGACCCGGGTCGAGGCCATCGCCCACAAAAACGGCTGGCGCGGGCAGATCCTGCGCACCGTACACAGCCAGCTCGACGCGTATCTGTCGGCCTGCCAGTTGGGTATCACCCTCGCCTCCCTGGGCCTGGGCTGGGTCGGTGAGCCGGCCTTCGCGCACATCCTCGAGCCGTTGCTGGGCGCGATCGGCGTGCAATCGCCGGAAGTGATCAAGGGCGTGTCGTTCTTTGCCGCCTTCTTCGTGATCTCGTACCTGCACATCGTGGTCGGTGAGCTGGCGCCCAAGTCCTGGGCGATTCGCAAGCCCGAGCTGCTGTCGCTGTGGACCGCCGTGCCGCTGTACCTGTTCTACTGGGCCATGTACCCGGCGATCTACCTGCTCAACGCCAGTGCCAACGCCATCCTGCGCATCGCCGGCCAGGGCGAGCCCGGCCCGCACCACGAGCACCATTACAGCCGTGAAGAACTGAAACTGATCCTGCACTCCAGCCGTGGCCAGGACCCGAGCGACCAGGGCATGCGTGTACTGGCCTCCGCCGTGGAAATGGGCGAGCTGGAAGTGGTGGACTGGGCCAACTCCCGGGAAGACCTGGTGACCCTGGACTTCAACGCCCCGCTCAAGGAAATCCTGGCGTTGTTCCGCCGCCACAAGTTCAGCCGCTACCCGGTGTACGACGCGGTGCGTAACGAGTTTGTCGGCCTGCTGCACATCAAGGACCTGCTGCTGGAACTGGCGGCCCTGGACCACATCCCCGAGTCGTTCAACCTGGCCGAGCTGACTCGCCCGCTGGAGCGCGTATCGCGCCACATGCCGCTGTCACAACTGCTGGAGCAGTTCCGCAAGGGCGGCGCGCACTTTGCCCTGGTGGAAGAAGCCGACGGCAAGGTCATCGGCTACCTGACCATGGAAGACGTGCTGGAAGTGCTGGTGGGCGACATCCAGGACGAACACCGCAAGGCCGAGCGCGGCATCCTTGCCTATCAGCCGGGCAAGCTGCTGGTGCGTGGTGACACACCGCTGTTCAAGGTGGAGCGCTTGCTGGGCGTCGACCTGGACCACATCGAAGCCGAGACCCTGGCAGGGCTGATCTACGACACCCTGAAACGGGTGCCGGAAGAAGAAGAAGTGCTGGAAGTCGAAGGCTTGCGGATCATCATCAAGAAGATGAAAGGGCCGAAGATCGTGTTGGCCAAGGTGCTGCTGCTCGACTAGGGCACACCCCCTGCAGGAGCGAGCTTGCTCGCGAGGGACGTTAACGATAACGCTGGGATCCTGACACCCGGCAGCGCCCTCAGGTTTTTCGCGAGCAAGCTCGCTCCTACAAAAGCCTTACCGCGTGCCCAACGCAAAGTTGGGCAACGCCTGCACCGGCTGGTTGAATTCATACGGAATCGACACCAGCCCCAACGCCGTCGTGCGCTGCACCACAAAATGCAGATGCGGCCCGCTGCTGTTGCCGGTATTGCCCGACAGCGCCAACGGGCTGCCCACCGCCACGCGTTGCCCTTCCCTGACGCTGACCGACCCTTGCTTGAGGTGCAGGTACACGCCTTGAGTACCGTCATCGTGCTGCACCCGCACGAAATTGCCCGATGGGTCGCCTCCGCGCCCGGCTTGGGCGTTCTCGGTTTTCAGCACCATGCCTGCGCGCGCCGCGATGATCGGCGTGCCTTCAGGCATCGCGATATCCATCGCATAGCGGCTTTTGAGCTCGGAGTGGCTGAAGGTGCCGTTCGGGCCTTGAGTGAGTCGGAACGGGCCGCCGCGCCAGGGCAATGGATAGCGATAGGAAACAGGTTGCGCAGGATATGCAGGCTTGGGCATCACCCGCTCCTGATACACAAACGCCTGCGCCCCGGGTGTGTACCGGTCACTGAAAACCACGGCGCCGTCGGCGTCGATGGATTTGTAGAGGGTCATGGACATCGCCGACGGGGCGGTGATTAACAATCCACAGAACAGCAGTGAGCGCGCGAGCATGGGGTTGGCCTGCCAGGGACGACTGAATGGCAGGCTAACAAGGGATCATGACAGTGCTATGTGAACCGTCCAATGCCCCTGTGGCGAGGGAGCAAGCTCCCTCGCCACAGGTAAAACGTTGGCCTGAAATGACTGCCAGGTCACGCACCCGGCACAAAATGCTTCTGCGCGGTGCCGCGAGCGATCAGCCGCGAGATGTAATCGAGCTTCTGCGCGTCCTGGTCGATAAACCGGAAGGTCAGTTGCAGCCAATCACTGTCCGGCTTGGGCTCGTAGGCCACGACGGCGTGCAGGTAGCCGTTAAGGCGCGCCACCTCGGCATTTTCACCCTGCTCCAGGTCGAGCACGGCGCTTTCCAGTACCTGAGGCAGGACTTCGCCGCGACGCACCACCAGCAACGCTTCCTTGATGCTCAAGGCCTTGATCACACATTGCTGGGTGCCGCTGGACAGGCGCAACTGGCCCTGCCCACGACCGCTGGCAGGCGATGCGGTCGGAGCGGCCTGCACCGGCGGGCTGTTGAGCAAGCCTTTGCTGGGTGCGGCCACCGGAGCCGGCTTTACTGCTTCAGGCTTGCCGCCCGTCAGGGCGCTGAGGGAGTCGTTGCCGAACGCCGAGTTCATCTTGGTCGGCGCGCTGGCGATCAACGCGTCGAGGCGACCAATCTTGTTCAGCGCCTGCTTGACCTTGTTCAGCAGCTGCTCGTTGGTGAAGGGCTTGCTCACGTAGCCGGAAACCCCGGCCTGGATCGCCTGCACCACGTTTTCCTTGTCACCACGGCTGGTCACCATGACGAACGGCATGGCTTTCAGATGAGGCTGCTCACGGCACCAGGTCAGCAGTTCCAGGCCGGACATTTCCGGCATTTCCCAGTCACACAGCACCATGTCGAAGGTTTCGCGCATCAGGATGGCCTGGGCCTTTTTGCCGTTCACCGCATCTTCGATCTTGATCCCCGGGAAGTAGTTGCGCAGGCACTTCTTCACCAGGTCGCGAATAAACGAGGCGTCATCCACCACCAACACACTGACTTTGCTCATCGACCCTTCATCCTATAAAAACCCCGGCAAGCATAACGCTTCGCTGATGGCATTTCGCCAAAACTCTTCAGTCACGCCAGGACTTTACGTTTCCCCGCCGCGCAAAATTCGTACGCCACAAACGAAAACGCCCGACCAAAGGCCGGGCGTTTATTTCTCGGGCAATCTTACTTATCGTCAGGAACGCCCGGAACATTAGGGATTTGATCGGCGGTGCCTTCAACTTCGGCTTTCATGCGCTTGAGGCCCATGTGCCGCACGTCGGTACCCCGCACCAGGTAGATCACCAGTTCCGAGATATTGCGCGCGTGGTCGCCGATGCGTTCCAGCGAACGCAGGACCCAGATGATGCTCAACACCCGCGAGATAGAGCGCGGGTCTTCCATCATGTAGGTCGCCAGCTCGCGCAGGGCGGTCTTGTATTCGCGGTCGATGATCTTGTCGTACTGCGCCACCGACAACGCCAGTTCGGCGTCAAAGCGGGCAAACGCGTCGAGGGCGTCGCGGACCATGTTGCGCACCTGGTCGCCGATGTGGCGCACTTCGACGTAACCGCGCGGCGCTTCGCCTTCTTCGCACAACTGGATGGCGCGGCGGGCGATCTTGGTGGCTTCGTCGCCGATGCGCTCCAGGTCGATCACGGACTTGGAGATGCTGATGATCAAACGCAGGTCGGACGCCGCCGGCTGACGACGGGCCAGGATGCGCAGGCATTCTTCGTCGATGTTGCGTTCCATCTGGTTGATCTGGTCATCGATCTCGCGCACTTGCTGGGCCAGGCCCGAGTCGGCCTCGATCAGCGCGGTGACCGCATCGTTGACTTGCTTCTCCACCAGCCCGCCCATGGCCAGGAGGTGGCTGCGCACTTCCTCAAGCTCGGCGTTGAACTGCGCGGAGATGTGATGGGTAAGGCCTTCTTTGCTAATCATGTTGGCGTCCTTGGAACGTCCGGTAAGGTGCGGTCGACCGCAGCATCAGTTCAGTGTGCAACCTGCCAGCTGCTAGCCGTAGCGACCGGTGATGTAGTCTTCGGTCTGCTTCTTCGCCGGGTTGGTGAACAGGGTATCGGTGTCGCCAAACTCCACCAGCTTGCCCATGTACATGAACGCGGTGTAGTCGGAAACCCGCGCCGCCTGTTGCATGTTGTGGGTCACGATCACGATGGTGAACTTGGATTTCAGTTCGTAGATCAGCTCTTCGACTTTCAACGTGGAGATCGGGTCGAGTGCCGAGCACGGTTCATCGAGCAGCAGTACTTCAGGCTCCACGGCGATGGTGCGGGCGATCACCAGACGTTGCTGCTGGCCGCCGGACAAACCGAGGGCCGACTCGTGCAGGCGGTCCTTGACCTCGTCCCACAGCGCCGCGCCTTTCAGTGCCCACTCAACGGCTTCGTCGAGGATGCGCTTCTTGTTGATGCCCTGGATGCGCAGGCCGTAGACCACGTTTTCATAGATGGTCTTGGGAAACGGGTTCGGCTTCTGGAACACCATGCCCACCCGGCGACGCAGCTCGGCCACGTCTTCGCCCTTGCGGTAGATGTTGGTGCCGTACAGGTTGATGGCGCCCTCGACGCGGCAGCCGTCCACCAGGTCGTTCATCCGGTTGAAGGTGCGCAGCAAGGTCGACTTGCCGCAACCGGACGGGCCGATGAAGGCGGTCACGCGTTGCTTGGGGATGTTCATGCTGACGTCGTACAGCGCCTGCTTGTCGCCGTAGTACAGGCTCAGACCTGGGACTTCGATGGCCACGGTTTCCTGGGCCAGGCTCAGGCTCTGCTTGTCGCGACCCAGGGCTGACATGTTGATGCCGTGGGAATGAGTGTCTTGTTGCATGGGATGCTCCCTGTGCTACCAATTCGTTTCGTTGAACCGCCGGGGCGGCTTACTCAAAATCTGTGTCTAGCGCTAACCCTGTGGGAGCTGGCTTGCCTGCGATGGCATCACCGCGGTGTACCTGTTCAACCGAGTCGCCGGCATCGCAGGCAAGCCAGCTCCCACAGGTGCCCACTTAACTGTCCAGCGCCTTGTACTTCTCGCGCAGGTGGTTACGAATCCACACCGCCGACAGGTTGAGCGTGGCGATCACCAGCACCAGCAACAGCGCGGTGGCGTACACCAGCGGCCGTGCGGCCTCGACGTTGGGGCTCTGGAAGCCGACGTCATAAATGTGGAAGCCCAGGTGCATGATCTTCTGGTCCAGGTGCAGGTACGGGTAGTTGCCGTCCACCGG
Organism: Pseudomonas sp. PAMC 25886; assembly: GCF_000242655.1. Classification (NCBI taxonomy): domain Bacteria; kingdom Pseudomonadati; phylum Pseudomonadota; class Gammaproteobacteria; order Pseudomonadales; family Pseudomonadaceae; genus Pseudomonas; species Pseudomonas sp. PAMC 25886. Next base: position 32,669 of record NZ_AHHC01000022.1, read on the forward strand.
CAGCGACGGCGCCAGTTTCACCACACCCACCAGCATCAGTGGCGCCACCTCACCGGCGGCGCGGGCCACGGCGAGGATCATGCCGGTCATCATCGCCGGGCTGGCCATCGGCAGCACGATCTTCCACAGCGTTTCCGCCTTGGTTGCGCCCAGTGCCAAAGAGCCTTCACGCACGGTGCGGGGAATCCGCGCCAGGCCTTCTTCGGTGGCCACGATCACCACCGGCACCGCCAGCAGCGCCAGGGTCAGGGACGCCCACAGCAGGCCCGGGGTACCGAAGGTCGGTGCCGGCAGCGCTTCAGCGAAGAACAGCCGGTCGAGCGAGCCGCCCAGTACGTAAACGAAGAAGCCGAGGCCGAACACGCCGTAAACAATGGCAGGCACACCGGCCAGGTTGTTCACCGCGATGCGGATGATGCGGGTCAGGGTGTTCTGCTTGGCGTATTCACGCAGGTACACCGCCGCCAGCACGCCGAACGGCGTCACAATCATCGCCATGATCAGGGTCATCATCACGGTGCCGAAGATCGCCGGGAAGATCCCGCCTTCGGTGTTGGCTTCCCGTGGGTCGTCGCTGAGGAATTCCCAGACCTTGCTGAAGTAGAAACCGACCTTGGTCAGGTAGCCCATGGCGTTCGGCTGGTAAGCGTGCACCACCTTGCCGATGCCGATTTCGATTTCTTTGCCGTTGCCATCGCGGGCGGTGAGGCTGTCGCGGTTGAACTGGGTGTGCAGGTCCGCCAGGCGGGCTTCGATGTCTTTGTAGCGGTTGTTCAGCTCGGCGCGGCCGCTGTCCATGTCGGCTTGGGCGGTGGCGTCCAGCTTGCCTTCCAGCTCCAGCTTGCGACCGTGCAGGCGGATGCGTTCGAGGCCGGCGTTGATCGCGCCGATGTCGGACTTCTCAAGGGTCTTGAGCTGGGCCGCGAGCTTGTTGACGCGGTCGACACGGGCTTGCAGCTCCGGCCAGGCGGCCTCGCCTTCAGCGATGACCTTGCCGTCCTGTTTGACGTTGACCAGGGTGCCGTAGAAGTTGCCCCACTCACGACGCTCGATGGTCATCAGCTCGGCAGGCTTGGTCTGGTTGGTCAGCCACTCGCCGACGATCCAGGTGAAGTCGTTGCCGTTCAAGTCACGGTTGCCGACCTTGATCAGCTCGCGGGTCATGAACTCCGGGCCCTGGTCCGGCACCGGCAAGCCGGCGCTTTTCAGGCGCTCGCGGGGCACTTCTTCTTTCTGCACCACTTCGCCGATGACAATGTGGTTTTCCTGGCCCGGCACGTTGTAGTTGGCCTGGATCAGGTCGGCCGGCCAGAAGTGGCCCAGGCCACGCACGGCAATCACGGCCAGCAAACCAATGGTCATGATGACCGCGATGGACACCGCGCCACCGCTGATCCAGACGCCCGGGGCGCCGCTCTTGAACCATCCATTCAGGGAGTTCTGTTTCACAGACTTCTACCTTTCTTAAAGCGACGAGTATTTCTTGCGCAGACGCTGACGGATCAGCTCGGCGAGGGTGTTCATGATGAAGGTGAACAGCAGCAGCACCAGCGCCGAGAGGAACAGCACGCGGTAGTGGCTGCCGCCGACTTCCGACTCGGGCATTTCCACCGCGACGTTCGCCGCCAGGGTGCGCAGGCCTTCAAACAGGTTCATCTCCATCACCGGCGTGTTGCCGGTGGCCATCAGCACGATCATGGTTTCACCCACCGCACGGCCCATGCCGATCATCAGCGCCGAGAAAATGCCCGGGCTGGCGGTCAGGATCACCACGCGGGTCATGGTCTGCCATGGCGTGGCGCCCAGGGCCAACGAGCCCAGGGTCAGGCCGCGTGGCACGCTGAACACGGCGTCTTCGGCGATGGAGTAGATGTTCGGGATCACCGCAAAACCCATGGCCAGGCCGACGACCAGGGCGTTGCGCTGGTCGTAGGTGATGCCCAGGTCGTGGGAGATCCACATGCGCATGTCGCCGCCGAAGAACCAGGTTTCCAGGTACGGGCTCATGTACAGCGAGAGCCAGCCCACAAACAGGATCACCGGGATCAGGATCGCGCTTTCCCAGCCATCCGGGACCCGCAGGCGGATCGACTCCGGCAGGCGGCTGAAGATGAATCCGGCCACCAGGATGCCGATCGGCAGCAGCATCAGCAGGCTGAAAATCCCCGGCAGATGCCCCTCCACATACGGCGCCAGGAACAGGCCGGCGAAGAAGCCGAGGATCACCGTCGGCATCGCTTCCATCAACTCGATCACCGGCTTGACCTTGCGGCGCAGGCTCGGGGCCATGAAGTAAGCGGTGTAGATCGCAGCGGCAACCGCCAGTGGCGCCGCCAGCAGCATGGCGTAGAACGCGGCCTTCAGGGTGCCGAAGGTCAGCGGGGCCAGGCTCATCTTGGGTTCGAAGTCGGTGTTGGCGGCGGTCGATTGCCAGACGTATTTAGGCTCGTCGTAGTTTTCGTACCAGACCTTGCTCCACAACGCGCTCCAGGACACTTCCGGGTGCGGGTTGTCCAGCAGCAGCGGTTGCAGCTTGCCGCCGGCTTCGACGATCACCCGGTTGGCCCGTGGCGACATGCCGAAGATCCCGGTGCCCTCGACCACCGGGTCCACCAGCAGCGTACGGTGGGCGGTGCTGTGGAACACGCCGAACTTGCCGGAGGCGTCGAGGGCAGTGAAGCCTTTGCGACGTTCTTCAGCAGTGATTTCAACGATCGGCGCGGTGCCCATCTGGAAAGTACGAATCTGCTTCAGACGCTGTTCGCCGTCCGGGTCACGGGCCATGAACCACTGCGCCAGGCCACCGCTGGAGTTACCGATGATCAGCGAGATGCCGCCCACCAGTTGGGTACTGGCGGTGACTTGCGCAACGCCGTCTTCCAATAATTTGTATCGACCGTTGAGGCTGTTGTCCCGCAGGCTGAACACGTCGGCCTGGGCGCGGCCGTTGATCACGTACAGCCACTGCTGGCGCGGATCGACGAAAATGGCTTTCACCGGCTCGGTCATTTGCGGCAGTTCGATGCGCTTCTGCTCGGTGGTGACTTCCTCGGTCATCATGTTTTCTTCACGGCTGATAGACAGCACGTTCAGATGGGCGCCACTGGAACCGGCCACCACCAGCGTCGAGTCGGTAGCATTCAAGGCTACGTGCTCAAGGGAACGACCTTGTTCGTCGAGGACGATCGGCGTTTCGCCGTAAGGGTATTCAATGGCGGGCGAGATGGTCTTCTTGCCGTCCGGGTACGACACTTTATAGGTATGGCGGAACACCAGGGACTGGCCGTTGGACAGGCCGAGGATCACCAGTGGGCTGCCCGGCTGGTCTTCACCAATGGAAGCAACTGTCACACCGGCCGGCAATGGCAGGTCAACGCGCTTGAGTTCGGCCCCCGTATCAACGCTGAAGAACAGTGCCTGGCCCTTGTCGGAAACCCGCATCGCGACCTGGTTCTGTTCTTCCATGGAAATCATCAGCGGCTTGCCGGCGTCCTGCAGCCAGGCCGGCGTCAGGGCCTCTTCCTTGGTCAGGTTGGCGCCGTGGAACAGCGGCGCGACTACATAGGCAAGAAAGAAGAAGATCAAGGTGATCGCGCCCAGCACGGCGAGGCCGCCAATCAGCACGTACCAGCGGGTCAGGCGATCCTTGAGCGCGCGGATTCGGCGCTTGCGTTGCAGCTCAGGCGTATTGAAATCAATGCGCTTGGGGGGAGAAGTCGTCGTCATGGTGGAATTGGCCAGATCATTCATGCGCACACCCTAGCGATCCTGTATGACAGAAAGATGACAATGCAGTGACGCAAGAAATCCGCCGCGCAGCGTAGCTGGCAGCAGACTGAAAAATGGGAGGCGAGGTCCAGGTCCTGCAGACCCCGCCCAGGCCTTGAACCGCGGCTAAACCCCGGCTCAAGACAAGTTTACCGGCGGCTTATTTGCCACCTTCTTTCAGGCCCAGGTCAGCCAGTGCCTTGGCGGCAACTTTGGCTGGCAGCGGGATGTAGCCGTCTTTCACTACCACTTCCTGGCCCTGTTTGGACAGAACCAGCTTCACGAACTCGGCTTCCAGCGGGGCCAGAGGCTTGTTCGGGGCTTTGTTGACGTAAACGTAGAGGAAGCGCGACAGCGGGTATTTGCCGTTCAGGGCGTTTTCTTCGCTGTCTTCGATGAAGTCAGTGCTGCCTTTCTTGGCCAGGGCCACGGTTTTCACGCTGGCGGTTTTGTAACCGATGCCCGAGTAACCGATGCCGTTCAGCGAGGAGCTGATGGACTGCACAACCGACGCCGAACCTGGTTGTTCGTTCACGTTAGGTTTGTAGTCGCCTTTGCACAGGGCTTCTTCCTTGAAGTAGCCGTAGGTGCCGGATACCGAGTTACGACCGAACAATTGCACTGGCTTGTTGGCCAGGTCGCCGGTCACGCCCAGGTCGCCCCAGGTCTTGACGTCAGCTTTGGCGCCGCACAGACGCGTCGAGGAGAAGATCGCGTCGACTTGTTCCATGGTCAGGTGCTGGATCGGGTTGTCCTTGTGCACGAACACGGCCAGGGCATCCACGGCAACCGGGATAGCGGTTGGCTTGTAGCCGTACTTCTGCTCGAAGGCAGCCAGTTCGGTGTCCTTCATCTTGCGGCTCATCGGGCCCAGGTTGGAGGTGCCTTCAGTCAGCGCAGGAGGTGCAGTGGCGGAGCCGGCGGCCTGAATCTGGATGTTGACGTTCGGGTATTCCTTTTTGTAACCCTCAGCCCACAGGGTCATCAGGTTTGCCAGGGTATCGGAACCAACGCTGGACAGGTTGCCCGACACACCAGTGGTCTTCACATAAGCCGGAATGGCCGGGTCAACACCAGCGGCTACCGCGTTAGCGGTCGCAACGCCAGCAGCGACAAAAGTCATTGCCGCCATCAAACGTTTCAGTTTCATGCCTTGCTCCTAGCAGATAGGGATAATTGGATCGGGGCCAAGTATCGGTAGGCCGTGTGAACACTCTATGTCCGTAATATGACAATTAGATGAAAGGCCATCATTCATGAAAAACCTGACAGGAAGGGGCAGTTCAATAAATTCGGGGGCTTGCGAGGAGGTTGAAGCGAATGGAGCCGTTCGTTGGAAACACTCTGTAAGGGTTGCCGAGCAAAATCTGTGGTGAGGGAGCAAGCTCCCTCACCACAAGGGTATTCGTAAGTTAGCGCCCGCGCTTCCACAGATAAGCACCCACCAGCATGCCCATGGTGCAGATCACTGCCACGTAGTACGCCGGGCCCATCGGGCTTTCCTTCATCAGCAGCGACACCACCAGCGGCGTCAGGCCGCCGAACACCGCGTACGCCACGTTGTAGGAGAACGACAGACCGCTGAAGCGCACCACTGGCGGGAAGGCTTTCACCATCACGTAGGGCACCACGCCGACCGTGCCCACAAACAGGCCCGTCAGGGTGTACAACGGGAACAGCCAGTCAGGATGATTGGCGAGGCTGTGGTACAGCGTCCAGGAAGTTGCCAGCAGCAATGCGCAACCGGCGATCAGCACACGGCCCGCACCGAAGCGGTCCGCCAGGGCGCCTGAAATGATGCAACCAATGCTCAGGGTAACGATGGCCAGGCTGTTGGCTTGCAGCGAAACAGTCGGGCTGAAGTGGTAGACGGTCTGCAACACAGTCGGGGTCATCAGGATCACGACGACGATGCCGGCCGAGAGCAACCAGGTCAGCAGCATCGACAGCACGATGGCACCACGGTGATCACGCAACACCGCACGCAAGGGCAGTTCAGCCGCCAGGGTCTTGCGCTGCTGCATCTCGGCGAAAATCGGGGTTTCATGCAGCCAGCGACGCAGGTACACCGACAGCAGGCCAAACACACCGCCCAACAGGAAAGGAATCCGCCAGGCGTAATCCGACACCTGCTCCGGGCTATAGAGGGTGTTGATGGCGGTCGCCACCAGCGAACCCAAAAGGATGCCCGCCGTCAGGCCACTGGTCAGGGTACCGCAGGCATAACCGATATGACGCGGCGGCACGTGCTCGGACACGAACACCCAGGCGCCCGGCACTTCACCGCCAATCGCTGCGCCCTGGATCACGCGCATCAGCAACAGCAGGATCGGCGCCCACAGGCCGATCTGTGCGTAGGTGGGCAGCAGGCCCATGATCAGGGTCGGCACGGCCATCATGAAGATGCTCAGGGTGAACATCTTCTTGCGCCCCAGCAGGTCGCCGAAGTGCGCCATGATAATCCCGCCCAACGGCCGCGCCAGGTAGCCCGCAGCGAAGATGCCGAAGGTCTGCATCAAGCGCAGCCATTCGGGCATGTCGGCGGGAAAGAACAGCTTTCCGACCACCGTGGCGAAAAACACGAAAATGATGAAGTCGTAGAACTCCAGCGCCCCGCCCAAGGCAGACAGCGACAGGGTTTTGTAGTCGTTGCGGGTCAGCGGGCGCGAAGGTTGCGCGCTGCTTGCGGGCACGGAGGACATGGCAAGGCTTCTCTTATAGTAGTCAGGACGGCAAGCCCGGGACTTGCGGCAGGCTTGGCAAGATAGCAAATCGCTTGAAAAAGCACAGCGTTGAGCAGTTAACAGTTCAGATGAGCGAAATATTCCCGTCGCAGACGTGCAATTAACATGAGCAGGAGCACAGTTGCCGGAAAAAGCCGCGATACAGCGTCTATTTACCGACCAAATGAGCCGCAGGAGGTCGTCGTGGCGCCGACGGCTCGATATACTCGGCCATTGCAAGCGCCAGACCCGCATCCTTGAGGGGCTGCTGTGCCAAAACGCCGTTGGCGGCCCGCCAGCCGATTTGGCAGAGTTTCCCTTTAGTACGCCTTACGAGAAACGCATCGAGCGGTGTATGTTGGTGCTGAAACGTTTTTCCAGAAGACGGCTATCCACTTGAAATACCCATGAAGCGTCACGGGTCAGAGGCACCGGCATGATCGAACTCGAACAAGAAGATCCTATCCCGCAAGGCGATCTCGCCCTGCAAATCACCGCACTCCCGCGTGAAACCAACGGTTTCGGCGACATCTTCGGCGGCTGGCTGGTCGCGCAGATGGACCTGGCCGGCACGGCCATGGCGAGCAAGGTTGCCGGTGGCCGCGTGGCGACCGTAGCGATCGACCGCATGGCATTCCTGGTGCCCGTGGCAGTCGGCGCACAGTTGTCCTTCTATACCCAGGCCCTGGAAATCGGCCGCAGCTCGATCCAGATGATGGTCGAAGTGTGGAGCGACGACCCGCTGTCCAGCGAATGGCGCAAGGTCACCGAGGCGGTGTTTGTGTTCGTTGCCATCGACGGCAGCGGTCGCACCAGGTCGGTTCCGTCGCGGGCGCGTTAAACATCGCGACGTTTTGACGGTCCATTGCCCCATTGTCTGCCATTGAGAGCGCGTGCCTATGTCTACACCCAACGTTGAAACCGTCAAACTGGATGAGCTGAACGCATGGCGCATCCGCCATAACGGCGCCGAATTGGTGGTGGCCCAGCAAGGCGCACATATCGTCAGTTACCAGCGCACCGGCGAAAAGCCGCTGATCTGGCCCAACGACGACGTGGTGTTCAAGAAAGGCAAAGGCATTCGCACCGGTGTGCCGGTGTGCTGGCCGTGGTTTGGTGTATTCGACCGCAACCCGCAGAGCGTCAAGGCCATGTATCAGGGTGACGCGCCGGCGGGCGCGCATGGTTTCGTGCGGACCGCCGACTGGGCGTTGGTGGGCGTTGAAGCTGAAGGCACAGCACTGCGCGTGGAGCTGGAACTGCCGGTGCCCGAAGGTGGCTTCCCGGGCTGGCCCCATCAGGTCGACCTGAAGATGAGCCTCCTGCTGGATGATCAGTTGCACATTCGCCTGACCAGCCATAACCGTGGCACCGAGACCGTCAGCCTCAGCCAGGCACTGCACAGCTACTTTGCGGTCAGCGATGTGCGCAATGTGCAGGTCGAAGGTTTGGACGGCCTGGCCTATATCGATACCGCCGACGGCTGGACCCACAAGCAACAATCCGGGCTGTTGCACTTCACCGCCGAGACCGACCGCATCTACCTCGACACGCCGGCGCAGCTGAACATTGTCGACAAAGACTGGCAGCGCCGTGTTCAGCTCAGCAGCACAGGCTCGCGCTCGACGGTGATCTGGAACCCGTGGACCGAACGCGCCAAGGCCTTCAGCGACATGGCCGACGACGGCTGGCAGGGCATGCTCTGCATCGAGACCGCGAATGTGCTGGACGATGCGGTAACGCTCGCGCCGGGCGAAAGCCATACCCTGGGTGTGAGCATCAGCGGTATCGCCCTGTAAACCCAATCAAATGTGGGAGCTGGCTTGCCTGCGATAGCGGAGTGTCAGGCGACAGAGATGTCGACTGTCAGGCCCTCATCGCAGGCAAGCCAGCTCCCACATTTTGAATGGCGTCGCGGCTTACAAGTCCGACTCTTTGACCACCCGCACCTTCCCCGCATCCAGCGCATAGGCCGCATCGGCCAGGTCGTTGTTGACCTTCTCCACCTTCAGCGTGCCCGTCACCCACAGCGGCGTGTAGATATCATCCAGCTTCAACCCCTTGGGATAACGCACCAGCACCAACTGGTTGGGCGGCGGTGGCGGCACGTGGATGCACGCGCCCGGGTAAGGCACCAGGAAGAACAGCGTGCTGCGGCCCTTGGCGTCGGTTTCGAGTGGCACGGGGTAGCCGCCGATGCGGATGTTCTTGCCGTTCATGGCGGCCACGGTCTTGGTCGAATACATCACCGCCGGCAAGCCCTTGCTCTGCTTCAGGCCGCCCTTGGCCGTGAAGGTGCCTTGGGCTTCCGGGGAGTTGTGGTCGATTTCGGGCATTTCTTCGAGGGCTTTCTGGTCCGACTTGGGCATCAGTTCCAGCCAGTCGGTTTCCGGCAGTTCGCCAGCGTGCGCCAGGCCAGAGCCCAGCAAGAGGAGAGTCAACAGAAGACGGCGCATGGAGAGGCTCGGCAAGGATTACAGTGCCGGCATTCTAGCCCTCTGCGCCTGCGCAGCGCAGAGGGCCTGGTCGCTAAATTACTTCTTTCTCAGCAGACCGTAGATCACCAGCAACACGATCGCACCGATCAGTGCACCGATAAAGCCCGCGCCCTGGCCCGCCTGGTAGATACCCAGTGCCTGGCCACCATAGGTTGCAACCAGCGAACCGGCGATACCCAGCAGGATGGTCATGATCCAGCCCATGCTGTCGTCGCCTGGCTTCAGGAAACGCGCCAGCAGGCCAACGATCAAGCCGATAAAGATGGTTCCAATGATACCCATGGCATTTCCCTCTGAATGAAGTGAACTCAGTCAAAGCCTAGTCAGACTTTGGCTTCCTGCAATCAGAGGGTGGCGGGTACCAATGGTTCCCGCCCCGCCTTGGGTTATTGCTCGGCGATCAGCGCTTCGACCTTGAGGATCTGCGCTTGCAGCGTCGCGCGGTCCTTGCAACGCAGGTTGGCGTGGCCGACCTTGCGCCCGGCCTTGAAGGCCTTGCCGTAGTGATGCAGGTGGCAGTCATCGATCGCGATCACACGCTCAACCGGCGGCACCACGCCGATGAAGTTGAGCATCGCGCTCTCGCCGACCTTGGCCGTGGAGCCCAACGGCAAGCCCGCCACCGCCCGCAGGTGGTTTTCGAACTGGCTGCACTCGGCGCCTTCGGTGGTCCAGTGCCCGGAGTTGTGCACGCGCGGGGCGATTTCGTTGGCTTTCAGGCCGCCGTCGACTTCAAAGAACTCGAACGCCATCACGCCGACGTAATCCAGCTGCTTGAGCACTCGGCTCGAATAATCTTCAGCCAGTGCTTGCAGCGGGTGATCGGTGCTGGCCACGGACAGCTTGAGGATGCCGCTGTCGTGGGTGTTGTGCACCAGCGGGTAGAAACGGGTTTCGCCATCGCGGGCACGCACGGCGATCAGCGAGACTTCACCGGTGAACGGCACGAAGCCTTCCAGCAGGCAGGCGACGCTGCCCAGCTCGGCAAAGGTACCGACCACATCGGCAGCAGTGCGCAGGACTTTCTGGCCCTTGCCGTCGTAACCCAGGGTGCGGGTTTTCAGCACGGCCGGCAGGCCGATAGAGGCGACTGCAGCGTCCAGGTCGTCTTGGGACTGGATGTCGGCGAAGGCCGGCGTCGGGATGCCCAGGTCCTTGAACATGCTCTTCTCGAACCAGCGGTCGCGAGCGATGCGCAAGGCTTCGGCGCTCGGGTACACCGGCACGAACTGCGACAGGAAGGCCACGGTTTCAGCCGGGACGCTTTCAAACTCGAAGGTCACCAGGTCGACTTCATCGGCCAGTTGGCGCAGGTGGTCCGGGTCGCTGTAGTCAGCCCGCAGGTGTTCACCCAGCGCCGCCGCGCAGGCGTCTGGCGCCGGGTCCAGGAAAGCGAAGTTCATCCCCAGCGGCGTACCCGCCAGGGCCAGCATGCGGCCCAGTTGGCCGCCACCGATTACACCGATTTTCATCGTCAACAACCTCAGGCAATGCGTGGGTCTGGATTGTCCAGGACGCTGTCTGTCTGCTCAGCCCGGAATTTTTTCAGCGCCGCATGGAACTGCGGGTGCTTGGCACCGAGGATGCTGGCGGACAGCAATGCTGCGTTGATCGCGCCGGCCTTGCCGATCGCCAGGGTGGCCACCGGAATACCGGCGGGCATCTGCACGATGGACAACAGCGAATCCACGCCCGAGAGCATCGACGACTGCACCGGCACGCCCAGCACGGGCAGGTGAGTCTTGGCTGCACACATGCCTGGCAGGTGAGCTGCACCGCCGGCACCGGCGATGATCACCTCGATGCCACGGGATTCTGCTTCATCGGCATACTGGAACAGCAAATCCGGAGTGCGGTGGGCGGAAACCACCTTCACTTCGTAGGGAATGCCGAGTTTTTCCAGCATATCGGCGGTGTGGCTAAGGGTGGACCAATCGGACTTGGAGCCCATGATCACGCCAACCAATGCACTCATCGTCGTGCCTCTTCTCTCTGGGCGCCCGCAGGCGCGTCAAAAAACAACAAGCCACGCGGGAAATCCGGCGTGGCTTGGTGTACGAATTAAGGCCGGTTGGACCGGCCGAAGGCCGCGCAGTATACCGTAATAATGCAGATAAACAGCCCCTGGAATGACCATCTGTCCAGTGGCGCAAAGTAGCGGTTTTATTGACTTTCAGGTCAGCGAAAACACCGCAAAACCCTGTAGGAGCTGGCTTGCCTGCGATAGCGGTGTATCAGCCAACATTTCAGGCGCTGACCCACCCCAATCGCAGGCAAGCCAGCTCCCACATTTAACCGCGTTCAGCCGCCGGATTCTGCGCCGCACCCCCTTCCAGCTTGCGCCACAGCAACCGCACATTCGCCTTGCGCACCAGGGCGCAGCGGTACAAACGAATCTCCAGCGGCACATGCCATTGCGGGCCGCCGCACACCACCAGTTCACCCCGCGCCAACTCCGCGCGCACGCTCAGCTGCGGCACCCAGGCAATGCCCAGGCCTTCAAGGGCCATGCTTTTCAGGCTGTCGGCCATGGCGGTTTCGTAAATGGTGGTGAAGCGCAGCGCCCGCTGGCGCAGCAACAGGTTTACCGAACGCCCGAGAAAGGCGCCGGCGCTGTAGGCCAGCAGCGGCACACTGCCCTCGCCTTCGAGGTCGAACAGCGGCTTGCCGTCGGCATCGGCGGCGCACACCGGCAGCATCTCAGTGTTGCCCAGGTGCAGCGACGGGAAGATCTCCGGGTCCATCTGCATCGCAGCGTCCGGGTCGTAGAACGCCAGCATCAAGTCGCAGCCGCCTTCGCGCAGCGCATGCACGGCGTCGCCGACGTTGGTGGCGACCAACCGGGTGGCGATGTTCAATCCTTCATTACGCAGCTGGGCGATCCAGCGCGGGAAGAAGCCCAGCGCCAGGGAGTGCGCCGCCGCCACCTGCATGACTTCGCCCTGCCCGCCTTCCAGGTGATGGAGGTGGCGCAATACCTCGCCGAGCTGCTCGACCACGGTACGCGCGGTGACCAGGAACAACTGCCCCGCCGCCGTCAGTTCGACCGGCGTGCGCGAGCGATTGACCAGGGTCAGCCCCAGCGCCGCCTCCAGGCTGCGGATGCGCCGACTGAACGCCGGCTGGGTGACAAAGCGCCGCTCCGCCGCCTGGGAGAAGCTGCGAGTGGCAGCCAGGGCGCTAAAGTCTTCCAGCCATTTGCTTTCAAGGTTCATCACATCCTCCCGGGGCACGCACCATTTTGGCACACACGTCCGTCATGGTAACGGGGTCACACCGACATTATGCCGTTTATGCATAGGCCAGTGTTTAACAGCATTGGCCCAAAACCTCCCGCAAGCCTAGCATTCACAGCGTTCCGGCCTAGCCCGGGTCCATATCGAGATGATTTCCGTCATGTCCTCCGCTGCATCTTTCCGCACAGAAAAAGACCTGCTTGGCGTACTCGAAGTACCCGCTCAAGCGTATTACGGCATCCAGACCCTGCGAGCGGTGAATAACTTCCGCCTCTCGGGCGTTCCGATTTCGCATTACCCGAAATTGGTGGTCGGCCTGGCAATGGTCAAGCAAGCGGCCGCTGACGCCAACCGCGAGTTGGGCCAGCTCAGCGAAGCCAAGCACGCTGCCATCAGCGAAGCCTGTGCCCGCCTGATCCGCGGCGATTTCCACGAAGAGTTCGTGGTGGACATGATTCAAGGCGGCGCTGGCACTTCAACCAACATGAATGCCAACGAAGTCATCGCCAACATCGCGTTGGAGGCCATGGGCCACAACAAGGGCGAATACCAATACCTGCACCCGAACAACGACGTGAACATGGCGCAGTCGACCAACGACGCCTACCCGACCGCGATCCGCTTGGGTCTGCTGCTGGGCCACGACGCACTGCTGGCCAGCCTCGACAGCCTGATCCAGTCGTTTGCCGCCAAGGGTGAAGAATTCAGCCACGTCCTGAAAATGGGCCGTACCCAGCTGCAAGACGCCGTGCCGATGACCCTCGGCCAGGAATTCCGCGCCTTCGCCACCACCCTCGGTGAAGACCTGGCCCGCCTGAAAACCCTGGCACCCGAGCTGTTGACCGAAGTGAACCTGGGCGGCACTGCCATCGGTACCGGCATCAACGCCGACCCGCGTTACCAGGCCCTGGCCGTTCAACGCCTGGCCACCATCAGCGGCCAGCCGCTGGTACCGGCTGCCGACCTGATCGAAGCCACCTCCGACATGGGCGCCTTCGTACTGTTCTCCGGCATGCTCAAGCGTACGGCGGTGAAGCTGTCGAAGATCTGCAACGACCTGCGCCTGCTGTCCAGCGGCCCACGCACCGGCATCAACGAGATCAACCTGCCGGCCCGCCAGCCAGGCAGCTCGATCATGCCCGGCAAGGTCAACCCGGTAATCCCGGAAGCCGTGAACCAGGTGGCGTTCCAAATCATCGGTAACGATTTGGCACTGACCATCGCGGCCGAAGGCGGCCAGCTGCAACTGAACGTGATGGAGCCGCTGATCGCCTACAAGATCTTCGACTCGATCCGCCTGCTGCAACGCGCCATGGACATGCTGCGCGAGCACTGCATCGTCGGCATCACTGCCAACGAAGCCCGCTGCCGCGAGCTGGTGGAACACTCCATCGGCCTGGTCACCGCGCTGAACCCGTACATCGGCTATGAAAACGCCACCCGTATCGCCCGTATCGCCCTTGAAAGCGGCCGCGGCGTACTGGAACTGGTGCGCGAAGAAGGCTTGCTCGACGACGCCATGCTCGACGACATCCTGCGCCCCGAAAACATGATTGCCCCACGTTTGGTCCCGCTGAAGGCCTAAGCGTTTGTTGCACCGCTCACCAGGTTGAGGGACTAGACACCTCTCACCTTTTGAGGGCCTGAAGGCTCGTTCTTCAGGCCCTTTTTTTTGCCTCAAGGTTGTGAAATGACGCCAATAAAAACTCCAAGATCGCCCCACAAACCCGCCTTGCCCGTAACGCCTTGGCTGAAACCTTTAATCGCCTCGTGCAGACGGATCACACACTCCTAGGTATAGTGCCGCCCCTCTTCGCGTCAGCGGTCGTCGGTAACGAGACCCTGGGAAGCGCGAAACCGCATGAATAACAACACCCGCAAAAGGATTGGGGTCGAAGCGTCGTGCACTGCCTGGTGCTAAACGATGCGTCGGACCGTCCTGCGTTTGCCATTAGAAAAATCAGCGAGGAACACTCCATGCTAGAAGTCATCAACGACTTCCTCTCAGGGAAAGTATTGATCGTGCTCATTGTCGGGCTCGGTGGTTACTTCACGATCCGCTCGCGTTTCGTTCAGTTGCGTCATTTTTTCCACATGTTTTCGGTGTTTCGCGACAGCCTGAAAAGCAGCACCGGCCAACTCAGCTCGTTCCAGGCGCTGATGCTCAGCCTCGCCGGGCGCGTCGGTGCCGGCAACATCGCAGGCGTCGGCATTGCCGTGACCCTGGGTGGCCCGGGCGCCGTGTTCTGGATGTGGGTTACCGCACTGGTGGGCATGTCTTCGAGCTTTATCGAGTGCTCCCTCGGCCAACTCTACAAGCGCACCGACGCTGAAGGCACCTACCGTGGCGGCCCGGCTTACTACATTCAGCACGGCCTGCAAAAACGCTGGCTGGGCATGGTGATGGCGTTCCTGCTGCTGGTGACCTTCGGTTTCGCCTTCAACGGTCTGCAAGCCCACGCCGTGACTCACTCGCTGAACAATGCGTTTGGCCTGGACACCACCTACACCGGCCTGGCCCTGGCCGTGCTGCTGGGCCTGGTGTTCATCGGCGGGATCAAGCGTATCGCCTCGATCGCCGACCTGCTGGTACCGGTCAAGACCCTGGTCTACATCGCCGTGACCCTGTACGTGATCGTGCTGCAATTCGACCACGTGCCGGCCATGCTCGCGACCATCGTCAAGAGCGCTTTCGGCCTCGACCAAGCCTTCGGTGGCCTGGTGGGCAGCGCGATCATCATGGGCGTGAAACGCGGCGTGTTCGCCAACGAAGCCGGCCTGGGCAGTGCGCCTAACGTGGCCGCAGTGGCCTCGGTTGAACACCCGATCGCCCAAGGCGTGGTGCAAGCGTTCAGCGTGTTCCTCGACACCTTCGTGATCTGCACCTGCACCGCGTTGCTGATCCTGCTTTCCGGTTTCTACACCCCGGGCTTCGAAGGCGACGGCATTGCCCTGACCCAGAACTCCCTGGCGGCCGTGGTCGGTGACTGGGGCCGGATGTTCATCTCGGTGGCCCTGGCGTTGTTCGTGTTCACCTCGATCATGTACAACTACTACCTCGGCGAGAGCAACCTGCGCTTCATTGTGGGCGACAACCGCAAGGTGTTGATGGGCTACCGCGCGCTGGTGCTGGTGCTGATTTTCTGGGGTTCCATCGAGAACCTGAGCACCGTGTTTGCCTTCGCCGACATCACCATGACCATGCTGGCGTTCGTCAACCTGTTCGCCCTGGCGTTCCTGTTCAAGATCGCCATGCGCATCCTGAACGACTACGACAACCAGCGCGCGGCGGGCATCAAGACGCCGGTGTTCGACTCCAGCAAATTCCCGGACCTGGACCTGGACCGCAAAGCCTGGCCGGCCAATCCGGTGAAGCCGGAACCTGCCGCTCAAGCAACGGCAGAGCTGAACGCTCAAGCGCAGCGCTAAGCGTCGCACGCCTAGATAGATGACACGCCGCCCGGCCTTGGGCATGCTCTGGGCCCGGCGGCGTTTTTCGTTCAGGAGATTCTTCGATGTCCCCAGCTACTAACATCATGGTGCTCTACACCGGTGGCACCATCGGCATGCAGGCCAGCGCCAACGGCCTGGCACCCGCTTCGGGTTTCGAGGCGCGCATGAGCGAGTTCCTCGCCAGCCAACCCCATATCAACGTCCCTGCCTGGCGCTTCCGGGAAATGTCCCCGCTGATCGACAGCGCTAACATGACGCCCGCCTACTGGCAGCGCTTGCGTGTGGCGGTGATCGAAGCGGTAGATGCAGGCTGCGACGCGGTGCTGATCCTGCACGGCACCGACACCCTGGCCTACAGCGCGGCGGCCATGAGCTTCCAGCTGCTGGGCTTGCCAGCGCCGGTGCTGTTTACCGGCTCGATGCTGCCCGCCGGCGTACCCGACAGCGATGCCTGGGAAAACGTCAGCGGTGCGCTGGCTGCCCTCGGCGAAGGCCTGGCGCCTGGCGTACAACTGTACTTCCACGGTGCACTGATGGCCCCGACCCGTTGCGCGAAAATCCGCAGTTTTGGTCGCCACCCGTTTGCCGCGTTGCAGCGTAACGGCGGCGTCGCCCAAGCCGAGTTGGTTCCGGCGGCGCTGCATTACCGCCAGGCCAAGGCGCTGGCCAATGTGGGTGTGCTGCCACTGGTGCCGGGCATCGCCGCCGCGCAATTGGACGCGTTGATCGACAGCGGTATTCAAGCGCTGGTGCTGGAATGCTTCGGCAGCGGCACTGGCCCCAGCGACAACCCCGAGTTCCTTGCCAGCCTCCAGCGCGCGCAGGACCAGGGCGTGGTCGTCGTCGCGATTACCCAGTGCCATGAAGGCGGCGTAGAGCTGGATGTGTACGAAGCCGGCAGCCGCTTGCGCGGCGTGGGCGTGTTGTCGGGCGGCGGCATGACCCGCGAAGCGGCATTCGGCAAGCTCAATGCGCTGATCGGCGCCGGACTGGGGAATGCCGAAATCCGGCGCCTGGTGGAGCTCGACCTGTGTGGCGAGCTGAGCTGACCGGCATATAACTTGCTCCGCTTCCAGCCATCCCCTGGCTGGAAGCACCCATGCTGCACTCCCACCTCACCACCCTCAACGCCGTCTCCCTGGTGCTTGGCACCTTCAAGGACCAGGGCCTGCCCGGCGACGCGTTGCTCGAAGGCAGCGGCATCTGCCCGGCGGACTTGAGCCGTGCCGACACGCGCATCACCACCAACCAGGAGATGCGCGTGTGTGCCAACGCCGTGGCGCTGCAGCGGGATATCGGCCTGGAACTGGGCCGGCGCATGCACGTTTCGTCCTACGGCATGCTCGGCTACGCCCTGCTCACCAGTGCCACCTTCGGTGACGCTTTACGTTTGGCCCTGCGTTATCCGGCGCTGTTGGGAACACTTTTCGAGCTGAGCCTGGTGGAGGACGGCGAGCGCATCTGGTTCAGCGCCAGTGATTATCGGGAGAACCCGGCGCTGGAAACCTTCAACGTCGAGTTCTGCCTGGTCTCATTGAAAGTCATCTGCGACGACCTGCTCGGCCATCCGCTGCCATTGCGCGGTGCGCGCTTTGAATACGACGCGCCGGACTATCAGGCACGTTACCGCGAGCGCTTCGACTGCCCGTTGCAGTTTCAAGCCACCGCCAATGCCTTTGCGTTCGACAAGCACTGGCTGGACCAGCCGTTACCCCTGGCCGACGCCGTCACCCACCAGGCCATGGCCGAGCGTTGCCGCAAGCAGAACCTGGAGTTCACCGGGCGCCAGGCGTGGCTGGGCCGGATTCGCCAAGTGCTCGCCAGCCAATTGCAGGCGGCGCCGGGCCTTGAGGGGTTGGCCCAACAGATGAACTGCTCGGCCCGCACCTTGCGCCGGCACCTGCACGACCAGGGTTGCAGCTACCAGGAACTGCTCGACGAGCTACGCTTCGAGCGGGCCAAGCAGTTGCTGGGCGAGGACGAGCTGCCGATCTACCGGATTGCCGAAGCACTGGGGTTTAGCGAAACCGCAAGTTTCCGCCACGCGTTTGTGCGCTGGAGCGGCGTGGCGCCGAGCCAATTTCGCGCATGACGCCCTATTGAGGGGCGAATTGCGGTCACACACATTGGCCGTATTTATCCCCTTTTGGCCGCTCCTGCCGTTCTCATAAACCCCGCCCGCCGCAAGACTGCCTGCACCGATACAGCCTGCGGAGAACAACAATATGCTGACGATCTACTCGGACGATCACCACCTGCACCACGGCCGCTGCGAACTGATGGACGGGCAACTGATGCCCTGCTTTGAAATGCCCTCCCGCGCCGACCATGTGCTGCAACGGGTCAAGGACCGCGAACTGGGCCCGGTGCACGCGCCCGTGGATTTTGGCCTGGTGCCACTGCAACGCATTCACAGCGCGGCCTACCTGGACTTCTTCAAGGGCGCCTGGCAACGCTGGACCGCATTCAACCAGGACGGCGACTTGCTGCCCTACACCTGGCCCGCCCGCACCTTGCGCAAGGTGATCCCCACCAGCCTGCACGGCCAACTCGGCTATTACAGCTTCGACGGCGGCGCGCCCATTACCGCCGGCACCTGGCAAGCGGCCTACAGCGCAGCGCAGGTTGCACTGACCGCCCAACAGGCCATCCAGCAAGGCGCCCGCAGTGCGTTCGCGCTGTGTCGACCGCCCGGCCATCACGCTGCCAGTGACTTGATGGGCGGCTATTGCTACCTCAATAACGCCGCCATCGCCGCCCAGGCGTTTCTCGATCAGGGTCACCGGAAAGTCGCGATCCTTGACGTGGATTACCACCACGGCAACGGCACCCAATCGATTTTCTATGAGCGCAGCGATGTGCTGTTCACCTCGATTCACGGCCACCCGGAAGCGGAGTTTCCGTTCTTCCTCGGTTATGCCGATGAACTGGGGGAAGGCCCGGGTGAAGGGTTCAACTTCAACTATCCGCTGCCAGCCGGTTCGGGCTGGGCTACCTGGAGCGCGGCGCTGGAGCAGGCCTGCAATGAGATCCAGCGCTATGGCGCCGACGTCGTGGTGGTGTCTTTGGGCGTCGACACGTTCAAGGACGACCCCATCTCGCAGTTCAAGCTCGACAGCCCGGACTACCTCGCCATGGGCGCCCGCATCGCCCAACTGGGCAAGCCGACCCTGTTTGTGATGGAAGGCGGTTACGCCGTCGAAGAAATCGGCATCAACGCCGTCAACGTTCTGGAAGGTTTTGAGGGGGCAGCATCATGAACATGCTCAAGCATCTGGTCCTGTGCGCCGCAGTGTTCAGCGGCGTGGCACACGCCGAAGAAACCACCTTGCGGGTCTACAACTGGTTCGACTACATCACCCCCAAGGCCCTGGAAGACTTCAAGGCCCAGAACCCGAAGATCAAACTGGTCTACGACATCTTCGACACCAACGAAGCCCTGGAAGCCAAGCTGCTCACCGGTAACTCCGGCTACGACGTGGTGGTGCCGTCCAACGTGTTCCTGGCCAAGCAGATCGAAGCCTCGGTGTTCCAGCCCCTGGACCGCAGCAAGCTGCCCAACTGGAACCACCTCGATCCCAAGCTGATGAAGCTGATCGAGGCCAACGATCCCGGCAATAAATTCGCCGTGCCTTACATGTACGGCACCATCCTGATCGGCTTCAACCCGGACAAGGTCAAGGCTGCGCTGGGCGCCAATGCACCGGTGGACAGCTGGGACCTGATCTTCAACGAAGAGAACATCAGCAAGCTCAAACAGTGCGGCGTGGCCCTGCTGGACTCACCGTCGGAAATTCTGCCGCTGGCCCTGCAACACCTCGGGCTGGACCCCAACAGCAGCGACCCCAAGGACTACGTGAAAGCCGAAGCCTTGCTGATGAAGATCCGTCCGTACATCACCTACTTCCACTCCTCCAAATACATGGCGGACATCGCCAACGGTGACATCTGTGTGGCAGTCGGTTATTCCGGCAGCTTCTCCCAGGCCGCCAACCGCGCCAAAGAAGCGAAGAACGGCGTGACCGTGGACATGCGCCTGCCCAAGGAAGGCGCGCCGATCTGGTTCGACATGCTCGCAATTCCCAAAGGTGCCAAAGACCCGGAGGACGCCTACACCTTCATCAACTACTTGCTGCAACCCGGGGTGATTGCGCCGATCAGCGACTTTGTCGGCTACCCCAACCCCAACAAGGACGCCACCAACCTGGTGGACCCGGCGATTCGCAACAACCCCAACCTGTACCCCACCGAAGCGGCCATGGCCACGCTCTACACCCTGAAACCCCTGGGCCGTGATGCCGAGCGCGCCCGCACCCGGGCCTGGACCAAGATCAAATCCGGGACCTGACGCACCTGTGGCGAGGGCAATGGGTCCCTCGCCACACGTTGCACAGTTAACTACCACCCGCCCCCCGGCAGGCACCGCTACTTTCTGGCACTCCGATCGCTCTTCTGCCAGCAAGGAATGTCTGCATGCCTCAGCCCTCCACCGAATTAGAATCCCTCAACGGCAATTCGCTGCTGACCCAATTGACCACCGGCCCGTCCATCCGCGAAGTGGCTGCAAAAATTTTGCGGCCGGCGTTGAAGGAGCTGTATCCCGAACTGGATATCGACCCGGACCTGGCCGTTGTCGTCTCGCCAGTCTGGTTAATCGTCAATGACCAGGTCGTGCCCGGCTTGCCTCATCACGAGTCGGTCACCGGCGCACTCGCACGGCGCGCCGTTTCCAACAAACCAGTGGTGTACATCGACGGTGAGCACTACCTGACCGACCGCGCCGCCAGCGGCCCGGACATCCACCTGCCGGTGCGTATCGACGCCATCGCCCGGCTGATCAATGAATGTGCTCCGCTGCTGTTCATCGCGTATCAGGAACAACAACTGGAGTTCTGGAACCAGACCGATGGCCCCCGGGGCACTCGCTGGCAGGCCTTCGCCAACGCCTTGCGCAATGCCTGGGATATCAAGGACTCCGTGGGTTGGGGCGAGGACGAATGTGCCATGGCGAAGAACGTATTCCTGTACCCGGATTACGCCGTGCGCCTGCCCAATGACAAATACCGCACCCGGGCCTACCTGATCGACATCGATATCGACCAAGGTCCCCATACCCGACACATCAGCCTCGCCGCGCTCGCCATCCTGATCGGCACCCATGACCAACACACGATGATCCTCACGTACTCAATTGCCAACGGGTACCAACCGTTCGACAGCCTGGACGACCTGGGCAAGGCGCTGGTCCTGCAAGCGACCAACCCCGAGGATAAAGCGCTGCAATGGCGGCTCTACGAACCCCAGGGGGATTTTTTCGAGTACCAGGCCTGCGCCCTTATCGGCCTGCAACTCGATGCCATTGGCAGAATCGCTCCGGGGACCCCGTCCCTGGGGACCAACGATGAGATCGCCGAGCGTGGGCAACTGGAGTTAGGGCAGTTGTCGTCGGACGACAGGGACAAGCTGGAAAAAATCAGCGATGCCCTGCCCGATTGGTTGAACACCGCAAGCTCTGCCGACCTGTCCCGCTATAGCCGCTACCTGTTCGATATCGCCGCACTCAATAACCGCACCGGCAATAAAACCTACCAGGACAGCATTCCGCTGATTGGCGACTACGCCCTGCAGGCCATCGCCGACGCCATGGCCAAGACCCTGACACCCGCCCAGAAAACCGACCTGGGCCTGGTGGCAAATGGTACTCAACTCAGCCAGCAACTGATGCTCAAGCTCAGGCTCGTGCAAATTACCGTGACCAGCCAGGTCGTCTGGGGGTTATTCACCGCCCCCGGCCTGACCAGCACCGTCACCTTCAGCCTCGAAGAACTGGCCCTGCAAAACCTGATCGCGCTGCCGTTGGGCAACAAGGTCGCGCAGTACAACGATGGTCGTAGCCTGCCGAGCTGGATGAGCGTGACGTACCTGCAAGACCTGATCACCCAAGTGAACATTGGCGATCAATATCCCAAGCTGGTCAAAACCACCCTGCTCGACGACCCGGTGCAGTCACTGGCGCGGCAAACCCTCTATACCGATCAACTGCGCCTGCAACTGCCGTTGCTGGCGCTGCAATACAAGATTCGCAGCCAGTACGGTGTGGATGAGCAAGGCTACCGTTATGTCTGCGCGGCCATGGCATCCGACCCCAACCTGCGCCGCGTGAACGGCTACACCGTGGTCATTCGGCCCCTGGCGTTTATTCCCACGCGCCGCACCAGCCAGGCCGCCGATCAGGTCAGCAACATGTTCGTCATAGGCCCGCAGAACCCGGCCAACGGCCCCTGCCTCTTGTATCGCCCCCAGGCCACGAGACAGTTGATGCAGTTCGCCTCACCGAACAACCTGATTTACGCCATCAAACAATCCACCGAACTGCGCGAGTCGGTGTTGGCCTGGCTACCCGACAGCGTGCGTTCCGACTACGCACAGTTTGTGTTTCCCGGCGCCCTCCTTGCTTCGCCCAGGACCTTGTCCGCGCTGGTGGTAGAGCCGTGGCTGGCGTTGAGCATGACCGGGCCGGTCATTCTCGGCAGCCAGACCCTCCACGACGACGATTTGGCGGCGCTGTTCACCGCCAACGCGAAGGCACTGGTGGACCTCGCCGACAAGCAGTCAGTGTCCAATGCAGAATCCCGCTGGGAAAGTTTCAAACGGGCCGGCTGGACGATCTTCAATGCCGCCCTGCCCTTTTTGGGCAAAACCGTTGGCACTGCGGCCTGGATCGGCCAACTGATCAATGACGTGCAGGAAGCCATCGACGCCAGCGAACGTGGCGACAGCGAGGCCAAATGGTCCGCCTTGACCGACATTTTCCTCAACCTGGGCATGGCCCTGGCGTTGCACCTGGCCAGCCGTCAGCCGTCAGCTGTGCGGGCCGAGAAACCCGTCGTGGGCGCTCCGGAAACATTCCCCACGACCGAAACGGCAAGCCAACTGCCCACGACTCAGCTACCGGATATCCAGACACCCGACCTGCCCGGCGGCCACGAGCTTTCGCTGCACACCCTCGGCGCCTTGACCCGCAAGCCGTTGAGCCTGAAAAAGACCCTCGACAGCTTCAGCGTCACGCGCCCCGAAACACTGGGCGCGCAGCAAACCCAGCCTGGCTCGCACCAGCACCTCTACCCGCTCAATGATCAGTGGTATGCGCCGGTGGGCGAACGCTGGTTCAAGGTACAAGTGGACGAAAACGATACGGTGATGATCATCGACGCCAAACAGCCCGAGCGCCTGGGCCCGGTGTTGGTCAACAACCGCGTGGGCCAATGGTTTATCGATACACGCCTGCGCCTGCGCGGCGCAGGGTTTCGCAGCCGGATGAAGAAAGGCCAGCGGCTCAAACCCGTCACGATTACCGGGCTGCGTGAACAACTGGAGGCGTTCGACCGCCAGGAAGCCAAAGAAAGTGCCGCGCTTGAGGCCGCCCGTAGCGTCAGCAGAGCCGCATCACCCGGCACGTCCGCCAGCGCACTCACCACCTTCATTGCCACGCTGGATAAACGTCGGGGGGAGTACGACGCACCGATCGCCCAACTGAAGTCATTGAACCTGCTCGACGCTGTGCCGGACTATTCGAAACGCATGCTCAACTACCTGGAAAGCCAGTTGCTCATTGCGCAAGCCGGCATCAACGAACAAGTGACGGATTTCCAAAAAGACCTGGCCGCCAGCGGACAGGGTATGGACAGTGACCCGCAGGAGGTCTTCGCCCGTCGGCGCGTGGCCGATAAAACCCTGAATATGATCACCCAGCTGGAGTACGTTCGTTCGCGCTTCAAATACCTCAGGGAACTGGGCGCCGAGGGGGTAAAGCTGGAACTGCGCACCCGCGAAAACCTGCCGCAGTTTGACCTGGATGACTTGAAGGGTTTCCGTATTTCACTCGCTCGCACCCTGTGCCTCCAGGAGAACAGCACCGCAGACATGACTGAGGCGCGCAACAGCATCAACGACATTGTCCAGGCCGCCCAACTCACCGTCCAGAGTTCCCGTGAGCTGGTGGAGACGCGGGCTGAACTCGACCTGGACGCGCACATCGAGGCGCTGGATGACGTCGCCGATCAATTCACCTTGATCAACCAGAATCTGCTGGATCTGCCAGGCGAATACCCCGAGCTGATAGTGAAGGATTCGGTGGAGGACCTGCGCAAACAGATCGACGAGTACGCCCAACGGGCCATGCAGTCTCTGAGCTCTGCGCTGCGGGAACGCAAAGCCAAGGACGCCAGAGCCGAGGCAGGCGCGTCATCAAGCGCATCTGCCCGGCCCAAAAAGACGGTCATCAAGACTCGCTTCAAGGGTGTGGTCGTCGGTGAACCTCGCGAAAACGATCCCGACTTTGTAGACATCAAGGAACCCCTGACCCATAAGGTCATTGCCACCTTTCACAAAAAGGATTCAGGCAACTGGGTAGAACACGCGCACCCGTCCCCGCCCGCCACTCGTGCACCTGCCGTAAGCGTGCCCAACAGCCTGAAAGAGGCCCAGGCATTGCTGGACGATGTCGATGCTTTTATCGAGCGTACCACCGCAAAGGCTGACCAACCCCAACGGCTGCCGGTGGAGATCGAGGAAAAATTCGAGCGCCGGGCGCAAACCCTGGAACAGGCCAAGCGCGTCGTCGAGCAAGCCGCCAACGCCACTAACGAAACCGACAATATCGCCTCCGAAGCGATGAACCGACAACTTGATGAGGCCGTGAAAAAGCTCTACCGCACAGGTCGGCGCGTCAGGCTCGACATGCTCAAGAATCGCCTGCCCACGGCCGCCCATATAGAACTGTTGTCCACCGAAGGAGAGGTGACCATTCATGCGTCAGGTGTTCGCCGGAGGCTCAAAGGCCCGAAAAAGGATTTCATGCAGGAGTACGAGATACGCGACCAGAAAACCAGCCGGGCGCTGTGGTATGCCCACTTTCACTACGCAAGCCTGAATGCGCCCAACGAGGCATACATTGTGGCCCACCTGAAAACCCCGGAACAACGTCGGCTAGGGGGCGCCTTCGAAGAATATGAAGGCATGTCCGTACAGCTACGCCGGGCCATCTATCGCGCCAAAATCGGCCCGCACCTGGCCCGGTCACTGTTCTTGGGCAAGGCCCCCGCGCCCGCCACCTGAGCCGGGTTATTGCCAGGCCAGGCGCAACCGTGCCAGCGCCTGGCTGATCTGCGCCTCGGGCACGGCCGCGAAGCCCAACACCAGGCCGGCACGCCGATCCTGCGGCGTGACGGAATCCGGCAACCAATAATTGCTCAGGCCGTTGATTTCCACCCCGACGCCAGCCGCTTTCGCGATCAATGCCTGCTCGCGCTCCAGCCCTTGCACCGGTATCGTCAAATGCAGCCCCGCCGCCACCGCTGGCACGCTGCCCACACCGTCGACACCCTGTGGCCATTCGGCCAGTAACGCGTTGCGCCGGCTCAAGGCGGCGCGACGCATGCGCCGCACATGCCGCTGGAAGTGCCCGGAAGCCATGAACTCGGCCATCACCGCCTGGGTGCTGACCTCGGAATGGCGCACATCCACCGCCCGACGCCGGGCGAAGGGCTGCACCAGTGCCATCGGCAGCACCAGGTAACCCAGGCGCAACGCCGGAAACGCGACCTTGCCGAACGTGCCGACATAGAGCACTCGCCCACTGCGATCCAGCGCCGCCAGAGGCGCCAACGGCGCGCCGCTGTAGCGGTATTCGCCGTCGTAGTCGTCCTCGATGATCCAGCCGCCGGTGCGTTCGGCCCAGGCCAGCAATTCCAGGCGCCGGGCCAGGCTCATGACCACGCCCATCGGGTATTGGTGCGAGGGCGTGACATAGGCCAGGCGGCAACTGTCGATGGCGTTCAGCGCCGAGCAATCAATGCCTTCACTGTCCACGGCCACCCCGTGGAGTTTTGCCCCGGCAAGTGCGAACGCATGGCCTGCCGCACGGTAACCCGGGTTTTCCACCGCCACCCCATCCCCCGGCGCCACCAGCAGCTGTGCACAAAGGCTGATTGCCTGCTGCGCGCCGCTGGTGATCACTATTTGTTCAGCCGTGCAGTGCATGCCCCGGGAACTGCGCAAATAGGCAGCGATCAGCCCCCGCAAGCGCTCATCCCCTGCCGGGTCGCCATAACACAGCTGCTGCAGGTCCGGCTTGCGCCAGAAAGCCGCATTCAGCTTGGCCCAGACGTCGAAGGGAAACAGGTCGAACGCCGGAATACCCACGCGAAACGCCCGCGGAGGACCGGTCGGCGGCAACGGCAAATGGTTGTTTTCTACCCGCCCCAGGGCCGCACTGTGGATAACTTGACTGGATGAAATTACAGGTAAATCCGGGCATTTTGTGGATAAACCTGTGGATAAGCCTGTTGATAACCCTGTGGATACTTTTGTGGATAGTTTTTTGGAGCAGAGGGGTGTCTGCGGCAGTTGCGCCACATAGGTGCCATCGCCCACCCGCCCTTCGATGAAGCCTTCGGCATACAGCTGATCGTAGGCGCGAACCACGCTGTTACGGGAAATCGACAGCGCCGCTGCCAGGTCACGGCTGGCCGGCAGCCGGGTGCCACTGACCAGCCGCCCGTCCAGTACCCGCTGGCGCAGGGCCTGGTACAGCTGGCGCGTGAGGCCGTGGCGGCGGTCCAGCTCGATGCCGGCAGGGTTGAACGACAGCGGCGGCTCTAACGGGGGCATGGCACACGCTCCGGCAAATTGGACCTATGAAATGGAGCACAGATGGCTCTTACATCGAACCAATAGCCTGCCTAGGATGCAGGCATTCGCCAAGGAAAATCTTCATGTACACACCACGCGCCTTTGCCCTCGATGACTTGCCCGAAATCCAGCAACTGATCCGCCACACCCGCCTGGCGCAGTTGATCACCTTTGGCGAGCAAGGCCTGCAGGCCAGTCACTTGCCGCTGCTGCTGAATCCCGACGAAGGCCCCAACGGCACGCTGTACGGGCACCTGGCCAAAGCCAACCGGCAGTGGCAAGACTTGCAGAATGGCAGCGAGGCCCTGGTGATTTTTGCCGGCGCCGAGGCCTACATCAGCCCGGCGTTTTACCCGGCCAAGGCCGAACACGGCAAAGTCGTGCCGACCTGGAACTACATCGCGGTACACGCCTACGGCACCGCCGACGTCTTCACCGACGCCGACCGCCTGCTCAGCCTGGTCACCGCCCTGACGGACCGCCACGAATCCCCGCGCACCCAGCCATGGAAAGTCAGCGACGCCCCGGCCGACTACATCGACGGCATGCTCAAGGCCATTGTCGGCTTTGCCCTGCCGATCCAGCGCCTGGAAGGCAAGCGCAAACTCAGCCAGAACCGCAGTGCCGCCGACATTGCCGGTGTTCGCGAAGGACTGGCGGCCAGCACCGACGTACGCGACCAGACCCTCGCCCGCTTTATTCCCAAGGAGCCAACATGAGCCAGATCGAGATCCGCCCAGTCACTGCCGCCGACCACGCCGCGTGGCTGCCCCTGTGGCAGGCCTACCTGCGCTTCTACAATACCGAGTTGCCGGACGCCGTCAGCCAGAACACCTGGCAACGCCTGATCGACGCCAATGAGCCCACCCATTCGGCCCTGGCCTGGCAGGACGGCAAGGCCGTGGGTATGGTCAACTTCATCTACCACCGTTCCAATTGGAGCATCGAGAACTCCTGCTACCTGCAGGATTTGCTGGTAGACCCGGCCCAGCGCGGCACCGGGGTGGGTCGCAAACTGATCGAATTCGTCTACGCCACCGCCAAGGCGGACGGTTGCTGCAAGGTCCACTGGCTAACCCACGAGACCAATGCCACCGCCATCCACCTGTACGAACGCATTGCCGAACGCCCCGGCTTTATCCAGTTTCGCAAAGGTCTTTAAGGAGAGCAGCATGTCGACATCATTGGCCGATTGGAAAGGCGTTCCGGCGCCCACCGTCACCCTTATCGAAGGGCGCTTCGTGCGCCTGGAAAAACTCGACCCGGCCCGCCATGGCGATGACCTGTTCAACGCCCTGCAAGGCCCCGGTGCTGATCCGAAGTTGTGGGACTATTTGCCTTACGGCCCGTTCCCCGAGCGCGCCGCCTTCGATGCCTGGCTGAACAACCATGCGACCCACAACGACCCGTACTTCTTCAGCGTGATCGACAAGGCCAGCGGCGACGTGCAAGGCATTCTCAGCCTGATGTCCATCGTGCCCGAGCAGGGCCGCATCGAAATCGGCCACGTGACCTTCGGTGCACCGATGCAACGCTCGCCGAAAAGCACCGAAGCGGTGTACCTGCTGGCCAAGCATTCGTTTGAGCTGGGCAATCGCCGGCTGGAGTGGAAGTGCAACAACGCCAACGCCCGCTCCAAAAACGCGGCAGAGCGATTGGGATTCAGTTTTGAAGGCGTGTTTCGCCAACACACCGTAGTGAAAGGAAAGAACCGCGACACGGCGTGGTATTCGATCCTGGATGGGGAATGGCCGGCGATTGGAGCAGGGTTTGAGCGCTGGTTATCGGATGAAAACCAGGCAGGTTCGGGCCAACTGAAGACGCTGGTGGAGTGCCGAGCCTGAATCTGTAAACACCACCCATCCCTGTAGGAGCCGGGCTTACCCGCGATGGCGGTGGTTCAGACGATGAATATGTCGACTGACACACCCCCATCGCGGGCAAGCCCGGCCAACACTGCCTGCTGTCACCTCCCCGCCATCATTCTGTAAAAAACCTCCGCTATACAGGTCGACTCTTTCTAAAAACAAGGTCGCCCGCCATGCCCCCGTCACCTCAGCGCCTCGCACTCACCCTTGGCCTGCTGGTAAGCAGCGGCTTTGCTGACGCAGCCCCCGCTCCGCCCAAAACCCTGCAGATCGACACCCCGACCACCACCGGGCAAACCCTGGGTGGCAGCGACTCGCTGACGATTTCGGCGCCGGGCAGCATCACCACCTCCAAAGTCGCCGTTACCCTGGCGGGCAGCACCAGCGGTGCCGGCGTGGTGATCGACAACTCCGGCAAAATCACTTCCACCGGCGGCCGCGCCATCGACAGCAACGGTGACCTCACCGGCACGCGCAATTACACCCTCTACAACCGTGCCGGCGGGGTGATCCAGGGGGCCAACGACGCGCTGCGCATCGACAGCAACTTCGCCAGCGGCAGCTTGTTGATCGACAACAGCGGCACCATTCGCTCCACCACTGGCCAAGGGCTGGACCTGGATGCGATCCGCAGCCCCAACGTCACGACCACTATCATCAACCGCCTCGGCGGGTTGATTCGCGGCGATGCCAGCGACGGCATGAAGACCGGTGCCAACGCCACCATCACCAACTACGGCGAGATTTCCACCGGCGATACCCACTCGCGCGATGACAAGTTCGACGGTGTCGACATCGACTCCGCCACCGGGGTGACGGTCACCAACTACGGCCTGATTTCCGGCGGGCGCCACGGCATCACCACCGACCTGGGCGCCACGCTGACCAACTACGGCACGGTGATCGGCCGCAACGGCTCGGGCTTTGGCTCCGACGGCGACGGCACGGTGATCAACTACGGCACCATCACGGGTGCCTACTCCGGGCTGCAACCCGATGGCGACGGTGACGGCGTGGACATCGACAAGATCGCCCACATCGAAAACTACGGGATCATCCAGGGTGTGGGCGCCGGTGGCGTCGACAAGAACGGTTTTGCCAACGGCAGCGAAGGCATCGCCCTCGGCGGTGGCTACGTGTTCAACGGTGCGGGCGCGCTGGTGAGCGGCGCCAATAACGCCGTACTGGTGGACGATGGCAGCGACGGCCCGGGACTTGCCGCGACTACCCTGATCAACCACGGCACCATCCAGGGCCTGAACGGCTTCGGCGTGAAGTTCGTCGGCGAATTTGCCGACACGGTGGTCAACGCCGGCTTGATCAGCGGCAGCAACGGCCTGGCCCTGGATTTGGGCGGTGGCAATGACACGCTGACCCTGCTCGGCGGCAGCCGCTTTGTGGGTGTGGTGGACGGCGGCACCGGCTACGACCGCCTGACCATGGACGACGCCACCGGCGGCAGCTTTGGCGACAGTCGCAACTTCGAATGGCTGGACGTCAAGCAAGGCACCTGGACCCTCACCGGCAGCGGCGACTTCAGCGACGGCGGCGAGATTTTCAGCGGCGCCAAGCTGATCAACCAGGGTGGGATCGCCGGCAACCTGACCGTCGATGACGGCGGTATCTATGCCGGTGGCGGCAGCGTCGGCAGCCTGTTGGTCAAAGGCACCTTGCAGACCAACACGGCGCTCGGCACCGCCACTATCACCCGCGACCTGACCATGACCAGCGGCTCGACCCTGGCCTATGGCGTGAATGCCGACGGCAGCAGCGCACCGGTCCAGGTCGGTGGCACCGCCTACCTGAATGGCGCGACCCTGGCGATCAATCCCGGCACCGGCACCTACCCGTGGCAGAGCCACTACACGGTGCTGCAAGCCGGCAGTATCAACGGCACGTTCGGCAAGGTCACCAGCGACTACGCCTTCCTCACCCCGACCCTGGATTACAGCCCCACTCAGGTGGGCCTGACTTATACCCGCAACGACGTGGCCTTCAATCAGTTCGCCAACACCGGCAACGGCACCAGCGCCGCCAACGCCCTGGCGAGCCTGGGCAAGAACAACACGCTGTATAACGCCCTGCTCAACACCACCAACAGCAGCGCCGGTGCCGCCATCGAGCAACTCGCGGGCAGCAGCACCGCCAACCTGACCAGCGCCACCCTCGGCGCCAGCGCCCAGGTCGGCAGCAGCATGCTGAGCGCCATGCATCAATTGGGCGGCGGTGCCGGGTTGCTCGTTGGCCTTGATCAACAAGACACACCCGCATTAGCCGCTACCGGCGTACCCGCCGAGGCGCGCAACCTCAACGACCCCAACGCTCGCGGCCGCCTGTGGCTGCAAGGCATCGGCAGCTACGGCAAGCTCGACGGCGACCACGGCACCAACGGCCTGACCCAGCGCACCAAGGGCAGCGTACTGGGCGCCGATTGGGCCGTGGACAGCGACTGGCGCGTAGGCGTGCTGGGCGGTTATTCGAAGACCGACCTGGACACCACCGGCGTCGACGGCAGCGTCGACAGCTGGCACGCGGGCATCTACGCCATGCGTCAAAGCGGCCCACTGGCCTTGCGCCTGGGCGCCGCGTACAGCGGGCACCAAGGCGACAGCAAGCGCACCGTGGCCTTCGACGGTTTCAGTGACCGCCTAAAAGGCGACTACGAAGCCAACAGCCAGCAAGCCTTTGCCGAACTGGGCTACGCCATGGGCAGTGGGCGCTTGAGTGCCGAACCGTTCGCCAACCTCGGCTACCAGCGCTACCACCGCGACAGCTACAACGAAAAAGGCGGTGCCGCCGCCCTGCATGTCGATGGGCAGACCCAGGACAATTTCAGCAGCACCTTCGGCCTGCGACTGGCCCACCTGAGCCAACTGGACAACGGCGTCAGCCTCACGCCACGGGTCAGTGCCGGCTGGAAACACACCTACGGTGATGTGGACAGCAGCACACGCCAGGCTTTCCTGATGGGTGGCACGGCGTTCAATGTCGAAGGCAGCGCTCTGGACCGCGACAGCCTGCTGTTGGAGGCCGGACTGGATGTAGGCCTGTCGGCCCGCCATACGGTGGGTGTGGGCTATACCGGTGAAATCGGCAGTAATAGCCGCAATCACGGGCTGATCGGGCAATGGCAGATGAGTTTTTAATCGCCGCCCACTAGAGACTTCTCCCGCATACGAAGGGTCGGTAGCCTGACATTTATCTGCCCTTCACCTCGCTAAATTCCCGGCCTCATTCATCAATGAAGTCGGGTTCATATGCCGTTCATCAAGAAACAACTCGCGCTCGCGATCACCCTCACGATGGGTGCCACCAGCCTCCAATACGCCCAGGCACGAGCAGTGATCGAGCCAGACAGTGAGTGGCTTATCCAGGCCCCCAGCCACAAGCCCCCCGCTCCGGCCAAGCCGAGCGAGGACTTTTACTTCGCCGACCACGCAACCACCCGTAATGGCCAGCACGTTGCCCAGGTGCTGGATAACGCCGTGGATACGCTGCTGGCATCGGGCGAACTGAGCAAATGGGAAGAATACCAACTTGAAAACTATGGCCGGGAGCTGGGCAACCTGCAGCCAGGGCGTGTGGGTGCGGTGCTTGAGCAACTGGCGGGCAGCCAGAATGCCAACCTGGCCAGCGCCACTCAAAACAGCATGGAACAGCTGAACGCCAGCCTGCTTTCAGCCATGCGCCAGGTGAGCGACGACCGCGATACGCCGGGCCATGGCCGCTTCTGGCTCCAGGGCCTGGGCAATGCCGGCAACCTCGAAGGGCAGCACGGCAGCCTCGGTTTGCAGCAACGCACCCAAGGCCTGGTGCTGGGTACCGACTGGGCCGTGGACCCTGCCTGGCGGGTGGGCGTGATGGCTGCCAAGTCCACCAGCGAACTGAGCGCCAACCGCTTCAAGGGCGAACTGGACAGCTGGCACCTGGGCGGGTACGCCGTGCGCCAGGACGGGCCGCTGGCACTGCGCCTGGGTGCGATCTACAGCAGCCATGCGGGCAAGAACAAACGCACCGTGGACTTTGATTTTATTGATCACCGCGAGCAGTCCACCGGCAAATACAACGCCCAGAGCCAAAACGCTTTTGCCGAGATGGGCTATCAGGTGAACGCGGGCAGCTTCAGTGTCGAACCTTTTGGCGGCGTCGGGTATCAGCGTTACCACCGCGACCGCTACAAGGAAAAAGGCGGTTTCACCGCGCTGAACGTCGGCGCCCAGACCCAGGAAAACTTCAGCAGCACCTTCGGTGTGCGTCTGGCCAGCGTCTACACCCTGGACAACGACATGGCCCTCAAACCCCACCTGAGCACCCGCTGGAAGCATCTCTATGGCGACGTGGACAGCAGCGTGCGCCACTCTTCCGCCTGGGTAAAACGACCGGGGTTCAACAGTGACTTCACGGTTGAAGGCACCGCCCTGGACCGTGACAGCCTGGCCTTGCACACCGGGCTGGACCTCGTGCTGTCGCCGCAACACACCGTGGGCCTGACCTACGCCTTCGAGGCTGGCAGCAACAGTCGCAACCAAGGGCTGACTGGCCAATGGACCCTGGCCTTCTGATTCGTGCAGGCGAAAAAAAAGGGGGCACATGCCCCCCCGAGGATTAAGCGGTAGTTTCGAAGGCTGTTACTCAGCCTTCGATTTCAATCAGGATCTCGCCCGGGTTGACCCGGTCGCCCTTGGCCACGTGAACGGCGGTGACCTTGCCGGCGATGGCCGCCTGCACTTCGGTCTCCATCTTCATCGCTTCAGTGATCAACACGGCCTGGCCGGCTTTCACCACGTCGCCTTCCTTGACCAGCACGTCGACGATGTTGCCCGGCATCGCCGTGCTGACATGGCCTGGCGCAGTGGCGTGCTTGCGCTTGCTGCCGCCGCTGCTGACGAACTCGTTGAGTGGTTCGAACACCACTTCTTCCGGCATGCCGTCGATGGACAGGTAGAAGTGGCGCTTGCCTTCGGCCTTGACGCCAACACCGGTGATGTCCACGCGGTAGCTTTCGCCGTGCACGTCGATCACGAACTCGGTTGGCACGCCTTCACCACCGGCGCGGGCCACGCCGCCGGCTTCAGGAATCGGCAACAGCACTTCAGGGCTCAAGGTGCCGGCGTCACGTTCTTCGAGGAACTTGCGCCCGATGTCCGGGAACATCGCGTAGGTCAGCACGTCTTCTTCGGACTTGGCCAACGCGCCGATTTCCCCGCGCAACTTGGTCATTTCCGGCTTCAGCAGGTCAGCCGGGCGAACGTCGATCACCTCTTCGCTGCCGATGGCCTGGCGGCGCAGTTTTTCATTCACGGTGCCCGGCGCCTTGCCGTAGCCGCCTTGCAGGTACAGCTTCACTTCGTTGGTGATGGTCTTGTAGCGCTCGCCGGCCAGCACGTTGAAGAACGCCTGAGTGCCGACGATCTGCGAAGTCGGAGTCACCAGCGGCGGGAAGCCGAGGTCTTCACGCACCCGCGGGATTTCCGCCAGCACTTCGCTCATGCGGTTCAGCGCGCCCTGCTCTTTCAACTGGTTGGCCAGGTTGGAAATCATCCCGCCCGGTACCTGGTTGACTTGCACGCGGGTGTCGACGGCGGTGAATTCACTTTCGAACTGGTGGTACTTCTTGCGCACGGCGTAGAAGTACAGGCCGATTTCCTGCAGCAGTTCCAGGCTGAGGCCGGTGTCGAATTCGCTGCCTTTAAGGGCTGCAACCATCGACTCGGTGCCCGGGTGGCTGGTGCCCCAGGCGAAGCTGGAGATGGCGGTGTCGATATGGTCGGCACCGTTCTCGACGGCCTTGAGTTGGCACATCGACGCCAGGCCGGCGGTGTCGTGGGAGTGGATGAAGATCGGCAGGCTTTGCTCGGCCTTCAGCGCCTTGACCAGTTCGCCGGTGGCGTACGGGGTCAACAGGCCGGCCATGTCCTTGATCGCCACCGAGTCGCAACCCATGGCTTCCATTTGTTTGGCCTGAGCCACAAACGCCTCGATGGTGTGCACCGGGCTGGTGGTGTAGGCAATGGTGCCCTGGGCGTGTTTGCCGGCGGCTTTTACCGCTTCGATGGCCACTCGCAGGTTACGCACGTCGTTCATGGCGTCGAAGATGCGGAACACGTCGATACCGTTGACGGCGGCCTTGGCGACGAAGGCTTTGACCACGTCGTCGCTGTAGTGGCGGTAGCCCAGCAGGTTCTGGCCACGCAGCAGCATTTGCAGACGCGTGTTAGGCAGTGCCGCACGCAGTTTGCGCAGGCGCTCCCACGGGTCTTCTTTCAGGAAGCGTACGCAGGCGTCGAAGGTCGCGCCGCCCCAGACTTCCAGGGACCAGTAGCCGACTTTGTCGAGCTTGTCGCAGATCGGCAGCATGTCGTCGGTACGCATGCGGGTCGCCAGCAACGATTGGTGGGCGTCGCGCAGGATGGTGTCGGTTACGAAGATCTTCTTGCTCATTCTTATATTCCTCACAGGCCTGCGTGGGCGGCGATGGCGGCGGCGATGGCCAGGGCCAGCTCTTCGGGTTTGCGCTTGATCGAGTAGTTGGTCAGCTCAGGGTGGCTTTCCACGAAACTGGTGTTGAACTGGCCACTGCGGAATTCCGGGTTGCGCAGGATTTCCTGGTAATAGGCGGCGGTGGTCTTCACGCCTTGCAGACGCATGTCGTCCAGGGCGCGCAGGCCACGGTCCATGGCCTCTTCCCAGGTCAACGCCCACACCACCAGCTTCAGGCACATCGAGTCGTAGAACGGCGGGATGGTGTAGCCGGTGTAGATCGCCGTGTCGGTACGCACGCCGGGACCGCCGGGCGCGTAGTAACGGGTGATCTTGCCGAAACTGGGCAGGAAGTTGTTCTTCGGGTCTTCGGCGTTGATGCGGAACTGCAACGCGAAACCCCGGTGCTGAATGTCTTCCTGCTTGACCGACAGTGGCAGGCCCGACGCGATGCGGATCTGCTCACGCACAATGTCGATGCCGGTGATTTCTTCGGTGATGGTGTGTTCCACCTGCACCCGGGTGTTCATCTCCATGAAGTACACCTCGCCCTCGGCGAGCAGGAACTCCACGGTGCCGGCGTTCTCGTAGCCCACGGCCTTGGCTGCGCGCACCGACAGGTCGCCGATGTAGGCGCGCTGTTCCGGGGTCAGCTGGGGGCTTGGGGCGATTTCGATCAGCTTCTGGTTGCGGCGCTGGATCGAGCAATCGCGCTCGAACAGATGCACCACGTTGCCGAAGCTGTCACCGAGGATCTGCGCCTCGATGTGCTTGGGATTGACGATGCATTTTTCCAGGAACACTTCCGCCGACCCGAACGCCTTGGTGGCTTCGGAAATCACGCGAGGGAAGGCTTGTTCGAGTTCTTCACGGCTGTTGCAGCGACGAATGCCGCGACCGCCACCACCGGAAGTGGCCTTGAGCATCACCGGGTAACCGATACGGTCGCCTTCGGTCAGCGCCTCGGCGATGTCGGCAACGTTGCCTTCGGTGCCCGGGGTCACCGGCACGCCGGCCTTGATCATGCTGCGGCGGGCTTCGGTCTTGTCGCCCATGCGGCGAATCACTTCCGCCGACGGGCCGATGAATTTGATCCCGCGTTCGGCACAAATGTCTGCCAACTCGGCGTTTTCCGAGAGGAAGCCGTAGCCAGGGTGCAGTGCGTCGCAACCGGTTTCCACCGCGAGGTTCACCAGCTTGCGCGGGTTCAGGTAACCGGCCAAGGGCTCGGCACCGATGCTGTGGGCTTCATCTGCGCGCTTTACATGCAGGGCATGGCGGTCGGCATCGGAATAGACCGCGACCGAACGAATGCCCATCTCGGCGCAGGCACGCACGATACGTACGGCAATCTCACCACGGTTGGCGATCAGGATCTTTTTTATCACTTGGAAATTCCCTTGAGCCGATTGCTACCTACTTCGACCCGATGGAACCGGGTCGGCGCGTGACCAAATGTTTCATGGCAGTCGCGTGACACACACTATGCCCCCGCAGGGATTAACAAAAATCAATAATAATTGGGCTGTGTATAAGTAAAGACTTATAGTCAGCGCATCAGGGGTTGGCGGGAAGGCTTTAATAATGCGTAAGTCATTGATGCGTATGACATTGCGTCAATTGCAGATTTTCAATGAAGTCTGTGATTTGCGTTCCTACAGCCGCGCAGCCGAGGAAATGTCACTCACGCAACCGGCCGTTAGCCTACAAATCAAACAGCTGGAAGAGCTGCTTGGCCAGCCGTTGTTCGATTACGTCGGCAAAAAGCTCTATATGACTGAAGCGGCCGAAGCCCTGCAACGGGCCAGCCGGGATATTTTCGGGCGCCTGGAAAACCTCGACATGCAGCTCTCCGACATGCAGGGCTCGCTGCAAGGCCAGCTGAAACTGGCGGTGGAGTCCAGCGCCAAGTACTTCGTGCCGCACCTGTTTGCCGCCTTCAATCGCCAGCACCCGGAGGTCAACCTGCACCTGACGGTGGTCAACCGCGCCCAGGTGATTCGCCGGCTCTCGGACAACCGGGATGACCTGGTGATCATGTCAATGGTGCCCCAGGATATGGGCCTGGAATTCCTGCCGTTCCTGAACAACCCGATCGTCGCTGTGGCGCCCCACGATCATCCGTTGAGTCATCAAGGGCCATTGCGCTTGCAGGACCTGGAGCCTTACACGCTGCTGTTGCGCGAGCCGGGTTCCGGGACGCGAATGGCGTGCGAGGAGTACTTCAAGGAAAAGCGTGTGCACTTCACTCAGACGGTGGAAGTGTCTTCGGCCGAAGCGCAGCGCGAGTGCGTGACCGCCGGGTTGGGCGTGGCGCTGCTGACGCGCCACGCGGTCAACCTGGAACTGGCCACCGGCGGGCTCAGGGAGCTGCCGGTGGAAGAACTGCCGCTGTACCGCAGTTGGTGCCTGGTGCAGGCCAAGGCCAAGCGCTTGTCACCGGTGGCCCATGCGTTCCTGGGCTTTATCCGCAGCGAGCGGTTGCAGATCAGCGCGCTGGCTGAGCGCTTCGCTGGGCAGCCGCGGGTGCCTGCCAATGGAGTTCCGGAAAGTCACTGATGCTCTGCTGCAATTGACGCTGGTCGCAGCGGTCTTCAATTGCACGACGGAAGGCCATGCGGCGCTGGTCTTCCTGTTGGCGACGGGTCTTGACGGTGCTGTTGCTTTCTTCGTATTGCCGAGCCATTTCGAGTCTCCCAATGCGAGTACGGGGAGTTCAGGATGGGCCTGGGCGATGACGGTTTGGCGGCGCGGGGATGACAGGACGATGAATCTTCTGAGGCTCAAACACAATCAACTGTAGGAGCTGGCTTGCCTGCGATAACCGTGCCTCAGCCAATGAAGATGGCAACTGACAGATCGCTATCGCAGGCAAGCCAGCTCCCACATTTTGACCGAGTATGCCCTTGAGTCAGTCGTCGAGGGCTTTGACGGATTTGGGCGACAACCGAAGGCTGCGCAAGCTGCGCTTCACGCTCTTGAGGTGGTTGACCAGGCTCGGGCCGCGCGCCATGGCCACGCCCATCGCCAGCACGTCGATCACCACCAGGTGGGCGATACGTGACGTCAGCGGGGTGTAGATTTCGGTGTCTTCGTGCACATCGATCGCCAGGTTGACGGTCGACAGCTCCGCCAACGGCGTCTGGCTCGGGCACAGGGTAATCAGGGTCGCGCCGCTTTCACGCACCAGGTTGGCGGTGATCAGCAGGTCTTTGGAGCGGCCGGACTGGGAAATGCAGATCGCCACGTCGGTAGGCTTCAACGTCACCGCCGACATCGCCTGCATGTGCGGGTCGCTGTAGGCCGCTGCGGTCAGCAGCAAACGGAAGAACTTGTGCTGGGCATCCGCCGCCACGGCACCGGACGCGCCGAAACCGTAGAACTCCACGCGCTGGGCCTGGGACATGGCGGTCACGGCTTTTTGCAGCTCCACCGGGTCGAGCTTTTCCCGCACTTCCATTAGGGTGTGCAGGGTGGTGTCGAAAATTTTCAGGCTGTAGTCGGCGACGGAATCGTCTTCGTGAATCGCAAACTGGCCAAAGCTCGCACCGGCGGCCAGGCTCTGGGCCAGCTTGAGCTTCAAGTCCTGGAACCCGGAACAACCGATGGCGCGGCAGAAGCGCACGATGGTCGGCTCGCTGATGCCCACGCTGTGGGCCAGGTCTGCCATGGAACTGTGCATCACAGCCGCAGGGTCAAGCAGCACGTGATCGGCAACCTTGAGTTCCGATTTGCGTAACAGGTGGCGCGACTGGGCGATATGTTGCAACAGGTTCAAAGGGCAGGACTCTTGTTATTGGCGGAGCCAGGGGATGTAGCAAGCTTGTAGTTATACTACAAGAATTGCCGATTTGCCCGTTCGATGCATCACTTAATCGCGCTGTTGCCCACTGATTCAGCGGGCAGGCCCGATGTAGCCCCGCGTGCGGCTTGGGCTCAACTACAGAAAATTGGCATTTTTTCGTAACAAATCCGCCAGGCCGTCCGCTTCCATCGGCCGGCTGATCAAATAGCCCTGCACCTCGTCGCATTGTTCGGCCCGCAGGAAATCCAGCTGCTGCTGATCTTCCACGCCTTCGGCCACCACCTTGAGCGACAACCCGTGGGCCATGGCGATGATTGCACGGGTGATCGAGGCATCTTCGCGCCCTTGGCCGAGGCCCCGGATGAAGGTCTGGTCGATCTTCACGTAGTCCACGGGGATGCGCTTGAGGTAGCTGAGGGACGAATAGCCGGTGCCGAAATCGTCAATGGCCAGCTTCACGCCCAGGTCGCGCAGCTGCTGGAAGGTCGAGATGATGTGCTCCACGCTGTCGAGCAATTGGCTTTCGGTCAGCTCCAGCTCCAGGTATTGCGGATCCAGCCCCGTTTCTTCCAGCACCTGGCGCACCAGGCTGACCAGCTTGCCCTGGCGCAATTGGTGCACCGACAAGTTGACCGACACACGAATCGGCTCCAGCCCCTGACGCTGCCACTCACAGGCCTGCCAGCAGGCCTGGCGCAACACAAACTCCCCCAGCGGCACAATCAAGCCGGTTTCTTCGGCCAGCCCGATAAAGTCCCCGGGCGGCACCATGCCCCACTGCGGATGCTCCCAGCGGATCAGCGCCTCGGCCGCGTTCAGCTTGCCGCTGGCCAGGCACAATTTGGGTTGGTAGAACACCGCGAGTTGGCGCTCATCAATCGCCTTGCGCAGATGGTTCTCCAACTGCAAACGCTCCAGGGTGCTGGCTTGCAGGCTGTCGGTGTAGAACTGGAAATTATTGCCGCCCAGGTGTTTGGCGTGCTGCATGGCCATGTTCGACTGGCTGACCAGCGCGGAGATTTCCCGCGCATTATCGGGCAACAGGCTGACGCCCATTGAGGCGCTGACCACCAGCTCGTGCCCTTCCACCGTCACCGGCACCCGCAACTTGGCCAGCAACCGCGTGGCCACCCGGGCCAGGCTCGACAGGTTGCCGTAGGCGTCGAACAGCACCGCGAATTCATCGCCTGAAAGGCGCGCAATGGTGTCGGCTTCGGGCAAGGCATTGATCAAGCGACGGGCCATTTTCTGCAATAACTGGTCGGCCACTTCATGGCCGAGGCTGTCGTTGAGCAGCTTGAAGCGGTCGAGGTTGATGTGCAGCAGGGCCAGGCTGCGGCCGCCCTGGCGCACCCGCTGATGGGCTTCGCGCAGCCGCTCGCGGAACAGCGAACGGTTGGCCAGCCCGGTCAATTCGTCATAGTGCGTGAGGTAGCGCATGCGCTCTTCGGATTCGCGCCGTGCAGACAAATCGGCGAAGAAGCCCACGATATGACTGACGTTTCCCCGAATATCGCGCACCACGTTCAATTGCAGCCACTGTGGGTAGAGTTCGCCGTTCTTGCGGGTTTCCACCAATTCGCCCTGCCAGGTGCCGTGGCTGAGCAACGCCTGGCGGATCACCGGGAAGTGGCGGCGTGCGTCCCGGCTGCTGGGCAGCTCGACAACATTGCGGCCGATCATGTCGTCAATGTCGAAGCCGGTGACGCGGCTGAACGCCTGGTTGACTGCGATCAGCACGTAGTCCGGGTCCAGGATCACAATGCCTTCGCTGGCGGCCTCAAACACCGTCGACGCCAGGCGCTGCTGTTCCTCCACGGCCTTGCCGGCGCTGATGTCACGACGGGTGCCAAGCATCCGCGTCACACGCCCGCTGGGGGAACGCTCCACCGCGCGGCCACGGTCCTGAATCCAAACCCAGTGGCCATCGCCATGGCGCACCCGGTATTCAACAAGGTAATCGTCGCTGCGGCCTTTAAGGTGCTCCACCAGCGCGCGCTTGAGCAGCGGTAAATCGTCGGGGTGCAACCGCGGCTTGAGGTGGCTGAGCATCGCCGTAACGTATTCCGGCTCCAGGCCGAACAGCTCTTTGAGTTGGGTGTGGTGGACCTCGTCGGTTTGCAGGTTCCAGTCCCACAGGCCCAGTTCGCTGGCCTGCAACGCCATCGCCAGGCGCGCTTCGCTTTTGCTCAGGGCCAGGCTGGCGGCGTCCAGCTCCTGGCTGCGCTGATCGACGCGGTGTTGCAGGCCGATCTGGGCCTCGCGCAGTTCCTGCTCGACCTGGCGCCGCTGCTCCACTTCGCGCACCAGTTCCTGATTGAGCTGCTCGCTGCGCTGTTGAGACTGCTGCAAATGTTCGATCAACGCCTGGTTCTGGAAACGCCGCAACAGCCCGCGCTGAATCAGGCGATTGACCTGCCACGCCACCAGGCTCAGGGACGCCAGCAAAATCAGGCCCAAAAAGCCCCAACCCTGCTGCTGCGGGTCGCCGCTCCAGAACAGATAGATAATCGCCGGCACCAGACAGGGCACGGCAAACGACAGGAACGCCGGCAGGCTGACCGCATAGGCGACGCTGGCGGATAAAGTCGCCGCCCCCAGCAGGCCGAACACCCAGGCCTGCTGCGCAAAGCTGTCCACCGGCACCAGGGCGATGGCGGCGCTGGCCAATGTCAGGCCACTGACCGCAGACCCCAGCATGAACATGCGACGCCAGATCGGCTGCACCTGGCGGCTCGGCATCGCGGAATCAAACGCCGCCACTTGAATCACCCGCAGGGCCACCAGCGCCAGCAGCCACACCAGCCAAATGCTGTCCAGCAGGTAGCGCTGCGGGCTCCAGAGCAACCAGGCGCAGACCAGTCCGTTCACCAGCATTAATAAGGTAGGCAGCAGTGAGCCCTGGTAAAGCAGGCGCGTGCGCTCGACCGCCATCTCCATGGCGTAGTGTTTGCGGATAACCTGCGCCGGCGCCACCGAGGGGCCAGCCAGGTCAATGCTAAGGGTCATAGGCAGTGTTCTTATAATGGTGAGCCCGAAACGTGCACGGAGCATACACAAGCCAGCGCCCGGGCCAAACTGCTCCACGTCATTAAAATATCGCAATAATCAGCCGCAAACCTTGGGACCAGACGGCTCGAGTGAGACAGGACGCGGGCTGTGGCCAATGACCGACCGGTCATCACCGGGGGCAGATTGTTTGCCTGCCAGGCATAGCCTGTCGGGTTTTACATCGACCATCCGGCATTGGGATTTGCCCGACTCCCCCGGGCACCCTAGAATGCGCCGATGCGCGATGATCTCTCCCTTTTGCTGAACTCCCTCAACGATGCCCAACGCCAGGCCGTAGCCGCCCCCGTTGGCCGTCAGTTGGTCCTGGCCGGTGCTGGCTCCGGTAAAACCCGAGTGCTGGTGCACCGTATCGCCTGGTTGATCCAGGTCGAGAACGCCTCACCTCACTCCATCCTGTCGGTGACCTTCACCAACAAGGCCGCTGCCGAGATGCGTCATCGCATCGAGCAGTTGATGGGCATCAGCCCGGCCGGCATGTGGGTGGGCACCTTCCACGGCCTGGCGCACCGCCTGTTGCGGGCCCATTGGCGGGAAGCCGGGTTGAGCCAAACCTTCCAGATTCTGGACAGCGACGACCAGCAACGCCTGGTCAAGCGGGTGATCCGCGAGCTGGGCCTGGATGAACAACGCTGGCCGGTGCGTCAGGCCCAGTGGTTTATCAATGGCCAGAAAGATGAAGGCCTGCGCCCGCAACATATCCAGGCCAGCGGCGACCTGTTCCTGGCCACCATGCGCAGCATTTATGAAGCCTATGAAGTGGCCTGCCAGCGCGCTGGCGTCATCGACTTCTCCGAGTTGCTACTGCGTGCCCTCGACCTGTGGCGCGACAACCCGGGCTTGCTGGCGCACTACCAGAAACGCTTCCGGCACATCCTGGTGGACGAATTCCAGGACACCAACGCCGTGCAGTACGCCTGGTTGCGCCTGCTGGCAAAAGGCGGCGACAGCCTGATGGTGGTCGGCGATGACGACCAGTCGATCTACGGCTGGCGCGGCGCGAAAATCGAGAACATTTACCAGTACAGCGACGACTTCCCGGACGCCGAGACTATCCGCCTGGAGCAGAACTACCGCTCCACCGCCGGGATCCTCAAGGCCGCCAACGCCTTGATCGCCAACAACACCGGACGCCTGGGCAAAGAGCTATGGACCGACGGCGGCGAAGGCGAAGCGATCAACCTGTACGCGGCCTTCAACGAACATGATGAAGCGCGCTACGTGGTGGAAACCATCGAAAGCGCCCTGAAAACCGGCCTGGCCCGCAGCGACATTGCGATTCTTTATCGCTCCAACGCCCAATCGCGGGTGCTGGAAGAAGCCTTGCTGCGCGAACGCATTCCGTACCGCATCTATGGCGGCCAGCGCTTCTTCGAACGCGCCGAAATCAAAAACGCCATGGCCTACCTGCGCTTGCTGGAAGGCCGTGGCAACGATGCGGCGCTGGAGCGGGTGATCAACATCCCGGCCCGTGGCATCGGCGAGAAGACCGTCGAAGCGATTCGTGACCACGCCCGCCACAGCGATGTGTCGATGTGGGAAGCGATGCGCCTGCTGATCGCCAACAAGGGCCTGACCGGCCGCGCAGCCGGCGCCCTGAGCGTGTTTGTCGAGCTGATCGAAAACCTGGCCGCCAAGTGCATGGAAATGCCCCTGCACCTGATGACCCAGACCGTGATCGAGCAGTCCGGCTTGATCGCGTACCACGAAGCGGAAAAAGGCGAGAAAGGCCAGGCCCGGGTAGAAAACCTTGAGGAACTGGTCAGCGCCGCGCGCGCGTTCGAAAACACCGAAGAAGACGAAGACCTGACGCCATTGGCGGCATTCCTCGGCCACGCTTCGCTGGAAGCCGGCGACACCCAGGCTGACGAGCATGAAGACAGCATCCAGCTGATGACCTTGCACAGCGCCAAGGGCCTGGAATTCCCGTACGTGTTCCTGGTGGGCATGGAAGAAGGCCTGTTCCCCCACAAGATGAGCCTGGAAGAACCGGGCCGCCTGGAAGAGGAACGCCGCCTGGCCTATGTGGGCATCACCCGGGCCATGCAGAACCTGGTGATGACCTACGCCGAAACCCGACGCCTGTACGGCAGCGAGACCTACAACAAGGTGTCGCGCTTCGTACGTGAGGTGCCAAAGGGGCTGATCCAGGAAGTGCGCCTGTCCAACAGCGTCAGCCGACCGTTCGGCGGCGGCCAGCAGCAGAACTCCAGCAGCATGTTTGCCGGCTCGGAGATCCCCGAAACACCGTTCAG
The DNA here is from genome assembly GCF_000242655.1 of Pseudomonas sp. PAMC 25886. Taxonomy (NCBI): domain Bacteria; kingdom Pseudomonadati; phylum Pseudomonadota; class Gammaproteobacteria; order Pseudomonadales; family Pseudomonadaceae; genus Pseudomonas; species Pseudomonas sp. PAMC 25886. Next base: position 76,516 of record NZ_AHHC01000022.1, read on the forward strand.
CCTTGGCCAGCAGGTCAAGCATGCGATCTTCGGCGAGGGCGTGATCCTCAACTTCGAAGGCGCCGGCGCCCAGGCCCGGGTGCAGGTGAACTTCGCCGAAGGCAGCAAGTGGCTGATGATGGGTTACGCCAAGCTCGAAGCAATCTGAAACAACTGTAGAACATGAAGGATGTTGGCCACCCCTTGTATTTGGCAGGGGTGGGGCCAATATCTGTAATAAGTCCTACAGACGATTCGGTGTTGGCCCTACGCAAAAGCCCGAAACACTATGCCGCTAGCCACTGCCATCACACCTGTGCAACATGGCGCGCGTGCAATCCACAAATGGGAATTCCCTTTATGAAACGTTTTCTTAGCATCGCCATGGCGTTGTGCATCGGCCTGACGATGAGCCTCGACGCCAACGCCAAGCGCTTCGGTGGCGGCAAATCCATGGGTTCGGCGCCGAGCCACCAGACCAGCCAAATGGCCCCATCCGGGGGCGGCATGGGCGGCGCAGCTGCGACCGCTGGTGCTGCCGGTGCCGCAGGCGCTGCTGCCAAGGCTGGCGGTGCTTCGCGCTGGTTGGGCCCTCTGGCCGGTATCGCGGCCGGCGGCCTGCTCGCCTCCATGTTCATGGGCGGCGGCTTCCAGGGCATGCAGATCTTCGACATCCTGATCATGGCGGTCATCGCCTTCCTGATCTTCCGCTTTATCGCCGCCCGTCGCCGCAAGCAACAGGAGCACCTGGCTCCAGCCGGCGCGCCGATGCAGCGTGAAGTGTTCGAGCAAAAGCCAGCACTGAACTCGATGTTTGGTGGTTCGGCTGCACCTGCCGCTGCTCGTCCGGTGATCAATGCGCCAGCCTGGTTCAACGAAGAGCGTTTCGTCGAAGCCGCACGTGGCCACTTCCAGGCCCTGCAGCAACACTGGGACGCCAACGAAATGGACAAGATCGCCGAGTTCGTGACCCCGCAATTGCTGGAGTTCCTCAAGCGCGAACGTGCCGACCTGGGCGACGGCTTCCAGTCGACCTACATCGAAGACCTGAAAGTGCAGCTTGAAGGTGTGGACGACCGCGCCGACAAGACCATCGCCACCCTGACCTTCAGCGGCGTGTCGAAGACTTCGCGTTTCGACCAGGGCGAAGTGTTCAGCGAAAGCTGGAACATGGAACGCCCGCAAGGCGAAAACCAGCCTTGGCTGGTCGCCGGTATCCGCCAGAACGGCTGATCCCTGCTCGCTTTGAGTAAGCAGTAACAAAAACCCCGGACTTGTCCGGGGTTTTCTATTTCACGGTTGCACTTATAGCGAGCTACTGTATAAAACGCCCCTATAAACCGCGCCATCTAGCAAGAGGATCCCGGCCGTGGAAGAAGTTATCGAACAATTGCGTGAAGCCAACGAACCGGTACCGGTTCCTCTGGAGCTGCCTGACGAAGACCAACTGGTGGAAATCGAGGAACAACTGTTCATCGATATCCCGTTCGTCTTCCGTGAATTTTTGCTGACCGTCAGCGATGTGGTCTACGGCAGCCTGGAGCCGGTGACTGTCACCGACCCACAGTCCCACACCTACCTGCCGGACGTTGCCGCCAACGCCTGGGACGCCGGTGTTGACCGCAGCATGATCCCGATCTGCCAGGACGGCGACGACTACTACTGCGTCGAAGAAGACGGCACTGTGGTGCTGTGGTCCGGCGAAGAAGAACTCGTCACCGAAGAAACCTGGGAATCGGTGTGGCACTGGGCGCGGGACGTCTGGCTGGAAAGCTGAGACCGGTTACCTGTGGCGAGCGAGCTTGCTCGCGCCGGGCTGCGAAGCAGCCCCCAGCCTCAGGCCACTCAGTGCTCCGGCGTATCCTTGTGGTTATCCAGGGTCTCCAGCAAGGCGACCTGCATCCGCGTATGCACGCGGATGAACCAACGCCAGAGCACGGCGGCCACCGCGGCCGTCACCACCGCGATCAGCACCAGCAACTTGTTGGTCGGCAGGATACTGGCCGACAAGGCTGCCAATAGCAGGAAAATCACCAGCAGCGACAGAATCGGGATCACTTCGGCGATCACCCGTCGTACACGCTGCGTGTGGCGCCCGGCCATTTCCGGCTTCACGCTCATCTCTGCCAGCAACATCGACAGCGCCTTGAGCTTTCGGTACGCCGCAATCAAAAACGGCAGCGACAGCAGCAACGCCCCACCCCAGATCAACGCCTTCTGCCAGCTCGGGTCGCTGACCCAGCCTTCCAGATAACTGCCAATGCGCGCCGCGAAAAAACTGCCGGCAAAGAAGATCGCCACCACCAGCGCCAGGTTCACACCCACCTGCAAAATGATCTTGCGGATCATCGACGCCAGCATCGCGCCCTCGCCCTGGGGTTGAATACTGCGCAGCCACTCGCCATACATCCCGAACACCCGGCTCAAACGCTTGGGCATCACCGCGGCGATCTTCAGCGACAGCGGGTCGGCACCACGAATCAGATACGGCGTGAGCAACGTGGTAATCGCTGAAACAGCCACCGCCACCGGATACAGGAAGTCACTGGTGACCTGCAACGTCATCCCCAGCGCGGCGATGATGAATGAAAATTCGCCAATCTGTGACAGGCCCATCCCCACCCGCAATGAAGTGCGGCCATCGTTACCCGCAATAAACGCCCCAAGGCCGCAAGACAACATCTTGCCCAGCACCACGGCCACGGTAATCACCGCAATGGGCCAGGCGTATTGCAGGAGGATTTGCGGGTCGATCATCAGGCCGATGGCGACAAAGAAGATCGCACTGAACATGTCACGAACCGGTTCGATCAGGCGCTCAATCTTCAGCAACTGCCGGGACTCGGCCATGATCGCGCCGATCAGGAATGCCCCCAGCACCATGCTGTATTCCAGCTTGACCACCAGCAGGCAGAAGCCGAAACACAGGCCCAGCACGGTGATCAGCAGCATCTCGTTGCTTTCGAACCTGGCCACGTACTCCAGCAGGCGTGGCACCAGCAAAATCCCGATGACCAGCGCGACAATCATGAACAGCGAGAGCTTGCCGACGGTGGAAAACACCTCGCCGGAGCTGACCGTGCCGCTGACGGCGATGCTCGACAGCAAGGCGATGATCCCGATGCCGAGGATGTCTTCGACGATCAGCACCCCGAAAATCAGCTGGGCAAAGCGCTGGTTTTTCATCTTCAGGTCGTTGAGCGCCTTGACGATGATGGTGGTCGAGGAAATCGCCAGGATCGCGCCGAGGAACAGTGAGTCCATGGTGTTCCAGTCGAACCAGCGGCCAATTTCATAGCCGATCCAGATCATCAGGATGATTTCGAGGAACGCCGCGATAAATGCGGTGGCGCCAACCTTGAACAACTTGCGCAGGCTGAACTCCAGGCCCAGGCAGAACATCAGGAAGATCACCCCCAGTTCGGCCAGAGTCTTGATGGTGTCTTCGTCGTGGATCAAACCAAACGGCGGGGTGTGCGGGCCGATGATGAAGCCGGCGACGATATACCCCAACACCACCGGCTGCTTGAGCCGATGAAACAGGATCGTCACCACCCCGGCCACCAGCATGATCACGGCCAGGTCCTGGATAAAGCTGATGGCGTGCATGGCGAGGGGCTCCTTGAGGGGTACTGGCGCTTTTCCCATTTCCACGCATTTGCCCCGAAAGGTCGCAATGAACGGAAAGAAAAGTCTGCCTTGATCGTAAGAATTGCCCTTGAGGTGGGCTTTTGAAGGGTAACACCGCGACTTGCGACAGAAAGCCGGTGCAATATATGGAAACAGATCGCCCCTGGCGTGACGGCAAGCCGGGCCCCAGCGTCCCGTTATGAATGGCTCTGCAAAGATTCCAGCACCCGCAGAGGTGCCTCCCCACCCAATGCCTACAACCCGTGAGTGTGCTATGGAACCCGGAAACGCCCAGCTGTCGATGACAGTATTGATGACCCCTGACATGGCCAACTTCTCTGGCAATGTGCACGGCGGCACGCTGCTCAAGTACCTCGACGAAGTGGCCTACGCCTGCGCCAGCCGTTACGCCGGCCGCTATGTGGTGACTTTGTCGGTGGACCAGGTGATTTTTCGCGAGCCGATCCATGTCGGTGAGCTGGTGACCTTTTTGGCCTCGGTCAACTACACCGGCAACACGTCGATGGAAGTGGGGATCAAGGTGGTCACCGAGAACATCCGCGAGCGCTCGGTGCGCCATACCAATAGCTGCTTCTTCACCATGGTTGCGGTGGACGACCAGCGCAAACCGGCCGCCGTGCCGCCGCTGCAACCGCAGAACAGTGAAGACAAGCGCCGGTTTGTGCAGGCTCAACAGCGCCGGCAGATTCGCCAGGAGCTGGAGAAGCGCTATCAGGAAATCAAGGCAGACGGGCCGTAAGAGCCCGCCGCTTTTTTTGTAGGAGCAAGCTCTCTCCTACCAGTGCCAGCAATCGTTAAAGCGCGTACACACATCAAAGCGCTGGTCCAACTGGGCCATGCGCTCCATGTGGTGGTTGATGGTGTCCAGCGCCACGCTTTTGCTGGTGTTCATGTAGTACCGAAGCATGTACTCGTCGCTCGCCGTAATCCGCTGGCGTACAGCGTCGTCCGTCGGCTGCAGCCACTGCTGCAACATGCCGTCATCAGTGCTGCGCAGGCGCAGGCGGTACACATCGGTATACATGCCCAGCGCCCGCGCCTGGCGGCCGGAAGCTTCGTCACTAAACTGCTTCAGGTTCTGCCGGTACTGAGCCCAGTAATCGTCCGGCAGGGTGAGCGTGCCCATCAATGCCTTGCGCTTGGCGATCAGTTCGTCGATTTTTTCCGGTGAAAACGTCGGACTATCAGCCTTGGGCGGGTCCAGCGTTGTGATCGCCCGGGCGTTTTCCGCGAGGATGCGGTCAATCAGCACCGTGCGCTGCGCCGTGTCGGGCAACGGCTTGGCAAATATCGGACTTTGACCCTGGCAAACCGGGAAACCCGTATCAAACACCGGCTGCGGGATACGCACATCTTTACCGCCAAATCGGCTCAGACGCTGGAACAACGTGCTGCAACGGCCGCGCTCCATATCAAAAGTCACTTCATATTCCTCGCCCGCCTTGGGCGTGAAGCTGAACGTCTTGCCGCAGATGTAGGAGCCACCGTTGGTGTTGATCGCCAACATGGTTTCCTTGCCGGGTGCCAGCTTGACCTCCAGCATGCCCCGGGCCTTGGCCGGCGGCGGCACGAGCATGTCGGCTCGGCGCTTGGTGTCCACCACCAGGAAGTTGTTGAGCATGCCCGTGTTCTGGCCCGTGCAGTGTTGTGCGTCGTAGATATCGAGGGTGGTGTTCGACGTGTTGGAGATGAACCGCAGCTTCGCCGCGTCGGGCGCGCTGGCATCCGTGTAGGCACCGTGGATACTGCATCCGCTGAGCAGAGATGCCAGGGCCAGGGCAGCCAATGCCCGTGGCGAATGAAGCAGGGATAGCGACATGATCTTCCTTGATGAACGCGGGGGCAAAAAGACGGCCGATACTACCGGACGCCCTTTGCCTTGCTCAATCAGGAATTTGCCTACAGCCCTATGGGCGTTGCCTCAAAGCGTACCCGCGGATGGGCAATCCGGTCCTGAGCGCGCACCAGTTCCAACTCATAGCTGGCGCACGCCTGGGTTTCCAACAGCACTTCGTGCACCGCCGCGGCCGTGAACTCAAAGGCCGCCACCAGGCTTTCGCCCAACAACACCCGCGCCAGGAACAGGCCCGACGTCAGGTCACCCACGCCCACTGGCTGGCGCGGGAACGCCAGCAGTGGCCGGCGCAGGTGCCAGCTGCCTTCGGCCGTCACCAGCAACATCTCGAAGCCGTCCGGCAGTTTGCCGGGGTAATCCAGGTGTTTGACCAGCACCGCTTTCGGCCCACGGGCCAACAAAGCACGGGCCATGCCCAGGCAATCGAACAGCGACTGCGGCTTGCGCCCGGCAAAGCTGTCCAGCTCCAGCTGGTTGGGGCACAGGAAGTCGGCCATGGCTGCCGCTTCGTCCAGCAGAAAGTCGCTGACCTCCTGGGGCACGATGCAGCCTTTTTCCGGATGGCCCATCACCGGGTCGCACAGGTACAGGGCCTTGGGGTTGATCGCCTTGATCCGCGCCACGCCGGTAAGAATCGCCCGGCCCTGGGCCGCGCTGCCCAGGTAACCTGACAGCACCGCATCACAGTTGCCCAGCTCGCCAATCGCCGCAATGCCTTCCACCAGCGCAGGAATTTGCTGCGGCGCCAACACTTCTCCCGCCCACTGACCATACTGAGTGTGGTTGGAGAACTGCACGGTATTGAGCGGCCACACGTTCACCCCGACCCGTTGCATGGGGAACACGGCGGCGCTGTTTCCGGCGTGGCCAAAGACCACATGAGACTGGATCGCAAGCAGATGGGGCGTACGTTTCATGCAGGGGATTTCCGTAAAGCCGTTGAAATTCTGGCTGCGCAGTATGCGACTAAACGCGGCCTGTACGACAGACCGGAGACGCAGTTAAGCTGGCCATACTTTGTTGGAGTTCATCGAATGCTGACCCTCGGAAATATCTTCGTGCTGATGCTGCTGGCGACCGGTGCTGCCTGGCTGTGGCACAACCACGGCCTGCGCGAGCGGGCGCTGGAACGGGTCAAGCAGCACTGCGCCAAGCTCGACATCGAGCTGCTCGATGGCGCTGTGGCATTGAAGCGCATCGGTTTTGTGAAGGATGCCAGCGGTCGGCGGCGCCTGGCGCGAATCTACAACTTCGAATTCACCGTGACCGGCGAAGCGCGGCACCCGGGGACCATCACCCAATTCGGCGCCCACAGCGCGCAAATCGAGCTGGCGCCCTACCCGTTCGAGATCAAGACGCCGCTGCCCAGCGCCGAGATCATCGAGCTCAGCCAGTGGCGCCAGGAGCACGGCAACAGCAAGACCCGTCACTGACGGCAAGCGGCTAACGCGTCCTGCAATTGCGCAACATCCTGCGCTTCACTGAAGATCAATTCGATACGCGAATCCCGGCGCCACTCGCTGGGTTGCCAGGCTAACGGGGCGTTATCCACAGCGTTGGCCGACACCCAGCCCTCCAGGCTGTGGATAACCAGCTTCGCCCGGCGCCAGGCCAACGACGCCAGCCAGTTTTGAAGGCGCCGTCGGTCGAATTGTTGGCCAGGATGCCAGCGCCAGCCAATGCTCCAGCCACCTTCCTGACCTTGGCTGAGGCAGATCGGCAATGCAGGGTCCGTCCAGATTGCCGGCATTTGCCCCACACCCTTGGGCACCTCGAAGTTATCCACAGCCGCTGCGGCTTGTGCGTTCAACCCCGGTAATTGCGCCAGGGGCAACTGCGCCTGCTGCGTCCAATAAATCGGCCGGTCAGGCAATTGCCCTTGAACCGCCAAGCGCTGCGCGTCACTCAGGGTTTCATTCTTGTTTAATACCAGTAGCCCGGCACTGGCCAAGGCTTCACGCTGGGCCTCAGGCAGGGGCTTACCCGCCGCCAACGCCTGGGCGTCGAGCACCAGAACGCAGGGCTGCACCGCCAGCACCTGCTGCCAGGGCGCTTCCCGCAGTTGCTTGAGCAACTGCGCCGGATGCCCCAACCCGGACGGCTCGATAAACAGCCGGTCGGGCTGGGCCTTACGCAACAAACGGCCCAGCCCTACCTGGAAAGGCGCCCCGTTGACGCAGCACAGGCAGCCACCCGCCACTTCACCAAGGGCAATACCGTCGTCATCACGTGTCAGCAACGCGGCATCCAGGCCAATCTGCCCGAATTCATTGATCAACACTGCCCAACGCTCGTTGGCCGGACGCTGGGCCAGCAGATGCTTGATCAGGCTGGTCTTGCCGGCGCCCAAGGGCCCGGCAATCACGTGGGTGGGTATGTTCTGCAGCATGGCGGGCATCATTCAGACCGTGTAGAGAGGTTTGATCCTACCCGGTTACGCCAACCAATCCAGCGTCAGAATCAACCGTCGCTCATCCGCTGGCAGCGGCGGCGAGCGATGGATCAGGCCAAAACCTTCGTTGCCGTGCCATTTTTCGCCTTTGAGCAAGGCCACTTCACCACAGTGGATTTGCTCAATGCGCTCTTGCGGCTCCGCACTCGCCTGGCTCAGGTGCCGCCGCTCCATCACGCCTTCGCGCAACCACTGGCTGCCGATGCCGGCGTAGGTGGTGATCAGCCGCACCGGTACGTGGTCCACGTGAAAACGCGGGCACATGGCCTTGTCCAACAACCGCAAACGCACGCCGATGCGCTTGGCACCCAGCAAACAGGCAAAGGCGCTGATCAGCCACGACACATCGGCAATAAAGCCTTCGTAGCCTTCAAGGTCTCGGCAGCCTGCTGCGAAGTCCTGCAAGTTGGGCGCGGCGTCTTCAGTGTTCAGCTCAACCACCAGCGACTCGGCCAGCGGCTCGTTGAGCGCCACCAGCAACGCGCCAAACTCGGCGATATGCAGAGGCAACTGGCGCTGCCACACGGCAAGGTTTACGCCGTCCTCAAGGATATCCGTGAGCACGGCCGGGGTTTCGCCGTGGATCTGGCGAATCACCGGGCGCAGTTTCAGGGTCGGTGCCAGCATCAGGCTGCCTCGTCGAACCAAGGGCCAAAGGGATCAGCCAACAAGCGCCAGCCTTCGACACCCGTGGCCATTTCATCGTCGGTCAGCAGGCAGGCGTCGAGCTCGGCGCTCATCTGCGCGAAGTCGATGTTCTGCCCGATAAACACCAGTTCCTGGCGGCAATCGCCAGTGCTCAATTGCCAGTTTTTCATGATCGCGGCGATACCTTCCTCGTCCTGTGGCCACTGGGTTTTCGGCACGAAACGCCACCAGCGCCCGGCAAAACCATGGCGCATCAGGCCGCCGGCCTGGGACCAGCTACCGGCGTCCTGGTGTTTACTGGCCAGCCAGAAAAAGCCCTTGGAGCGCAGCAGTTTTCCATTCACCCAGGGCCGATCGATAAAGTCGAAAAACCGCTGTGGATGGAACGGGCGGCGGGCACGATAGGCGGTGGAGGCGATGCCGTACTCTTCGGTTTCCGGCACATGCTCGCCCCGCAGTTCCTGCAACCAGCCCGGCGCCTGGGAAGCGCGCTCGAAGTCGAAACGACCGGTATTGAGGATCTTCGCCAGCGGCACTTCGCCCATGACCATCGGGATGATTTCCGCCTGGGCATTCAGGCGTTCGAGGATCGCCATCAACTCCTGGCGCTCGCTGCTGCTGATCAGGTCGATCTTGCTGATCAAAATCACGTCGGCAAATTCGATCTGCTCGATCAGCAGGTCGGTGATCGAGCGCTCGTCTTCCTCGCCCAGGGTTTCGCCCCGGGACGCCAGGCTTTCGGCAGCCTGGTAGTCGAGCAGGAAGTTCATGCCGTCGACCACGGTGACCATGGTGTCGAGCCGGGCGATGTCTGCCAGGCTCTGGCCTTCCTCATCACGGAAGGTAAAGGTTTCGGCCACCGGCAGCGGTTCGGAGATGCCGGTGGATTCGATCAACAGGTAATCAAACCGACCTTCCTTGGCGAGCTTTCCGACCTCTTCCAGCAAGTCTTCGCGCAAGGTGCAGCAGATGCAGCCGTTGCTCATCTCTACCAGTTTTTCTTCTGAGCGATTGAGGGTGACGTCGCGCTGGACCTCACTGCCGTCGATGTTGATTTCACTCATGTCGTTGACGATCACCGCCACCCGCAGGTTTTCGCGGTTGCGCAGGACGTAGTTGAGCAGCGTGCTTTTACCGGCGCCGAGAAATCCGGACAGCACAGTAACGGGGAGACGATTGGGCATCAGGTGTTCCTCATCAGGGTTGGCCGGTCAAATCGCCCGTTGATGGCGTTCGCGCAGCTCTTCACGTTCTTTGGCTTCGATACACAGGGTGGCCGTGGGGCGCAGCAACAGGCGCTTGAGGCCGATGGGCTCGCCGGTTTCGCGGCACCAGCCGTATTCGCCGCGGGCCAGGTGCTCCAGGGCTTCGTCGATCTTGTCCAACAGCTTCTTTTCGCGCTCCAACAGGCGCAGTTGCCATTGGCGCTGTTCTTCAGCACTGCCGACATCGGCGGGGTCGCTGTTGGGTTCCTGTTCGCGCAGTACCATGAATTCAGCGTCGATGCGCGTTTGCAGCTCAGTGCGCTGGGCCAGCAACAGCTCGCGGAAGAACCCTTGCTGGGCGTCATTCATGTAATCCGCGGACGGTTGGGCGAGAAGGTCTTGTTCGGTCATCGGAGAGGGTTCACGGGTCAGGCTGTTTTTTAATGTTATAGTATAACAGTGCAAATAAGCCAATCCCCCTTGCCCGCACTGACGAAGGGCGCAATGCTTGCAGCCGACTAACGCCCCGAGAGCCTCTATGAAATACCTGTTGTGCGCTGTGTTGCTGATCGTGGCGGGCCAGGCTAACGCCCAAGGACCCAGCCTGCTGGCCAACTGCACCCGCAGCGCCAACCTGCTGGCGTGCGTCGACGCGCAGGGCAACGCCTACAGCGTCGCGACGGCAGGCAGCACTACGTATTTGCGGGGTTTTGAGGTGATCGGCAAACGCTATTGGGCACAGACCAGCAGCCGCTACGGGCAACTGACGTTCTTTACCGGGTTGGCGTCCGATGGTGAAGCGTGGGTGGGCTACACGCGGCGAGTGGGCTGGACCACCCTCAACCGGTTTTCCAGTTCGGGTGGCGCCAGCGCCAAGTTCACCTGTAGCCGGATTACCGGCTGTTAGACCTGGCCATTCTTCTGTTCCTGAACCCAGGCCATGTAGCTGTTCATCGGCGGGTTCTTCTGGAAGTAGTTTTTCAGCCCTTCAAATAAACCGTCTGCCACCGCCTGTTGATGGCGTGCGGTGACCAGCCGCTGGGCGTCCTGGGTGTTGGAGATAAACCCGGTTTCCACCAGGATCGACGGCACGTCAGGCGACTTGAGCACCGCAAAACCGGCCTGTTCCACGCGCTTTTGATGCAGCGTGGTGATGCTTTGCAGGCTGCCCAGCACCGAGCTGCCCAGTTGCAGGCTGGAGGCGATGGTGGCGTTCATCGACATGTCGAGAATCACCCCGGCCAGCATCGGATCCTTGTCCTTGAGATTGAGCAAGGTGGTGGCGCCCAACAGGTCGGCGCCGTTTTCCCGCTGCGCCATGAACCGCGCGGTGGCGGACGTCGCGCCACCTTCCGACAACGCATAGACAGAAGCGCCGGACGCCGTCAGCCGTGGCGCTGCATCGGCGTGCACCGAGATAAACATGTCGGCCTTGTGCTGGCGGGCGATGTCCACGCGTTTACGCAGCGGCACGAAGAAGTCGTCGTTGCGCACCAGCTTCACATCAAAGCCCTTCTCGCGCTTCAGACGCTTGGCTAGCAGTTGGGCGATGGACAGCACCACGTCTTTTTCGCGCTGGCCCTTCGAGCCGATAGCGCCCGGGTCCTTGCCACCATGGCCGGGGTCGACCACCACGATGATGTCGCGTTTCGGATGCGCCTTGTCCACGGGTGCCGCCAAGGGTGCAGCCAAGGCCGCCGGCGCTGCCGCGATTTGCTGAGGTGCGTGAGTGGCACTGGTCAGGTCCAGCACCAGGCGGTGGCCCTGGCCATCCTGCGGCGGCAGCAGAAAGCTGTTGAGCTGCATCGGCGCCTTCAGATCCAGCACGATCCGCGTATCACCCTGGCCAAAGTGCCCCGAGCGAATCGAGGTAATGCCGCTGTTGGTCAGGGCCAGTTGGCTGAAATCCCCGGTCAGCTTCGCGCCGCTCAAATCAATGATCAACCGCTCCGGCGCGGTCAGGGTAAAGGTCTTGTATTGCACCGGGCCGCTGAGGTCCAGCACCAGCCGCAGCTTGTTATCCGAACGCCACAGCCGTGCATTGCGGATCTGCGCGGCAGACACGCCCAAGGGCAAGGTAAACACCGCACTGGCCAGCAGCAGGTTGAGGAGTTGACGTCTGTGCATGACTTACACCGCAAATAAAGGAGCTTCCGTACTCGACATGACTGAATAAAAGACAGAGCAGAAAAACTTTCGTCGACTCAATAGTAATAATATAACATGTCTTTTTATTTCCAACGATGGACCTGCTCATGAACGCGCTGACTCTGCCCGATATCGCCGCGCAGGCTTCACGCCAAGCCTTGCCGCTCGATTGGGTGGGCATGTGCGGCATTGCCCTGCCCATTCAGATCGACGGCCAGCGCCTCAGCGCCAAAGCCGATGCCGGCGTTAGCCTGGACGACGGTGAGGCCCGAGGTATTCATATGTCGCGGCTTTACCTGGCGCTGGAGATGCTTGAACAGCAGCCGCTTTCGCCAGCACTGCTGCGCAGTGTATTGCAACGTTTTCTCGACAGTCATGAAGGTTTATCCACAAATGCCTACCTGCGAATTCATGCAGACCTGCTGCTGAAACGTCCCGCGTTGGTCAGCCCATTGGCCGGCTGGAAAAGCTATCCGGTGAGCATCGAAGCGCGCCTGGAAAACCAGATGTTCCACGTGGAACTAAAAATTGACGTTACCTACTCTTCAACCTGCCCATGCTCGGCTGCCCTCGCCAGGCAATTGATTCAGCAGCAATTTATCGAAGACTTTGCCAACACGCCGCTGCAACACGAAGACGTGCTGACCTGGCTGGGCAGCGCCAACGGCATCGTCGCCACGCCCCACAGCCAACGCAGCAGTGCACTGTTGCAGATCCGCCTTGAGGGCGATCAACCAACACTGCCGTTGAAACAACTGATCGACGAGACCGAAGCCGCCCTCGGCACCGCCGTACAAACCGCCGTAAAGCGCGCGGACGAACAAGCCTTCGCCCTGGCCAACGGGCAGAACCTGATGTTCTGCGAAGACGCCGCCCGCCGCCTCAACCTCGCCTTGAAACGCTCGGATGCAGTCAAAGCCTTCCACTTGAAAGTGATCCACGCCGAAAGCCTGCACGCGCACGATGCCGTCGCTGAAAGCCGCTGGACGAGACCTTCCGAATGATCACCTGCACCGCCTTGCGCTGGGGCGCCCCCGGCCAACCACTCACCCCGGCTATCGATTTCTCCCTGGAAAAAGGCAGCCTCACCGGCATCATCGGCGCCAACGGCACTGGTAAAAGCAGCCTGCTGAAAGTCATCGCCGGCCTGCAGAAACCCCTGGCCGGGAAAGTGACGATTGATGTTCCACGCCGCGGTGGGCTGTCGTTCCTGCCCCAGCAACAGAACCTCGACCGCCAGTTCCCCATCAGCCTGCAAGAGTTGGTGGCCGCCGGGTTCTGGGGCAGCAAGCAAACCCCGCAACAACGCACCGAACGCTTGAACGCCGTGCTCGAAGATTGGTGCCTCAGTGGCCTGGAGCATCGGCCGTTGATGGCCTTGTCGGGTGGTGAACTGCAACGCGCCCTGCTCGCCCGCATGAGCCTGGCCGAGTCGCCGGTGTTGCTGCTGGACGAACCCCACGCAGCCCTCGACGAAGACGGCCAGGCGCTGTGCTGGAAACACATCCATGCCTGGCACGAAGAAGGCCGCACGGTGGTCGTGGTGTGCCATGACCTCGGCTCCGTCCGCCAGCACACCCAGCAAGTGGTGCAGATCAAAAGCAGTGGCTGCGTGTTCGGCTCCAGCAAAGAACTGATCCGCCCACAGCCGCACATGCAGGTGGCCTGATGCACTTCGCCGCTCATTTGTGGATGCCGTTTCTCGACTTTGTTTTTATGCGCCGCGCGCTTCTCGGCGGTCTGGTATTGGCGTGCAGCACCGCGCCGCTGGGGGTGTTCCTGATCCTGCGCCGCATGAGCCTGATCGGTGACGCGGTGTCCCACGGCATCCTGCCTGGCGCCGCGTTGGGCTTCTGGTTTGCCGGCCTGAGCCTGCCCGCGCTGACCATCGGTGGCCTGGGCGCCGGCCTGAGCATGGCCGGCCTCGCCGCCTGGATCACCCGCCGCACAGGGCTGAAGGAAGACGCCAGCCTCGCCGCCATCTACCCGATTTCCCTGGCCAGCGGCGTGCTGATCCTCGGCCTCGCCGGCAAGCGCCTGGACCTGCTGCACCTGCTGTTCGGCTCGGCCCTGGCGGTCGACGGCCCGACCCTCACCGGCATGCTCTGGGTCTCGGGCTTCAGCCTGATCGCCATGGTGGTGATCTACAAGCCGCTGCTGCTGGACACCCTCGATCCGCTGTTCCTGCAAACCGTCAGCCGCCTCGGCCCGCTGGCCCACGGTCTGTTTTTGACCCTGGTGGTGCTGAACCTGGTGATCGGTTTCCAGGCCATCGGCGCCCTGATGGTGGTCGGCTTGATGATGTTGCCGGCGATTGCTTCACGCTTCTGGAGCCGGCGCCTGCCGGTGTTGATCGCGATATCGGCGGTGCTGGGATGCCTGTCGGTGTGGCTTGGCTTGTTGTTGTCGTTCTACTACTCGCTGCCCAGCGGCCCGGCGATTGTGCTGGTGGCTGGCGGCTTGTACCTGCTGTCCGTGGTCTTCGGTCCGGTGCACGGCTTGCTGCGCCGCCCGCCTTTGCTTACATCCCAATGAGGTGTTTCCCGATGCGCGCTCTACTCGTGCTGTTCAGTGTGTTGCTGCCGCTGTCGTTCGCGACGGCCCAGGCTGCCGACAAGCTTCAGGTGGTTACCAGCTTCAGTATTCTTGACGACATGACCCACCAGGTCGGTGGCGATCATATCCAGATCAGCAACATGGTCGGACCCGACGCCGACGCCCATACCTACGAACCAACGCCAGACGACGCCAAGGCCCTGCTCAAGGCCAAGGTGATCATCAAAAATGGTCTGGGCTTCGAGCCGTGGCTGGATCGACTGGTCACCAGCACCGAGACCAAGGCGACTGTGGTCACCGCCAGTAAAGGCGTGTTGTCCCACACCATGGAAGAAGACGGCGAAACCATTCCCGACCCACACGCCTGGCACAACCTGGCGAACACCGTTATCTACGTAAACAACATCACCAAGGCGCTGATCGCTGCCGACCCGGCCAACAAGGCGGACTACGAGCACAACAGCCAGGTGTACCTGAAAGAAATCTACCGCCTGCTGGCGGAAGCCAAGGCCAAGTTCGGCGCCCTGCCACCGGGTAACCGCCGCATCGTGACGTCCCATGACGCCTTCGGTTACCTGGGCCAGGCCTACGGTATCGAGTTCCTGTCGCCTCAGGGTTTGTCCACCGAACGTGAACCGTCTGCCGCCGAAGTCGCCACGCTGATCACCCAGATCCGCAAGGACAAGGTCAAGGCCGTGTTCATGGAAAACATCAAGGATTCGCGCCTGCTCAAGCAGATCGCTGACGAAAGTGGCGCGCAAATCGGCGGCACCCTGTACTCCGACGCCCTCGCCGCAGAAGGCCCGGCCAGCACCTTTACCGGCCTGTTCGAATACAACCTCAACACCCTGTGCGCGGCCCTGAGCAAGCCATGACCCTGAGCATGCTCGACCTGGAAAAGGCTGCCCTCGGCAGCCGCTTTCCACTCGCTAGCGTGCTCGACGCCCTGCCGTGGAACAGCGATGGCCTGATTGCCGCCATCGCTCAGCAACACGGCAGCGGCGAGGTGTTGATGCTGGCCTGGATGAACCGCCGGGCCCTCGACGAAACCCTGGCCACCGGGCAGGTCTGCTACTGGTCCCGCTCGCGCCAGCAACTGTGGCGCAAGGGCGAAAGCTCCGGCCACCGGCAACAGCTCGTGGAGGCGCGCCTGGATTGCGACGGCGACGCCGTGCTGCTGATCGTCGACCAGCAAGGCCCGGCCTGCCACACGGGCCGGCCCACCTGTTTCTACAACGCCATCGAAGGCAGCCACGTACACATCATCACCGCGCCCCTCAAGGAACCTGACCCATGATCCGCAAGAACCCTTCCGGCGACCTGCCCGTGATTGCCGAATCGGCCTACGTCGACAAAACCGCGATCATCTGCGGCAAGGTGATCATCGGCGAGAACGTATTTGTCGGCCCCTACGCGGTGATCCGCGCCGACGAAGTCAACGCCAACGGCGACATGGACCCGATCACCATCGGCGCCAATTCGAATATCCAGGACGGCGTGGTCATCCACTCCAAATCCGGCGCCGCCGTGACCATCGGCGAGTTCACCTCCATTGCCCACCGCTCCATCGTCCACGGCCCGTGCACCGTCGGTAACCGGGTGTTTATCGGCTTCAACAGCGTGCTGTTCAACTGCGTGGTCGGCGACGGCTGCGTGGTGCGGCACAACTCCGTGGTCGACGGCCGCGATTTGCCCGCCGCGTTCTACGTGCCCTCCACCACCCGCATCGGCCCCAATACCGACCTGTCCCAGTTCCCGCCGGTGAGCGTCAGCGCTTCGGAGTTTTCCGAAGACGTGGCGCGCACTAACGTCGACCTGGTGCTGGGTTACAAAGCCCTGCAAAACGAGTTCTGACCATGAGCCGCCTGCTGATCCGCAACGCCCGCCTGGTAAACGAAGGCCAGGCATTCGAGGCCGACCTGCTGGTCGCCAATGGCCGCATCGAGAAGATCGCCAGCAGCATCGACAACGTAAATGCCCCGGTGGAAATCGACGCCCAAGGCCAGTGGCTGTTGCCCGGGATGATCGACGACCAGGTGCATTTCCGAGAGCCGGGCGCGCCGGACAAAGGCAGCTTCTACAGCGAGTCCCGCGCGGCGGTGGCCGGGGGCATCACCAGTTTCATGGACATGCCCAACACCAGCCCGGCCACCCTGAACCTGGAAGCCCTGGCCGACAAGAAACGCCGTGCCGCCCTGCATTCGGTGGCCAACTATGGCTTTCACTTTGGGGTGAGCAACGACAACCTCGACACCGTGGCCGCGCTGGACCCGCGTGAAGTCGCCGGCGTCAAAGTGTTCATGGGCGCCTCCACCGGCAATATGCTGGTAGATGACCCGAAGATTCTCGAGCGCCTGTTCGCCGAGGTGCCGACCATTCTCCTGGCCCACTGCGAGCACACGCCCAGCATCCACGCCAACGAGCAGCGGATGCGCGAACGCTTTGGCGACCACATCCCCGCCGTGGCGCATCCGCTGATCCGCGATGCGCAGGCCTGTTATCGCTCGTCGTCTTTGGCGGTGGAACTGGCCAAGCGGCATGGCACGCGCCTGCATGTGCTGCACATCACCAGCGCGCGGGAGTTGGTGCTGTTCGAAGACAAGCCCCTGGCGGAAAAACGCATCACCGCGGAGGTCTGCCTGCACCACTTATTGTTCGATGACCGCGATTACGCGCGCCTCGGCCACCAGATCAAATGCAACCCGGCGATCAAGACACGCGCCGACCGCAACGCCCTGCGCCTGGCATTGTTGAGTGACCGTCTGGATGTGATCGGCAGTGACCATGCGCCCCACACCTGGGCGCAAAAACAGCTGCCGTATCGAGAGGCGCCGTCGGGCTTACCGCTGGTGCAACACGCCCTGCCGGCACTGCTGGAGTTGGTGGCTGACGGCGTGTTGCCGCTGACCACCCTGGTGGCGAAAACCAGCCATCGCGTCGCGGACCTGTTTGCGATCCCCGACCGTGGCTACCTGCGGGAAGGTTATTGGGCCGACCTGGTGCTGATCAAACCCGAGCCCCTCGGCAAGCCCGTCAGCAGCGAGCCTATCCTGGCGCGCTGCGGCTGGACGCCCTTTGCCGAGCGCAGCTTCCGGCACAGCGTCAGCACCACGCTGGTCTCCGGCCATCTGGCCTGGCACGACGGGCGCGTGCACGACAGTTGCCAGGGGTTGCCGCTGCATTTTCAGCGCTGACAAGGATTGGGGCCGGCAACCCAACCCACTGTGGGAGCTGGCTTGCCTGCGATGCGGGCGACTCGGTTTCTCAGTAAACCCGAGGTGATGCAATCGCAGGCAAGCCAGCTCCCACACTTTGGTGCGGTTGTTCTTAAGCGCGGGGTTTGACCGTACCGCAGTTGCTGCCCAGCCACTGCGCGTGAGTGTCCAGGCTGCCCTTCTGCTGCACGCCGGTGGCGTTGAAAGTACCGTTAACCGTGGTGGTGAACTCCTGCTGGCTCTGGAACGTCGCCACGCCGGTGCCCTGGGCTTTCGGGCAGCTGAAGCGGAATTTCCACTGGTTGCCGGTCTTGTCCGTCACTTCCTGTTTGCAGCCCGATTGCGGGTCGGTCAGCGGGATGGAGTCGGACGCTACCTGGGCTTGTGTCAGGCACACCTGCACGCCTTTGCCGGCCATGGTGATGCCTTGCTTCTCAAGCATGGCCCGTTGTTCGGGAGTCATCTGTTGCTTGAGCTGACCGAGGATCAGCGACAAGTCCGGCAGGTCCTGGTTATCGACCTTCATGTTGCTGGTGGTCAATTCCCACAAGCCCGGCGCCAACATCTGCGCTTGCGCCGCCACGGGCAGCGTTAAACCAACAACCATGGCCAAACCAAGCAGACGAGCATTCATCGGGTAACTCCTGGGTAATTGTCGGCGTTAGACGCCGCAAAAGCGCCAGTGTTGCACAGCAAATAAAATAGCGACATTCGTGGCCGAACATGGTCTGTTAGGCACTTGTTTGTCAGGAGTACCGTTGTCCATGGATTTCTTTGGCCCGCACCTGCTCGCCTATTTCATCGCCACCCTGCATTTTCTGGGCACCCTTGCCGCCATCCATGCGGTGCTGACCGTCAGGACCGCCCAAGGCTCGATTGCCTGGGCCTTGTCGCTGATGTTCATCCCTTACCTGACGCTGATTCCCTACCTGATCTTCGGCCGCAGCACCTTCGACGCCTACATCCAGGCGCGGCGCCAGGCCAACCAGGAAATGCACAAAGCGATTACCGAGCTGAACTGGCGCCCGTGGGTCGAAGAAGCACTGGCCGCGCGCAACTCCCAAGCCTATGCGTCACTGCGGGCCATGCCCAAGCTGGGGCGCATGCCGTGCCTGGCGAACAATCAGGTGCGCTTGCTGATCAATGGCGAGGCCACGTTCAGCGCGATTTTCGAAGCCATCCGTTCCGCGAAGACGGCCGTCTTGTTCCAGTTCTTCATCATTCATGACGACGAACTCGGCCGCCGGTTGCACACGTTGCTCAAGGAAAAGGCCGCCGAAGGCGTGGCGATTTTCGTCCTGTATGACCGTATCGGCAGCCATGCCCTGCCCCATCGTTATGTGCAGTCGCTGCGGGACGCCGGGGTGCAGGTCAAGGCCTTCGCCACGCGCAGTGGCTGGCTAAACCGCTTCCAGGTCAACTTCCGTAACCACCGCAAGATCGTGGTGGTCGATGGCATTACCGGGTTTGTCGGCGGGCATAACGTCGGCGATGAATACCTGGGCAAGAAGCCGCCCCTGGCGCCGTGGCGCGACACCCATGTGCAGGTCAGCGGCCCGGTGGTGGCGTGCTTGCAGGAATCGTTTGCCGAGGACTGGTTCTGGGCCGCGCGCGAGCTGCCGCCGCTGCTGCTGCCGGACACCTATCCCGATGACGGCGTGCTCTGCCAGTTGCTGGCCAGCGGCCCGGCGGATCCCTACGAGACGTGCTCGCTGTTTTTCGTCGAGGCGATTCATGCGGCGACCGAGCGGGTGTGGATCACCAGCCCGTATTTCATTCCCGATGAAGCGGTGTTTTCCGCACTCAGGCTGGCGGTGTTGCGCGGGGTCGATGTACGCCTGCTGCTGCCGTCGCGGCCCGATCACCGCATCGTGTACGCGGCCTCCAGCCTGTACGCGATCGAAGCCGTGCGCGCCGGGGTGCGGGTATTCCGCTACACGCCGGGGTTCCTGCATCAGAAAGTGGTGTTGGTGGACAGTGAAATCAGCGCCATCGGCAGTGCGAACCTGGATAACCGTTCATTCCGGCTGAATTTCGAAGTGATGTTGCTGACGGTGGATGACACCTTCGCCAGTCAGGTGGAGCATATGTTGCTGGATGACTTCGCCCTGGCCCATGAAATCAGCCAGGAAGAAAGCCGCCAGACCCATCGCCTGCAACAACTGGGCATGCGGGTCGCGCGGCTTATTTCTCCAATTTTGTAAGGCTTGCACCGAACCAAATGTGGGAGCGGGCTTGCTCCCACATTTAGATCACCGGTGCCACTGCTTACTGATACAGGTCATCCCGCGTCCACGGCAGCTCATGGCTACCATCGGCATGGGGTTTCACCGCCAGAATCTGGTGCAGGTTGATCCAGCCCCGGGCAAACGCATAGGCACAGCCGGCCAGGTACAGCCGCCAGATGCGCAAGGCTTGCTCCGGCACCATCTTGCCCGCCGCTTCCAGGTTGTCTTCCAGGCGCTCGCTCCAGTGATCCAGCGTGCGCGCGTAGTGCAGGCGCAGGCTTTCGACGTCGACCACTTCCAGCCCGACTTCGCTGATCTCGGCGGTCATCATCGCCAGGTGCGGCAGCTCGCCATTGGGAAACACATAGCGCTCGATAAAGTCCCCGGCGCCACGGCCCACAGGCCGGCCATCGGTGTGCTTGGCGGTAATGCCATGGTTCATCACCAGGCCGCCCTCACGCACCGCGCCGTACAAAATCTTGCAGTACTCCGCCAGGTTGGCGTGGCCGACGTGTTCAAACATCCCCACGCTCACCACTTTGTCGAAGCGGCCATCCTGGGGCAGGTCGCGGTAGTCCAGCAGCGTCAGCTCCACCTGATCTTCCAGGCCTTCGGCTTTCACTCGCTCCTGGGCCAGCTCCAGCTGCTCCTTACTCAGGGTGATGCCGAACACCTTGACCCCGAATTCCCGCGCGGCATACCGCGCCAGCCCGCCCCAACCGCAGCCCACATCGAGCAAATACTCGCCCGGCTGCAGCCGCAGTTTGCGGCACAGGTGGCGGAATTTGTCTTGTTGGGCTTGATCGAGGGATTCGCTGCCGGTCTCGAAATACCCGCAGGAATAGGCCATGTCACGGTCCAGCCAAAGCTGGTAGAACTCGTTGGACAGGTCGTAATGGTAGGAAATAGCGGCTGCGTCAGTGGCCTTGTCGTGGATCGAGCGCACCGGACGAGTGTCCTCCTCGTCCTCAACCAGGGCATGACTCAACTCGTCGACCACCCTGATCACTTCGGAAATGGAGCCTTCCAGCTCCAGTTTGCCCTCGACGAAGGCTTCGCCCAGTGAGTCGAGCGTTGGATGGCTGAGCGTTGAAACCATCATGGGGTCCTTGACCACAATGGTGACGCTGGGATCCGGGCCCAGGTTAAATTCATGGCCGTCCCAGAGTCGAAGACGCAGCGGTAGCTTGAGATTCTGTAAGGCCGGTGGAAGTTGCGCGAGCATGAGTAGTCCCCCCTTGTTTCAGACGTCTGAAATGAGGGTAGACCATTCACAGAAAAATTAGCAGGCTATCGAAACAATAGCCCTTTTCTATGGTGCCCGCCGCTGGAGCAAACCGTCCTGGACCCACTGTTTCAGCCAGGTAACCGCTTGCAATGGCGCGCCCTCCTGGTAAGTGACTGCCAACTCGGCGCACAGTTCGGAAAAGTTCCAGCCAGTGCTGACCATGCCCGTCAGCGCGCTGGCTTCCGCCGGTTCCAGGCTACGGTATTGGCACACATTGTCGTGGCGCCAGACCAGGCAGACCTGCGCCAACGGCAAGGCCTCGCTGCCGGGAAAGTCCCACTCGCCCTTGCTCGCGCGCCAGATACCCAGGCTGTTGAAGTCACACGCTACTTGCTGCACCGACGGGGCCAGTTGCACCTGCAACCCGGGCCAGTCTTCAGGCGGCAGCGTGGCCATGTCTTGCAGGGCCAACGGCTCGCCCTGCGGCGCATCAAAGGCCAGGGTGAAGGCCCATTCCAGCCGCGCCAGCTCGGCCAACGGCGCGCCTTGGCCGGCGTAATGCTCGAGGATAAACCCGGGAAAACGCTCGCCAAACCAGCGCAGGCTGTAGTGGGCCGAGGGATAGCGGCGGATATAGGCCGAACCCAACGCTGCAAACTCCTCGTCCCCCAGCCAATACCAGATGGCGCTGAAGTCATCGCGCAACACTTCCTGCAACCGTGCGTGATAGGCGTTGTGGTAAATCGCCAGGCCCGTCTCTACATCCAGGGTCGGGCCACCGATCAGGGTGGCGCTGAAGCGGTTGTCGGCGGTGAACGTCTCTGCCAGCAACTGCTGTTCAAACGCCAATTGCCAATCGATCAGGCGCATAACGCCCTCCTGTCCAATGCGCTGGCGCCCAGCTCGCGGGCCTTGCTCAGTTCGTCGAGCAGCTCTTGGAACGGCGGGAAATGATCATCACGCTCCAGCAACGTCGAAACCGGCCCAAGGTGCTCCAGCGTCTGCTGATACAGCGCCCACACCGGATCGCATACCGGGTGGTCATGGGTGTCGATCAGGTAGTCGCCGTAATCCATGTGCCCGGCCAGGTGCAATTGGCGGATACTTTCGGGCGGCAGGTTGCGGATAAATTCCCAGGCATCGAACCCGTGGTTGCGCGAGCTGACGTACACGTTGTTCACGTCCAGCAGCAACTGGCAGCCGGTGAGATGGGTCAGGGCGTTGAGAAACTCCCACTCGGTAAACTCGTCCGCCTTGGCGCGTACATAGCTGGAGACGTTTTCCAGCACGAAGGGACGCTGCAACACGTCCTGCACTTGCCGCACGCGACCGGCGACGTGGTACAGGCTTTCTTCGGTGTAGGGCAGCGGCAGCAGGTCATGCAACTGGTGCGCGTTGCCGCGACTCCAGCACAAGTGATCGGAAATCCATGCCGGCTGGATGCGTTCCGACAGCTGCTTGAGTTGTTTCAGGTAATCGATATCGAGGGCATGGGGCCCGCCGATGGACAGGGACACACCGTGCATCACCAACGGATAACGCTCGGCGATCGCGTCCAGGTAGTACAAGGCCTTGCCGCCCTGAACCAGATAATTCTCGGAGATCACTTCGAACCAATCCACGGCCGGCGATTGTTCAAGGATCTGCTGGTAGTACTCGCTGCGTAGACCCAGGCCGTAACCCAGACTCGGAAGGGAGGCGGACATAAAAACACTCCTGGGGAAAGTGTCCGCAGCGGCGGGGGGCCCGCTGCGGTTGCACTCGACGCGGTGGCCGGTTACTCGCCGACGGTGCCGCCTTTCTGGTCGCACATCGCCTTGCTCATCGACAGGAAGCCGTGACCTTTGCAAACGCCCTGGCCTTTGCAAGCGTTGTCTTTGGTCTTGCAGTCGTTCTGGCCTTTGCAGGCGTTGACGCCATAGCAATGAACCGGGGCGTCAGCCGCCTGTACCTGGGTTGCAACACCGGCAAACATACCAGCGGCGGCGATAGCAAGGGCGGCACCAGACACTGCGTTTTTGAAGTTCATTTTGTAGTCCTCATGATCGGTAGTGGAGCCGGTCTGAACGGATTGTTCAGTCTCGACATAGCACTAGAGTGAGGTCCCCCCAAGGCGTTACAGCGAGACTGAAAAATTTCTAAAATTTATTCGTCCAGTTTCAACAACGGCTCCTGAAACCGCAACAAGCGCCCCGCATTCCCCAGCACCAGCAGCGTACTGAGGTTGTGCAACACCGCCGCAATCATCGCCCCCGCCGCGCCCAGCCAGCCGAATGCCGCGAACACGACGATGGCCAGCGTCCAGCCCAGGCCGATGATCACGTTGACCTGCAGCGTGTGCCGGCACTGGCGGCTCAAGCGTACGCACGTGCCCAGGCGCCGCAGGTCGCTGCCGATCAGCACCACATCCGCCGACGCCAGGGCGATATCCGCCCCGCCCGCGCCCATTGCCACACCAACCACGCCAGCCTTGAGCGCCAGGGAATCGTTGATCCCGTCGCCCACCACCATCGGCCGGAAACCGCTGCCGATTTCCCCCAACACGCGGTTGAGTTTGTCTTCCGGCAAGGCCTGGGCCTCGACGTCGCTGATACCCACTTCCAGCGCCAGGCTGTCGGCCACGCTTTGCCGGTCGCCCGTCAGCAGCAGTTGGCGACCCAGGCCCAGTTCACGCAGCTCCTTCATCGCCTGGCGGGCTTCCGGCTTGACGCTGTCTGCCAGCAACAACCAGGCGAGGAATTGCCCGTTCAGCGCCAGCCCGGCAATCGGGCCGTCGTGATGGGGAACTGCTGTGGTCGTGATACCCAGTTGCTCAAACAACTCCGGCCGACCGAGAGCGGCTTCGCCCTGCTCTGTCTGAGCGACGACACCAAGGCCCTGACGCTCGCGAATATCCGACAGCACCCGCATTTGCTCTTGCGTGGCCAACCCCGCCAACGCCCGGCTGACCGGATGGCTGCTGGCTGAGCCGAGACTGGCTGCAAGATTGAGCAGCACTTGCCGATCCGGCTCCGTGGTGTCGATGGACTGCAAACGCAGGGTGCCAAACGTCAGGGTGCCAGTCTTGTCGACCACCAGAGACGTCAAGTCCGCCAGCTCTTCGAGAAACGCCGAGCTGCGAATCAGAATGCCGTGACGCGCGGCCACCGCAATGCCCGCAATTGCCGTGGCAGGTGCCGACAACACCAATGCACATGGGCACGCCGCCACCAACACCGCAAGCATCGCCTGGGCGTCATTGGTGACAAACCAGGTCACCGCCGCCAGCAATAACACCAGCACCATGTAACTGCCGGCGTAACGCTCCAGCAACCGGGTGATTGGCGGCTTGGAACGTTCGGCGCTCTGCATCAGGGCGATGACTTTGCCCAACGTCGATTCGTTACCGGTGCGGGTCACTTCAAGGCGCAACAAACCGTCGAGGTTGATCGCGCCACCAAACACCTGCACGCCCACACTCGCTTCCAGCGGCACCGATTCGCCGGTGATCGGCGCGGTGTCGAGGCTGGCCTGGCCCGACAACACCACGCCGTCGGCAGGCACCCGGTCACCGGCGCGAACCTCGACGATATCGCCGGTCTTCAGGATGCCGTTGTCGACTTCCAGAATGGTCCCGTCAGCCTGCACCAGGCGCGCATGGCTGCGGGTCAGTTTGCCAAGGGCATGAATCGCTTCCTGGGAACCGATAACGCTGCGCTCTTCCAGCACATGGCCGAAGATCATGATGATCGGCAGCAGCGCGGCGGTCAGCAGGTCACCGGTGGCCCAGGCGCCGAGCATGGCCAGGGCGATCAGTTGGTCGGTGATGCCATGCAGGCTCGGATAACGCAGGCTGTACCAGGCCGAGCGCATCACCGGCACCGCCACCAGCAACGAGGCGACGCCCAGCAGCAGTTGGCTGACGCCGGTCTGGTCCGGCGCCAGCCAGCGCCATACCAGGCCCAGGCTGAGCAGGCCCAGGGCGAGCATCGCCAGGGTCAGTTGCCGGGCGGCGCTGCGTTGTTCGGCCGATGAGAGCATCGGCGCGGCGTGGGCAGTCATTGTTCGGCTCCCTGAATGATCAGGTGGGAATCGTCTTTAGGGTCAACCGTGGTGACGGAACCGGCCTGGCCGAGAATCTTCGGCAAGCGCTCGCGGTACAGGCGCAGCAACAGGCCAGGGTCTTTGACCTGGGCCAGGCTGGCGACGGTGGCGGTTTGCGCCTGGGCGTTGGCCAGGCGTTCGCTGGCCTGGGCATGGGCCACCTGCACGGCGCGGTCGGCGTCCTGATTGGCGGTCTGGGTAAGTTTTTCGGCGTCGGTGCGCGCATTGGCCACCGCCTTGTCGGCTTGCTGGCTGGCAGTCAGCACCGCGTTGAAGGCGTTGACTGCCGGACCCGGCAGGCTCGATTGCACGTCGACCCGGGTGACTTCGATGCCCAGGCCAAGCCCGGTGGACGCCAGGTCAGCCAGGCGTTGATTGATGCCGCGCACCAGATCGCCGCGCAGACGTTCGCGGCGTTCGGCGGCCTGGTTGTCGGCACCGATCAGCTCGGGGCGCGCAACCAGAATGGTGTCCAGATCCCGCGCGGCGGTCAGCACCACAGCGCTGCGGGTGACCAGCCGATCCAGCGCCGGCAGCACGTGATCGCCCTGCAACACAAAGGCGTAGGGCTCGGTGACCTTATAGAAGACCCGCACATCCAACTGCACCACGCCGGCATCGCCGGTCAGCAGGTAACCGGAGCCGGCCAGGGCATCGCTCAGCGGCGTGGCAAAACTGGCCACGCGATCGGCTTGCGTGGCCGCATCGGAACGCAGCAGGTTTTCCACCCGGCGTTCGATCACCCGGTCTGCGGCGGGCAACAACATCACCTGCTCAAACGGGCGCGGCCAGGCCAATAGGAGCCCGGCATTCTGAATCCGGTCCAGCGCGCCGAAGTGCAACACCACGGCGCGGTTCTGCGGGTCGATCTGCCGTACGTTGGAAAACGCCCACGCCAACGCGGCCAATACCGTCACCGCATACAGCGCCAGGAACGTCAGCCGTCCAGCCTGGATCCACGGGCTGTCGAGGCTTTCCCGCTCACTCATGGCTGAACATCCTTCGGCCCATCCACCAAGGCGCGGAACGGTGCAGCGTCGGTGCGCAGGATAATTTTGGTGCCCGGCGTAACCACGGTGCCGAGGGTGTCGAGGGAGCGCAGCAGGTTATACAGCTGCGGATTCCCGGCGTAGGCACGCCCATAAATCTGCGCGGCTTCCACCCGGGATTGCGCTTCGATATCGGCGGCTTTCACCGTGGCATCGGCCTGCACGATCCGCGCATCACGCTCGGCGGCAGAACGAATCTGCGCCGCTTCACGTTTGCCTACGGCGGTGCGTTCAGTGGCGATAGTCTCGCGCTCGGCGCGCATGCGGTCGACGGTTGCGGCCAGGGTCACCGAGGGTAAGGTCAGCCGCTCAACCCCGACCTGCACCACGCGCACGCCATAGGTGGTGAGCAATTGTTGATCTATCTGCTGGCGCAACTGCGCTTCAAAATCGGCAATGCGCACCTGGCTCGCATCGGTGTTCACCAGGTTGGCCAGGTCGAAACTGGCGGCAGTGGTTTCCAGCGCCGAGCCGACGAAGGTGCGAATCTGCCGCGCCGCTTCATCCGGCTGGTTCTGCACCGCGCGCATAAAGCGCTGCACGTTGTCGGGGTCGCCTTGCACCTGCCAGGCCACGTAGGCCTGCACGATGATCCGCAGGCCGTCGCGGGTGCCCACATCCTGCAAACCGCTGGACGTGGTGCGCAGGCGCAGGTCTACCGGAATCGCCGCTTCAAACGGCGCCGGCCAGCGCCAGCCCAGGCCCGGCTCCAGCAACACCCGCGACGGGTTGCCGAAGCGGGTAATCACCGTGGCTTCGCCGGAGCGCACCTGCACCAGGCTCGCCGCGGCGACGGCAAACAGCACCAGCAACACCGCCCAGCCCATACGCCGCCAGGGGAACGGGCCGGCTTCATGTTCATCACCGTGATGGTGATGATGGTGGCCGTGGTGGTGACCATGGCCTGCGTGATCGTGAGAATGAGCGCTCAACAGATGAACTCCTTATTGAACGGCTTTACGCGGCACCGCAGGGTCGGCCGGTAAGGTAAAGGAACGCAGATCGATGGTCGGTGCGCCACTGGCGCCCAGGCGATGATCAAGAATGAGTAATTTGGCGTGGGCCAGGCCCTGGCTCAGTTGGCTCAGGTACTGCTCCAGCACAAAGGCCTGGCCAGCTTGTTGATAGGCCTTTTGTTCGGCGCTGAAGCGCAGGTCTGCGGCCTTGGCGCCAGCACCGACCTCATGGGCCGTGGCTTGGGCCAGGTCACGGGCGGTACTGGCCTGCAGCAACGCCTGGTTGGTCTGCTCGCTGGCAGCGCCGCGCTCCCGGGAGATCAGCGCCTGGGCGCCGATCTGTGCGGCCTGCACCGCATGGTAGGCGTTGGCCGCACCGGACGGCGGATGAATGGCTTCCACCACGGTGGCGAGAATTTCTACGCCGCTGTCGAGTTTCTTCAGGTCCGCCTGCACTGCCTGGCCAATTTCATCGGCGAGGCTGTTGCGTTGTTCGCCGAGTAATTCGTCGAGGGTTCGCGAGGCAAACTCGTGGACGAGGATACGGCTGGCGGTGCTGCGAATCAGCGTGGGTACATCGGCGCTGTTATAGGTGGCCGCGAGCGCGGCCTGGTCGGTCAGGCCGATGCGGTACACGAAGCGCACATCCATATTGACGATCTGGAAGCTCTGCTTATCGCCGCTGCTGCTGGCGATCACCTGGGATTTATCATTCACGTGGCTCGCGTCCCACAGGCGGTTGGCGATCAACGGCGCCGGGCCTTCAGCGGGCGCGACGTCGGTGGCCGCCGCTTCGCCAACGCTGGTGGCCAGTTCATGGACCACGCCGTTTTCCACGTTCAGCACGCGGCCCAGCGGCCACGGCAAACCGGCATGCAGGCCGGGCCCAAAGACCTCGACCGGCTTGCCAAAGCGTTCATAAATCCCACGGCTTTGCAGGGCGACTTCATGCACACCGGTCAGCAACCAGCCTACGGCCAGCACCACCACCAGCACCGGCAGGAATGCCCGGCGCATGTAGGTAAAGGCCCAGATTTGCCGCAGGTCGATGCCGAAACGGTTGTGCAGTTCGTGCTGCAAAGCGAGCAACGGTTGTGGCGGCCAGCGCAGCATCCCGGCAATAAAACTCTGCGCCATCAGCCGTGGCTCAAGGCGCTCCTGGCGCGGGCTGAACAGCGACAGCAGGCCGCGTAACAGAAACTCCAGCGCCACCAGGGCCGGCAACAAGCCGATCAACACCGCCAGGCGTAACGGCCACACGGACTCTTCACCGGCAAACAACAGACAAATCGCACTGATCACCAGGCAGATAATCGCCACCCGGCTCAGTTGCGCCAGTTGCGCTGCTTCCGGCCATTGGGCGGTGCTTTCCTGGGCCATGCGCCGTTCAAACACCAGCAAGCCGAACGCCAGCGCCAGAGCGATAGCCGCGCCCACGCTGGCAGCCTGGCCCACCGCTGCGGCGGGCAATGTCAGGTTCCAGAACTCCAGGACGCTGAACAGCGCCAGCAACGACCAGCCGCACAGCCAAAACACCGGCGCGCCGATCTGCGTCAGCAAGCCGCTACCGACACGGCCGAACAAGCGGTTAAGCCAGCCAGGTTCTTCCTGTGGCAGCGGCTGTTCGATCAACAGTGCCGCTGGTTCTTCCAGCGCCATGGCCCGCCAATCGGCGACCCACCACGCCGATTGCAAACCGGCCACCAGCACCAGCAACGCCGAGGCACAGTTGATCAACACTACCGGCCAGATCGACAGCGGAGCGAACAGCGCCACAAACAGGGCCAGCATCCAGCCGCCGACCGCCAGCACCGTCAGGCCAATGCCGGCCTGCCTTAACCGGCGGGCATGAAACAACCCTTGCTGAAAACGCGGCAGCCCTTCGATAGCCACGTCATCAGCGTCTAGATCCACTCGCATCCCCAAACGCCCACCCAGAAACAATTAGTTACTCTATAACCCGGCGCGTGAAATTTTTGTTTGGTTTCACAGGGATAGTGACGAACCCCCCAGAAACAGGAGCCATCACTGGTTTCAGCCGTGATAAATCGGCACACTCCCCACAGTTTTTCGCGGGCTTACGGACAAGGAAGCGTCACTCCCCATGATTTCGATCTATCAGCTTAAACCGCGTTTTCAGAACCTGCTGCGCCCGCTGGTGCAGCGCCTCTACGACAACGGCACCACCGCCAACCAGATCACCGTGCTCGCCGGGGTGGTTTCCCTGCTGGTGGGATTGCTGATCGCCGGCTTTGCGCAACATGTGTGGCTGTTTGCGCTGATCCCGCTGTGGATGATCCTGCGCATGGCCCTCAACGCCATCGACGGCATGCTCGCCCGGGAATTCGGCCAGCAGTCGCGACTCGGCGCCTACCTCAATGAACTGTGTGACGTGATCGCCGACAGCGCGCTGATCCTGCCGTTTGCGCTGATCCCCGAGGTCAGCCTGGCGCCGGTGCTGCTGGTGACGCTGCTGGCGGTGTTCAGCGAGTACGCCGGCGTGCTCGGGCCGATGGTCGGGGCTTCGCGGCGCTACGACGGGCCCATGGGCAAGAGTGACCGGGCGTTTGTGCTCGGCGTGCTGGCCACCGGTGTGGCGCTGGGCTGGCTCGGTGCCGGTTGGGTCGATGCGGTGATGTGGCTGGTCGCGGCCTTGCTGGCCTACACCCTGGCCAACCGCGTGCGCCAAGGCCTCAAAGAAGAACAAACCTCCCCTTCTGCATAAGGATTTTGCGATGCGCGAACAGCAAGAGCACACCTTCAGCACCCATGACGGGGTGGCGCTTTTTTACCGTCACTGGCCCGCCACCGCACCGGCGGGCTTTGCGCCGCGCAAGGCGATTGTGCTGTTCCATCGCGGCCACGAGCACTCCGGGCGTATCGCCCACCTGGTGGACGAACTCAACCTGCCCGAATTCGACTTCTTCGCCTGGGACGCCCGTGGCCACGGCCAATCCCCCGGCGAACGCGGCGACAGCCCCAGCTTCGCCACCAGCGCCCGGGATGTGCAGACCTTCGTTGACCATATCGGCGCCACCTACAACATCGAGGAAGAAAACCTCGCGGTGATCGCCCAGAGCGTCGGCGCGGTGATCGCGGCGACCTGGGTGCACGACTACGCGCCGAAGATTCGTTCACTGGTGCTCGCCTCCCCCGCGTTCAAGGTCAAGCTCTACGTGCCCTTCGCCCGACCGGGCCTGGGGTTGATGCGCAGGTTTCGCGGCAACTTTTTCGTCAACAGCTACGTCAAGGCCAAGTTCCTGAGCCATGACCCGGAGCGCGTGGCGTCCTACGACACTGATCCGCTGATCACCAAAGCCATCTCGGTGAATGTGCTGCTGGGCCTGTACGAAGCGGCGGACCGGGTTGTAGCCGATGCCCAGGCGATTCAGGTGCCCACCCAGCTGTTGATCTCCGGCTCGGACTTTGTGGTGCACCGCAAACCCCAGCAGCAGTTTTTCGACCGCCTCGGCAGCCTGAAGAAAGAGCTGCACATCCTGCCCGGCTTCTTCCACGACACCCTCGGTGAACGTGACCGCGCCGTGGCCTTGAGCAGCGCCCGGCGCTTTATCCAGCAGAACTTCGAGCACCCGCTGGACCGTGCCAACTTGCTGGATGCCGACAAAATTGGCCTGACCTGCGCCGAATCCGAATCCCTGGCCGCACCGTTGCCCCGCAACTCGCTGCGCGACCTGTACTGGCGTATGACCCGTGCCAGCATGGGCCTGGGCAGCAAGCTGTCGGATGGCGTGAAGCTCGGTTTCGACACCGGCTTCGACTCCGGTAGCACCCTGGACTATGTGTACCGCAACACGCCCACCGGCAAAGGCGGGCTGGGGCGGATGATCGACACCAACTACCTCAACTCCATCGGCTGGCGCGGTATTCGCCAACGCAAGTTGAACGTGGAAGAGCTGCTGCGCCTGGCGATGAGCAAGCTGCGGGAGGAGGCTCGCGAGGTGCGTATCGTCGATATCGCCGCCGGGCATGGCCGGTACATTCTGGAAGCCTTGCAGGGCGTTTCGCCGCTGCCGAAATCGATCCTGTTGCGGGACTACAGCGATATCAACGTGCGCGACGGGGGCGCGCTGATCCGCGAGAAAGGCCTGGGAGACATCGCCCGGTTCGTCAAAGGCGATGCGTTTGACCGGGAAGACCTCGCGGCGCTTGAGCCCAAGCCGACGCTGGCGGTGGTGTCCGGGCTGTATGAACTGTTCGCGGATAACGCGATGGTCGGTGGCTCGCTCGCCGGTTTGGCTGAAGCTGTCGAGCCCGGTGGTTATCTGGTGTACACCGGCCAACCGTGGCACCCGCAACTGGAACTGATCGCCCGCGCCCTCACCAGCCACCGTCAGGGCCAGGCCTGGGTGATGCGCAGGCGCAGCCAGGCGGAAATGGATCAACTGGTGGAAGCTGCCGGTTTCCGCAAGATCACCCAACGCGTGGATGAATGGGGAATTTTCAGCGTGTCCCTGGCACAGCGGGTCTGACCCATGCGTGAACCGGGCCTGTTAAAACCGGCGGTGCTGTGGCTGCTGCTGTTGGCGCCGCTGTTTTTCAGCACCTACGGCTTTGCCACGTGGGTCACCAGCCAGCGCAGCGACGTGGGCACCCTGGTGTTCGGCTGGGAAACCCATATTCCGTTCTGGGCCTGGACCATCGTGCCCTACTGGTCGATCGACCTGCTCTACGGTTTTTCCCTGCTGCTGCCCAGTACGCGCCATGAGCTGAAACAGCATGCCCTGCGCCTGCTGACGGCCCAGGTGATTGCTGTCACCTGCTTCCTGATCTGGCCATTGCGCTTCACCTTCGAACGGCCGGAGCTGGACGGCGTGTTCGGCTGGCTGTTTGCGGTACTCGCCGGGTTCGACAAGCCGTTCAATCAGGCGCCGTCGTTGCACATCGCCCTGCTGGTGGTGCTGTGGATAATGTACCAGCGGCATAGCCGGGGCCTGTGGCGCTGGTTGGTGCACGGCTGGTTCGCATTGATCGGCCTTTCGGTGCTGACCACTTATCAACATCACTTTATCGACTTACCCACAGGCGCCCTTGCCGGCTGGCTGTGCGTGTGGCTGTGGCCGCTGGAACATCCGAGCCCGTTGCTGAATGCCCACCTGACCCGGGACCGGCAGCGTTGGCGGCTGGGGTTGCGCTATGGCTTCGGTTCTTTGGTGTGTTTGATCCTGGCGTTCAGCCTCGGTGGCGGTTGGTTGTGGCTGCTTTGGCCGGCGGTTTCCCTTGGATTGATGAAGGCGAATTATCTGGTGCTGGGCGTTTCGGGCTTTCAGAAGCGTGCCGACGGGCGACTTGCTCCGGCAGCACGCTGGTTGTTGGCGCCTTATCTGGCAGCAGCCTGGATCAATTCCCGGCTGTGGACACGTAAACATCCACAGCCCGATCAGGTTGTGGATAACGTCTGGCTGGGGCGAATTCCCACAGCCAGGGAGCTGGACTCATTCAAAGCGGTGGTCGATCTGTGCGCTGAATTGCC
Source organism: Pseudomonas sp. PAMC 25886 (assembly GCF_000242655.1). NCBI lineage: Bacteria > Pseudomonadati > Pseudomonadota > Gammaproteobacteria > Pseudomonadales > Pseudomonadaceae > Pseudomonas > Pseudomonas sp. PAMC 25886. The sequence goes on from NZ_AHHC01000022.1 coordinate 109,260, forward strand.
GATTGATCCACAGGACCGCGTCTATTACAGCCTGCCTGTTCTGGATCTCACGGCACCTACTGCGGCGCAATGCCTGGAAGCTGCCCAGGCCATTGAACGGCTACGCTCAGCGGGGCCGCTGCTGGTGTGCTGCGCCCTCGGTTACTCGCGCAGCGCCACCGCCGTGGCCGCATGGCTGCTCCACACCGGGCGCGCAGCCAATGTCGACGAGGCGGTGGCTATTATTCGTACAGCACGCCCGCGTGTGGTCCTGCATCCCGCTCACCGTGAAGCTCTGGAGGGTTTAACCCATGCCCGCTGACATGGAATTACAGGTCGTCGCCAGCCTGCTGCGCCGGGGCCGCTCCCTGGACCAGTTATCCACAGGCCTGACCTTGCTCGGTGTGCTGTTCGGCCTCGCGCAACTGCTGATGGCGAGCATTACGCCAATCTGCCTGATCCTCAGCCTGTGGATGATTGTGCTCGGGCTGCTGCAAAAATATTGGGCGTTGCGGGTGGCCTTCGACGCCGACCTGTTCGCCGTGCTCGCCCGCGACACCGACCGTACACCCGACTTCGACCAGGCCATGCAAACCCTTGGCCTGCAATCCGCCAAACGCGCGGGCCGGCCGTGGACCGAACGCCGTCGCGGCGCCCTGAAACTGTTGCGCAAGCAAGCCTACCTGCTGGCGGCGCAAGTGCTGCTGACCGTGGCCGTCATCCTGGCCAGCCCCTGGCTGCCCTTCGCCGGATAAGGAATCCTCATGTTCGAACCCGTGGTCGCCACCCTGATTACCTCCATGGCCCGCACCGTCACCGGCGCCCGCAGCCTGTGGCTTGGCTGTGCGCCCGTGCCGGTGCAACGCATCTATTACGCCAACCACAGCAGCCACGGTGATTTCGTGCTGCTGTGGGCATCGCTGCCACAGAACCTGCGTAAATTCACACGCCCGGTGGCCGGCAGCGACTACTGGAACACAAGCGCCCTGCGCCGCTACATCATCAACCGGGTGTTCAACGGCGTGCTGATCGACCGCGAGCGCAAGGACCCTGTGGATAACCCCCTGCAATCGATGCTCCAGGCCCTGGAAAACGGCGACTCGCTGATCATCTTCCCCGAGGGCACCCGCAACCTGGAAGACGGCCTGCTGCCCTTCAAAAGCGGCCTGTACCACTTGGCCAAAAGTTATCCACACGCCGAATTGATTCCGGTGTGGATCGCCAACCTCAACCGGGTTATGCCCAAGGGCCGCGTGCTGCCGCTGCCATTGCTGTGCACCACCAGCTTCGGCGCACCGCTGCAACTGGAGGACGGTGAAGACAAGGCACTCTTCCTCGCCCGCGCCCGCGACGCCTTGCTCGCCCTCGCCCCGGAGCATTCCTGACATGGATAGCCAAACCCTGATGTTGTTCGGCGGGATCGGCGCGATCCTGGTGCTCGCCTCACTGATCGGCCTGATCCTCAAACTGCGCACCCGTGGCACGCCCAATGCGGTCATCGACAACCTCAACGCCCGCATCAATGCCTGGTGGGTGATGGTGGTGGTGATCGGCATCGCCTTCTGGCTCGGCACCGGCGCGGTGATCCTGCTGTTCTACGCCGTGTCGTTCTATGCGCTGCGGGAATTCCTCACCCTTACGCCGACCCGGCGCAGCGACTACCCGGCACTGGTAGCGGCGTTTTACCTGGCGTTGCCGCTGCAATACCTGCTGATCTACTTCGACTGGTACGGGCTGTTCTCGATCTTCATCCCGGTGTACGTGTTCCTGCTGCTGCCGATCCTTGCGTCCTTGGGCGGCGACAGCACGCACTTCCTGGAACGGGCATCGAAGGTGCAATGGGGGTTGATGATCGCGGTGTTCTGCGTGTCCTTCGTGCCGGCGCTGCTGACCCTGGACATCGTCGGCTATGAAGGCCGCAACCTGCTGCTGATCGCCTACCTGGTGATCGTGGTGCAGCTGTCGGACGTGCTGCAGTACGTGTGCGGCAAGCTGTTCGGCAAACACAAAATCGCGCCCAACCTGTCGCCGTCGAAGACCGTGGAAGGCTTTGTCGGCGGGATTTTGCTGTCATCGCTGATCGGTGCGGCGCTGTGGTGGACCACACCGTTCAATCCCTGGCAGTCGTTCCTGATAGCGCTGTTGATCAACCTGCTGGGGTTTGCCGGCGGGATCGTGATGTCAGCGATCAAGCGCGACCGGGGCGTGAAGGATTGGGGGCACATGATCGAAGGGCACGGCGGGATGCTGGACCGGCTGGATTCCGTGTGTTTTGCGGCGCCGATCTTCTTTCATCTCGTGCGCTACTGGTGGACCTGAGCCCCACCCCTCACCCCAAGTACCCGCACCCCCTGTGGCGAGGGGGCTTGTCCCCCGTTGGGCTGCGCAGCAGCCCCAAAACTGGTGATGCGGTTCCGTCTGAAAAAGCGCGGTGACCTTATTGGGGCCGCTTCGCAGCCCAACGGGGGACAAGCCCCCTCACCACAAAGTGCTCCTCACCAACGCAATTCGATCATTAATTGGGAAGATGCCCCAACGGCAACGCCCCCGGCGTCTTCACCGTCTGAATCGCAAAATTGCTACGGATATCACTCACCCCCGGCAGCTTCAACAAACTCCCGGTCAGGAATCGCTCATACCCGCGCAGGTCCGGCACCACCACCTGCAGCAGAAAGTCAGATTCCCCCGACACCAGAAACGCCGAAATCACCTGGGGCAGCGCCGTCACCGCCAACCGAAACGCCTCCGCCTGTTCGTCGTTATGCCGCTCCACTTTCACCCCGACAAACACCGTCAGCCCCAACCCGACTTCATCCCGGTCAAGACTCGCCTGGTAACCACGAATCACGCCCGCTTCTTCCAGAAGGCGCACGCGCCGCAAGCAGGGTGAAGCCGACAGGCCTATCTCATCCGCCAGTTGCACATTGCTCAGGCGGCCATCCCGTTGCAGGGCTTCAAGAATCTTGCGGTCAAACGCATCCAGTTTCAGATTTGGCATAAGTGAAGTGTTTCGCCCGACATAAGTGGCAGATTGTGCCAAGACTAGACGCTTTTCCGGCTGACTACGCAAGCACCTGCCCCGGCCTTCGCCCCTAAAATTGCCCTACGAATCACGTAACGCAAGGGGCAGGCACATGGCAGAACTCTGGTTGTTTTTAGTCGCGCTGGCGGTGGTGTACCTGTTGCCCGGCCCGGACATGATTTTGTTGCTGCAAACCGGCGCACGCCAAGGCAAGGCGATGGCACTGGCAACCGCAGCCGGTTTGGGCGTCGCCCGGGCTTGCCATGTGGCATTGGCAGGGATGGGCCTGGCGACGCTGTTCAAGGTCGCGCCCTGGACCTTCGACGTAGTGCGCCTGGGCGGTGCGGCGTATCTGCTGTGGATCGGCGTGCAGTGCCTGCGCGCCAACCTGCTGCCCAACCTGAACACCGAGGACGGCACCGCACCGGCCCACGCCTGGCGCGGAGCCTTCCAGCGCGGCCTGCTGACCAACCTGCTCAACCCCAAGGCGCTGCTGTTCTGCTCCGTATTGCTGCCGCAATTCATCGACCCACACGGCCCATCGGTGACGGCGCAGTTCGCAACGTTGGGCGCGATTCTGGTGGCCGTCGGCCTGGCATTCGACAGTTGCTATGGCCTTGCCGGTGCAAAAATTGGCCGTTGGCTGGAACGCAGCCCGTCGGCCCAGCGCCTGCAACAATGGTTGTTTGGCAGCCTTTTGATCGGTTTTGCGATACGCCTCACTTTCGTACAGCAAGCCTGAGCGGTACGGCGTATTTGCCGTCATCTTTTGTATCAAAGAGACGTGTAAGATACGCGACACATTGCCAGGGATGCTCACCATGTTTGATTCGTTAAAAGCGACCAGCCGCCGTTTTTTCGGGGCCTTGATCTCAGTGGTGAGTGTTCTGTTCAACGCCGTCCGATGGCTGGCGCGCAGCCTGTTCGGCCAGTGGCAGCCGCCGCGCTGGCTGCAAGCCACGGGGAACGGCCTGGTCAACGTCGGCCACAAGGCCCGGGCTTATCCGCGCCAGGCGGCCGGCGGAGTCCTGGCCCTGGTGTTGTTGGTGGCCGCAGGCTTTTATGGCTGGCACTGGTATTCCCACCTGCCGCAACCCCACACCGTGGGCTATTCGCTGCACAAGCCCAACCTGACGGATTACACCCAGCCGCAGCCGGTTGTGGATAACTTGCAGGTACGCTTCGCCGAATCCGTGGCACCGCTGGCGGCCATTGGCAAGCCGGTCACCGAAGGCATCACCCTCAAGCCTGCCATCGCCGGCGCCTGGCGCTGGGCAGATGACCGCAGCCTGGTGTTCACCCCGGAAAAAGACTGGCCCGTCGACGCCCACTACACCATCGACCTGGCCAAGAAGAACCTGTTGGCCGACGGCGTTCTGCTCAGCCAATACAGCAGCCAATTCTCCACCCAGCCGTTCCGCGCCACCTTGACGCAAAACGAGCTGTACCAGGACCCGAGCAACCCGACGCAGAAACAGCTGGTCGCAACCTTCCACTTTTCCCACCCGGTAGACGAAGACAGCGTACGCAAGCGCGCCTCGGTCACCCTGGGTAAAGGTTTGGCCTACCGCGACGCACAACTGCCCAACCGCCCGGAAATCACCTTCGACGAACACAAGCTCAACGCCTTTGTACGCTCGGCGGCCCTGGCCACGCCGCTGGAAAGCACCCCGGTCAGCGCCAAGCTCGATGAAGGCCTCAAGGCCCGCGACGGCGGCAATGCCAGCCCTGCGCCATTGGTGGCCGAAGTCACCGTGCCCGGCCGCTATCGCCTGACCTTTACCGGCGCCGAAGTCAGCTTTGTCGACAACGAGCGCGGCGAGCCCGAGCCGGTGCTGATGTTCAGCAGTTCCAGCGCCGTGGCCGACGAGACCATCGCCAACAAGGTGCAGGCCTGGATGCTGCCGGAAAAAGCCGAGGACGATACCCGGCCCTGGAACCTGCAAGATATCGACGACAAGCTGCTGGCGAGCAGCACCAAGGTCAAGCTGACCCACGTGCCGAGCGTCGAACCGCTGAATACCCTGCACGCCTTCAAATTCAAGGCCCCGCCTGGCCGCGCCCTGTATGTGCGGGTACCGGCCAACCTGGAAGCCATCGGCGGCTACCTGGCGAAAAACCCGACAGCCTCCCTCGTGAGCATGCCGGCTTATCCGCGCACGTTGCAGTTCCTGTCCGACGGCGCCCTGCTCAGCCTCACCGGCGAAAAACGCCTGGGCTTCATGGCCCGTGGCGTGCCCGGCGCTCATGTGGAAATCGCCCGTCTGCTGCCCAACCAGTTGCAACACCTGGTGGACCAGAGCAGCGGCAGCTTTGCCCGACCGAATTTTGCCAATGACTACTTCGACCGGATGGTGGAGCGTCAGAGCCTGGATATTCCGTTGTCGGCTGGCGACCCGTCCAAAACTGTCTACGACAACGTCGACCTGAGCAACTACCTGACGGCCAACGGCGGTCGCCGGGGCATTTTCGTGCTCAAGCTCAGCCCGCAGGACGACCCGGCTGATCGCACCTTCGAGTACTCGCGCAACACCACCAGCGACCTGCGTTTCATCGTGGTCACCGACTTGGGCATCATCGCCAAGCGCTCCAGCGATGGCAGCCACGACGTTTATGTACAGTCCATCGGCAACGGCTCGCCGGTGTCCGACGCCCAGGTCGATATCATCGGCCGCAACGGTTTGCCGGTCGCCAGCGGCCATACCGACGCCGAAGGCCATGCGCACTTTGCCAAGCTGGACGAACTGCGCCGCGAGAAAACTCCGCTGATGTATGTGGTCAGTCGCGGCAATGACCAATCCTTCCTGCCGATTGCCCGTCAGTCCCAGCAGCTGGATTTGTCGCGCTTTGATGTCGGCGGCCTGGAAGAAGACGGTGCGATCAATCGTCTCAGCGCCTACCTGTTTACCGACCGTGGCCTGTACCGACCTGGCGAAACCGCGCACCTGGGCATGATCGTGCGCAGCGGCGACTGGAAAGGCGCGCTGCAAGGCCTGCCGGTGGAGCTGCAAATCACCGACCCTCGTGGGTTGGAGGTGATTCGCCAACCACTGAAGCTCTCCGCCAGCGGCTTTGAAACCTTTGATTTCCCGAGCAGCGAAGTGGCGCCTTCCGGCGACTACACCGCGACCCTGCAACTGATCGGCGAGAAGCAGCGACGCACTGACCTGGGCAGCGTCAGCTTCAAGGTCCGCGACTTTGAACCGGACCGCATGAAGGTCAGCCTGAGCCTGCACGACACGCCGGTGCAGGGCTGGATCCCGCCGGACCAGGTGGTGGCCAAAGTCACCGCGATGCACTTGTTCGGCGCGCCGGCGGCGGGCCGTCGCGTCACGGCAAAAATGTCCCTGAGCCCGACGCTCGCGGCCTTTGATCGCTACCCGGGTTACCGCTTCCGCCTGAATGACTCGCTGGAAGAATCCAGTTCCGAAGACCTGGCCGAAACCACCGTCGACGACAATGGCCAGGCCGTTCTCGACCTGAACCTGCAACGCTTTGCCAACAGCACCTACCGCCTGCAAGTGATGACCCAGGTGTACGAAGCCGAAGGCGGTCGCAACGTCGCCGCACAAAGCGCGTTGCTGGTCTCGGCGGCGCCGTACCTGGTGGGTGTGAAGAGCAAGGATTCGCTGTCGTTCGTCGCCAAGGACGCCCCGCGTGAGGTGCAATGGCTGGCCGTCGCGCCAGACCTCACGCCGGTCGCAGTCGACGGCCTGACCAGTGAAGTGGTCGAACACCGTTACGTCTCGGTGCTGGTGAAGCAGTCCAACGGCACCTACAAATACGAGTCGCGGATCAAGAACATCAGCCAGCCGGCCTCGCCGCTGGTGATGACCAAGGACGGCGCCAAGCAAACCCTGAACACCGGCGCCCCGGGGGATTTCACCCTGCAACTCAAGGATGCCAACGGCAACCTGCTGAACCAGATCGACTACAGCGTCGCTGGCAAGGGCAACACCTCACGCTCCCTGGAACGCAACGCCGAACTGCAACTGCGCCTGGATAAACGCAGCTACGCCACCGGTGATGAAATCGCCATCAGCATTCGCGCGCCGTATACCGGTGCCGGGTTGATCACCATCGAGCGGGACAAGGTCTACACCCAGCAGTGGTTCAAGGCCGACAGCACCAACAGCGTGCAACACATCCGCGTTCCTGCGGGGCTTGAGGGCAATGCCTACGTCAACGTGCAGTTCGTGCGGGACATCGGCTCGTCCGAGGTCTACATGAGCCCGCTGTCCTACGGCGTGGTGCCGTTCAGCATCAACCTGGACGCGCGGCGCATGGCGCTGAAAGTCGAAGGCCCGGCGAAGATCGAGCCGGGGCAGACCCTGGACATCAAGGTCAACGCCGACCGCCCTGGCCGCGCAGTGGTCTACGCGGTGGACGAAGGCATCCTGCAAGTGGCGCGCTACCAGACGCCGGACCCGCTGGGCTTCTTCTTCCAGAAGCGTGCGCTGGAGGTGGGTACCAGTCAGATCCTTGACCTGATCCTGCCGGAATTCAGCCGCCTGCTCAGTGGGGCAGCGCCCGGTGGCGATACCGAAGGCGCCCTGGCCAACCACCTCAACCCGTTCAAGCGTAAACATCAGCCGCCAGTGGCCTGGTGGTCTGGCCTGGTGGACTTGCCGGCCGGTGAAACCGTATTGCATTACCAGGTTCCGGACAGCTTCAACGGCAAGCTGCACCTGTTTGCGGTGGCCGTGGACAGCGACAGCGTAGGCGTCAGCGAGGCCAACACCGAAGTGCGCGGGCCGCTGGTGATCACCCCGAACGTGCCGGCCTTTGTCGCACCGGGGGATGTGTTCAGCGTCAGCGCCGGGGTGTTCAGCAACCTGGAAGCCGCAGCCGACGTGAAGTTTGAAGTGCAGACCAGCGATGGCTTGCAGGTGCAGGGCGACAAGGCCAGCACCCTGGCGCTGCAACCGCGCAAGGAAGGCGTCGCCGAGTTCAAGATCAAGGTCGGTGAAACCCTCGGCTCGGCAGACTTGCGCTTCGTCGCGGTGCTGCCGGATGGCAAGCGGATCCAGGTGGCGGAAACCACGTCGATCCGACCATTGAGCGAGCATCGGGTGGCCCTGAGCCTGGGCCGTTTCGACAGCGCCAGCAAAGAAGTGAAGCCGACCCGCGAGTTGTTCGGCCAGTTGCGCGATGTGCAATTGGGCGTCGCCGCTTCTCCGCTGGTCTGGGCCAATGGCCTCAAGCATTACCTGGATGACTACGGCTACGCGTGCACCGAGCAATTGGTGTCCAAGGCGATGCCGGCGTTGATCTGGGGCGGTAATGCACCGGAGGCCGAGCAGGCCTTCAGCGGCGCGGTGCGCATGCTGCGTCAGCGGCAGAACCAGGCCGGTGGCTTCGGTTTGTGGGCGGCCAACCCGGACGTGGCGCCGTACGCCAGCCTGTACGCCACTGACTTCCTGATCGAAGCCCGGGAACGCGGGTTGCCGGTGCCGGAAGACTTGCTGCAACGTTCCAACGCGTACCTCACCGACCTGGCCAACGGCCCAAGCGAAGGCCTGTCGGAATTGCGCAACCGCGCCTACGCCAGTTACCTGTTGAGCCGTCAGGGGATTCTGGTGAGCGGCGCCTTGAGCGATATCCGCGAGCGCTACGAAAGCTACTTCAAAGACACCTGGCAGAACGACATTGGCGCTGCGTACCTGGCCGCCAGCTACAAGCTGCTCAAGCAGGATCGTCAGGCCGATGCGTTGTTCCGCAAGGTGCCATGGCTTTCCCTGTCGGATAAATGGGACAGCGACGGCCTGTATTACGACCCGCTGGTGCACGACGCCGAGCACCTGCACTTGCTCGCCCGGCACTTCCCCGAGTTGCTCGACGATGTGCCGGCCAGCCTGCTGGATAAACTCGGCAAGCGCCTCAACGAGCAACGCTACAACTCGCTGTCGGCGGCACTATTGCTGCGGGCCCTGGACAACTATGGCCAGCGCGCCCAAAGCGACATGACCCTCAAGGCCACCGCGTGGCTCAGCGACAAGCAGCAACAGTTGTTGCAGATGGCCGGCCAGCCGCCACGTGCAGCGGTGCCTGCCGATACGCAAAAACTGCAGATGGAAAAATCCGATGGCCCGGCGGCGTTCTACATGCTGAGCGAAGCCGGCTACGACAAGGGCGCCAACCTCAAGCCGATCAACAACGGCCTGGAAGTCATCCACGAATACCTCGACCTCAAAGGCAACCCGGTCAGCAAGGTCGCGGTCGGTGATGAGTTCCTGGTGCGCCTGCGCTTGCGGGCCACCGACCGTGATCAGGTGCAGCAAGTGGCCGTGGTCGACCTGCTGCCGGGCGGCGTCGAGCCTGTGTATAACTTGCCGCCGGAGCCGGAAGCGGCCAGCAGCGAGGAAAGCGAAGGTGACGATTCGGAGTACGTTGAAACCAGCGAAGACACCGAGGAAGCCGACGCCTGGCAAGCGCCGATCGGCGAGACCGACCTGAGCAACTGGCAGCCGGACTACGTCGACGTGCGTGATGACCGAGTGGTGTTGTACGGCACCGCCCTGCGGGATGTAGGCACCTTCGTGTACCGCGTGCGCGCCACCAACGCCGGTACCTTCAATACGCCACCGGCCTACGCCGAGGGCATGTACGAAACCACCCTGCAAGGACGCGGCAAAGTAGGCCAGCTTGAAATTACCAAGCCTTAAACGCTTGACGCCGCTGCTAGCAGCGGCGTTGATCCTGGCGGGGCTGCGATTGTGGCCCCATGCACCGCTGGAACAGGCCGCCACCTCCTCACGGGTGGTGCTGGCCGACGACGGTTCGCTGCTGCGCATGACCCTGGCGGCTGACGGGCAATATCGCCTGTGGCTACCCCTGGAGCGGATTTCTCCGTCACTTGTTGAAGCGCTGCTGCTCAAGGAGGACCGCAATTTCTACTGGCACCCGGGGATCAATCCCCCGGCCTTGCTGCGGGCGGCCATGGCCACCTACAGCGGTGGCCAGCGTCAGGGCGGCTCGACCTTAAGCATGCAGTTGGCCAGGCGCCTGTGGGATCTCAACACTCGCCAGGTACCCGGCAAGCTGGAGCAGATGGCCCTGGCGTTGTGGCTGGAGGCGCGTTATAGCAAGCACGACATTCTGGAGGCCTACCTCAACCTTGCGCCCATGGGCGGCAATATCGAAGGCGCCGAGGCGGCCAGCCGGATTTACTTTGGCAAGTCGGCGGCGCAATTGTCGTTGTCTGAAGCGCTGGCGCTGGCCGTGATTCCCCAACAGCCCGGTCGCCGCGCGCGCTTCGGTCCCTCGCTGCAAACCGCCCGGCAGCGGCTGATGGCGGACTGGCGGGAAACTTATCCACAGGACCCGCGTAACGACAGTTTGCTGGACCTGCCCCTGGAAGCCCGCAACCGCCAGCAGATCCCGTTTCTCGCGCCGCACCTGAGCGAACAACTGCTGGTGTCGCAAACCGGCAATGAGCTGAACAGCACCCTGAACTTGCCGCTGCAACAATTGCTGGAGCGCCTGATCACCGGCTTTATCGCCGAGCGCCGCAGCAGCGGTGTGGAAAACGCCACGGCGATCCTGGTCGACAGCCGCGACCAAAGTGTAAAAGCCCTGGTGGGCTCGGCAGATTACTTATCCACAGGCATCCACGGCCAGGTCAACGGCGTGCTGTCGCGACGCTCGCCGGGCTCTACCCTCAAGCCATTCCTGTATGGGCTGGCGCTGGACCAAGGGGTGATCCACCCCATGAGCATCCTCAAGGACATGCCGAGTAACTTCGGCTACTTCCAGCCGGAAAATTTCGACGGCAGTTTTGTCGGCCCGGTGACAGCCCGCGATGCGTTGATCCGCAGCCGCAATATCCCGGCGGTGTGGCTGGCCAGTCAGACCCGGTCGCCGTCACTCTATGGATTGCTGCAACGCGCCGGCATCAAGGGCCTGCGCGGCGAAAGCCATTACGGCTTGGCGCTGGCCCTGGGCGGCGGCGAGATGACGCCCGAGGAACTGGCGCGGCTGTATGTGATGTTGGCGGGTGACGGGCATTTGCGTCCCCTGCGCTACTTGCAGGAGCAGCCGCAAACCACCGGCGCCCCGCTACTCACCCCGCAGGCCGCGTTTATGGTGCGCGACATGCTGCGGCGCAACCCGCGCCCGGACGGGTTGCCGGGACGCCACTGGCGCACGGCCTGGAAGACCGGCACCTCCTGGGGTTTCCACGATGCGTGGAGCGCCGGCCTCGTAGGCCCGTACGTGCTGGTTGTGTGGGTAGGTAACTTTGACGGCCGTCCGAATCCGGAATTCATCGGCGCGAAAACCGCCGCACCGCTATTTTTCCGCATCGCCGACGCCCTGCCCCTGGCCTTGCCCAACGTGGTGATCAAACCCGACAAGCCACCCGCCGGGCTGATCCGCATCGATGTCTGCGCCGCTTCCGGCGAGTTGCCCAACCGCTGGTGCCCGCGCACCCGCAAGACCTGGTACATCCCCGGCGTATCACCGATTCGCGTGTCCAACCTGCACCGCCCGGTGCTGATCGACACCCGCACCGGCAAAGCCGCGTGCCCGCCGTTCGACCCGCAGTACACCCGTGAAGAAGTCTTCGAATTCTGGCCCAGCGATGTGCAGCGGCTGTTCCGCGCCGCCGGACTGCCACGGCGCACGCCACCGAATGTGCAGAAAAGCTGCCAACCCAATCGAATCGGCGACCAGAGCGAAGCGCCGCAGATCCGTTCGCCGCTGACCCAGGTCAGCTACCACCTGCGCCTGTCACAGCCCCAGGAAAGTATTCCGCTGAACGCCAACGCGGCCAGTGATGCGCTGACGCTGTATTGGTTTGCCAACCAGACCCTGATCGGCCAGGGCCCGCCACAAACCACGCTGAACTGGCGGCCGGGTAAATCGGGGGAGTACCGGCTGCGGGTCACAGATGATCAGGGGCGCAGCGCCAGCCGGGGCTTGAAGGTGGAGTTCGTGCCATGATCAGGCGTCTTCGTCGCCGAAACGGGCGGTGCCTGCGTCTTTTGTAAAATGCTTGTACGCCACCCCGAGCTTGCGTTGCTCAAAGATCGAGAACACCAGGGTGCCCAGCAGAATCATCATCCACACCAGGAACACCTTCATGGTGTCCACCTGGGCCACCACCAGCAACAAGGTCACCACGCCGCCAATCACCATGCCCAAACCCATCCAGGCGCCCAGCACACGGCCTACCGCCAGGCGCATGCCCTTGGGCAGCAAGAGCCGCAGTGCAAGCAACACCACAAACATCGACAGCAAGAAGCCAAATGCGGCCATGAAAGGAATCACGAAGCCGTTGTCACGGTACAACCAGGCCAGAAAACGATAGGCCGGGTTCAGCGCTGCCATCTGCTGGTAGGTGGCGGGGCCCGGCAAATGCAGTTGGGCAAAATGTTCCGGGGTCATGGCCATGATGCCGACACCGATCAACCCCACCACTACCGCGTAGAAACCACCGGCGCGCCACAGCGGCGCCAGCACCCGGCGGTTTTCCACCTCCTTGGTCTCGGCCAGGCCGAACACCGCGTCACGCTGCCTGCCTTGGGCAATCACCGTCTTGCCCTCACGCTCGCCGGCGTCGCCAATCAGCATCACCTGCATGTCCTGGGTGAGGAGCAGTTCGCCCTGGCGGCGGGAGCTGCTGATCCATTCATGGTCGTCAGGGCGCTTCTTGCCGAACAGGTCGATGCCTTCGGCAATCACTGTCACTTCACCGGTGGCGTCCTGCAGGCGGAAGTCATTGCAGCGGGCCTCGGCCGACACCTGGCTCCAGCTCCAATCGCCGTCCTTGTCTTTGGTGCCTTCCTCAATGATCCACACGTAGCCGGCGCAGGGTTTGCCGTTGACCGGAGAGATCAGCGGCGTGTCGACGATCACCTTGCCGTTCACTTCCACCAGGCCCATGGCCAAAGAGCGTATCTGGCTGGTGGCCAGGCGCTGTTCGGTGCGATAGAAGTTGGGGCCAAAGCTGGCCAGCAGGCCGATCAGGATGCAGACGGGAAAAAACAGCGCCACCAGGATCGTCGGCGCGTAAACCATCAGGCCGATGAAGCCGGCGAGAAAGACCAGTGCCACCAGGGTTTTCCACGCCGGCTTTTTCGCGACAACGCCCGCCTGAGTGGTTTTCATGCCCCCGGTACCTCAAGCTTCACACCCTCATAGCGGGTTTCTTCAGCGCTGATGGCCAGCAACGGGATGCGCTGGTAGCCGAGCATTTTTGCGAAGAACAGGTCGGGGAAAATCGCGATGGCGATGTTGTAGAGGTTGACCGACTCGTTGAAGAACTCGCGGCGGTCGGCGATGCGCTCTTCCACCGCCGAGATCGCCTGCTGCAACTCGACCATGTTGGGGCCGGAGATCAGCGTCGGATAATTTTCGGCCACCGCAATCACCGACTTGAGCGCCGTATTGAGCTGGTTGGAGGCGTCGACCTTATCGGTGAGGCTGCTGGCATTGAGGTACGCGGTACGGGCGTCGCTGAGGCGGGTGAACAATGCGTTCTCATGGTTCATCGCGGTTTGCACCACGCGCATCAGGTCGGGAATCTGGTCAGCCCGTTGCTTGAGCAGCACGTCGATGTTGGCGAAGGCTTTATCCACATCGTTGCGCCGCATCACCAGGCCGTTGTAGACCCCCACCAGCCAACCGACCAGGCCGACGACAATAATCAGCACGACGATACCGGCGATCAGCAGTTCTATGTTCATGGTGGCGGCATTCCCTGGCTAGTTATCCACAGGGGGCATTCTAGGGGTAAAGCGGGGGAATACTCGCGGAATTAGTCCACAGAAACGGCAAGAGCCGATGCCCGGTAGCCTGAAAAAGCAAAACCCCCGAAGAACGGGGGTTTTGCTGGTACGGGTGAGGCTTACTCCACCGTCACCGACTTCGCCAGGTTGCGCGGCTGGTCAACGTCAGTGCCCTTGAGCACGGCGACGTAGTACGACAGCAGTTGCAACGGGATGGTGTAGAGGATCGGCGACAGGGTGTCGTGGATGTGCGGCATGTTGATGACGTGGGTGCCTTCGCCATTGGTCATGCCGGCCTTCTCATCCGCGAACACGATCAGTTGACCGCCACGGGCGCGCACTTCCTGAAGGTTGGACTTGAGCTTCTCCAGCAGTTCGTTGTTCGGCGCGACGGTCACCACTGGCATGTCGTCATCCACCAGGGCCAACGGGCCGTGCTTGAGCTCACCGGCCGGGTAGGCTTCGGCGTGAATGTAGGAGATTTCCTTGAGTTTGAGCGAACCTTCCATCGCCACCGGGTATTGCGCGCCACGGCCGAGGAACAGGGTGTGGTGTTTGTCGGCGAACAGCTCGGCGACTTTTTCCACGGTGCTGTCCATGGCCAGCGCTTCGCCCAGGCGGGCCGGCAGGCGGCGCAGTTCTTCCACCAGCTTGGCTTCGACGCCGTCTTCCAGCGTGCCGCGCACCTGGCCCAGGGACAGGGTCAGCAGCAACAGGCCCACCAACTGGGTGGTGAAGGCTTTAGTGGATGCCACGCCGATTTCGCGGCCGGCCTGAGTCAGCAGAGTCAGGTCGGACTCGCGCACCAGGGAACTGATGCCGACGTTGCAGATTGCCAGGCTGCCGAGGAAACCCAGTTCCTTGGCATTGCGCAGGGCGGCCAGGGTGTCGGCGGTTTCGCCGGACTGGGAGATGGTCACGAACAGGGTGTCGGGCTGCACCACCACCTTGCGGTAGCGGAATTCGCTGGCGACTTCGACCTGGCACGGGATGCCGGCCAGTTCTTCGAGCCAGTAACGGGCGACCATGCCCGCGTGGTAGCTGGTGCCGCAGGCGACGATTTGCACGTTGCGCACTTTGGCGAACAGCTCGGCGGCTTGCGGGCCGAAGGCTTGTACCAACACCTGGTTCTGGCTCAGGCGACCTTCCAGGGTACGTTGCACGACAGACGGTTGCTCGTGGATTTCCTTGAGCATGAAGTGGCGGAATTCGCCCTTGTCGGCGGCTTCGGCACCGTCGCGGTACTGCACGGCTTCACGTTCAACGGACTGGCCGTTGACGTCCCAGATCGACACGCTTTCGCGGCGGATCTCGGCGATGTCGCCTTCCTCCAGGTACATGAAGCGGTCGGTGACCTGGCGCAGGGCCAGTTGGTCGGAGGCCAGGAAGTTCTCGCCCAGGCCCAGGCCGATCACCAATGGGCTGCCACTGCGGGCGGCGACCAGGCGGTCAGGTTGGCTCGCGCTGATCACGGCCAGGCCATAGGCGCCATGCAGTTCCTTGACGGTGGCCTTGAGGGCGTTGGTCAGGTCGCCGAGGTCCTTGAGCTTGTGGTTCAGCAGGTGGGCGATGACTTCTGTGTCGGTGTCCGAGGTGAAGACATAACCCTGGCCTTTCAGTTGCTCACGCAGCACTTCGTGGTTTTCGATAATGCCGTTGTGGACAACAGCCAGGTCACCGGAGAAGTGTGGGTGAGCGTTGCGCTCGCACGGTGCGCCGTGGGTGGCCCAACGGGTGTGGGCGATACCCAGGCGGCCTACCAGCGGCTCACCGGCCAACGCTTGTTCGAGTTCGCTGACCTTGCCCGGGCGACGCATGCGCTCAAGCTTGCCGGCGTTGGTAAAGAGCGCCACACCGGCGCTGTCGTAGCCACGGTATTCCAGGCGTTTGAGGCCTTCGAGCAAAATGGCGGTGACGTTTCGTTCAGCGACTGCGCCAACAATTCCACACATGGTTTCTCTCCTAGATGACTGCCGCGCAAATCAGCGTGATGCCGCGGGCTTGAATCTGGTCGCGGGCCTCAAACGGCAGGCGATCATCGGTAATAAGGGTATGGACGCTGCTCCAGGGCAGTTCCAGGTTGGGGATCTTGCGGCCAATCTTGTCGGACTCGACCATCACCACCACTTCGCGGGCGACCTCGGCCATGACGCGGCTCAGCCCCAGCAATTCGTTGAAGGTGGTGGTACCGCGCTCCAGGTCGATGCCATCGGCGCCAATGAACAGCTGGTCGAAATCGTAGGAACGCAGCACCTGCTCGGCGACCTGGCCCTGGAACGAGTCCGAATGCGGGTCCCAGGTGCCGCCAGTCATCAACAGTACCGGCTCGTGTTCCAGTTCACTCAACGCGCTGGCCACGTGCAGGGAGTTGGTCATCACCACCAGGCCGGGCTGATGGCCCAGTTCGGGGATCATGGCGGCGGTGGTGCTGCCGCTGTCGATGATGATGCGTGCGTGTTCACGCAAACGCCGGACGGCAGCACGGGCGATGGCGCGCTTGTAGACCGAAATGGGCTGGGCCGGGTCGCCGACCAGTTCCTGGGGCATGGTGATAGCGCCGCCGTAGCGACGCAGCAACAGGCCGTTACTTTCGAGGGCCGCCAAGTCCTTGCGGATAGTCACTTCCGAGGTTTCGAAACGCTTCGCCAGTTCGTCCACGCTGACTTCACCTTGCTCGGTGAGCATGGCAAGGATGTTGTGGCGACGTTGGGGTGTATTTCGTTTCGACATGGTGAAGATAAGTTTCGTTTCGAAAGATAACGAAGGCAATCAAAACCTATTGGCTGAGGATCGTCAAGCGGGGGACGTAAAAAAACCTGTTGGGGCCGCATGGATGGCACCAACAGGTTTATTGAGGTTGTGGATAACTCAGGTCTTTTTGATCTTGACCGGGCGCTTCCAGCCGTCGATGTTGCGCTGGCGGGCGCGGGCCACCGCCAGTTGGGACTTATCCACATCCTGGTTGATGGTTGAGCCTGCCGCAGTGTTTGAACCATCACCAATGGTGACGGGTGCAATCAACGAGTTGTTGGAGCCGATAAACACGTCTTCGCCAATGGTCGTCTGGTACTTGTTGGCGCCATCGTAGTTACAGGTAATAGCGCCGGCGCCGATATTGGTGCGCGCCCCAATCACCGCATCACCGAGGTAGGCCAGGTGCCCGGCCTTGGCGTCGTCGCCCATCCGGGCGTTTTTCAGTTCTACAAAGTTACCCACATGGGCCCTGGCCCCCAGCACGCTGCCCGGACGCAGACGCGCGAATGGACCCGCGTCACTGCCCTCGCCCATCACGGCGCCGTCGATATGGCTGTTGGCCTTGATCACCACGCCTTGGCGCAGGGTGCTGTCCTTGATCACGCAGTTCGGGCCGATGACCACGCCATCTTCAATGACCACACGGCCTTCGAGAATCACGTTGATATCGATCAGCACGTCGCGGCCCACCGTGACATCACCCCGCACGTCGAAACGTGCCGGATCACGTAGCGTCACGCCCAACGCCATCAGGCGGCGGCCTTCACGCAATTGATAGTGGCGCTCCAGCTCGGCCAGTTGCTTGCGGTCGTTGGCGCCCTGCACTTCCATCGGGTCGTGGGGCTGCTCGGTGGCGACCACCAGGCCATCGCTGACGGCCATCTCGATGACGTCGGTCAGGTAGTACTCGCCCTGGGCGTTGTTGTTGGACAGGCGGCTCATCCAGTCGGCCAGGCGATCGGCCGGCACCGCGAGGATCCCGGTGTTGCCTTCGGTGATGGCACGCTGGGCTTCGCTGGCGTCTTTATGCTCGACGATGGCGGCGACCTTGCCGTCAGCGTTGCGCACGATGCGGCCGTAGCCGGTCGGGTCGTCCAGCTCAACAGTGAGCAGGCCCATCTGGCCAGGCACGACGTGTTTGAGCAGGCGCTGCAAGGTTTCCACTTCGATCAGCGGCACGTCACCGTAGAGGATCAGCACAGTATCGGCCTGGATGAACGGCACGGCTTGCGCGGTGGCGTGGCCGGTACCCAATTGCTTGTCCTGCAATACGAAATTCAAGTCGTCCGCTGCCAGCCGCTCACGCACCACATCGGCACCGTGGCCGATCACCACATGAATGCGCTGTGGATCAAGCTGCCGGGCGCTGTGGATAACATGGCCAAGCATGGAGTTGCCGGCAACCGGGTGCAGCACCTTGGGCAGGGCCGAACGCATGCGGGTGCCCTGGCCTGCGGCAAGAATTACGATTTCGAGAGACATGAATGGCTACCAATCCTGGGCGGTCAGACTTCAGACCAAAGAAGTGTTTTGCAAAAAAAGAAAAAGGGTAGCCGAGGCTACCCTTTTTAATCAATCACGCATGAGGCTTGACGGCTTAGCCGCCAAACTTCTTGCGGATCTGCTGGACGGTGCGCAGCTGAGCTGCGGCCTCGGCCAGACGTGCAGCAGCAGAACCGTAGTCGAAATCTGCGCCTTTTTCGTTCAGGGCCTTCTCGGCAGCCTTGACGGCTTCCTGAGCGGAGGCTTCATCCAGGTCGGCAGCACGTTGCACGGTGTCGGCAAGTACCTTGACCATGTTCGGCTGAACCTCGAGGAAACCACCGGAGATGTAAAACACCTCCCTTTCCCCGCCCAGCTTGGTCAGAGTGATCGGACCAGGCTTCAAGGATGTAATCAATGGCGCGTGGCCAAAGTTAATACCCAGGTCGCCCAGTTCGCCGTGTGCAATCACACTCTCGATCTGACCGGAGAAGATTTCCCCTTCCGCGCTGACGATATCGCAATGGAATGTCATAGCCATCTGCTTGCCTCAACCTGATTAGCGCCCGTTACCGGGCGCCGGAATTACAGTTTCTTGGCTTTCTCGATCGCTTCTTCGATGCCGCCGACCATGTAGAACGCTTGTTCTGGCAGGTGGTCGTAGTCACCGTTGAGGATGCCTTTGAAGCCAGCAATGGTGTCTTTCAGGGAAACGTATTTACCCGAGGCACCGGTGAAGACTTCAGCCACGAAGAACGGCTGCGACAAGAAGCGCTGGATCTTACGAGCGCGGGATACCAACTGCTTGTCGGTTTCCGACAGCTCGTCCATACCCAGGATCGCAATGATGTCCTTCAGTTCTTTGTAACGCTGCAGAACGTACTGGACGCCGCGAGCGGTGTCGTAGTGTTCCTGGCCGATGACGTTCGGGTCCAGCTGGCGCGAAGTCGAGTCCAGTGGATCGACCGCTGGGTAGATACCCAGGGAGGCGATGTCACGGGACAGTACGACGGTGGCGTCCAAGTGGGCGAACGTGGTCGCTGGCGACGGGTCAGTCAAGTCATCCGCAGGTACGTATACCGCTTGGATCGAGGTGATCGAACCGTTTTTGGTCGAAGTGATACGCTCTTGCAGAGTACCCATCTCTTCGGCCAGGGTCGGCTGGTAACCTACTGCGGAAGGCATACGGCCCAGCAGTGCGGATACTTCAGTACCGGCCAGGGTGTAACGATAGATGTTGTCGACGAACAGCAGAACGTCGTTACCTTCGTCACGGAACTTCTCGGCCATGGTCAGGCCGGTCAGTGCTACGCGCAGACGGTTACCCGGCGGCTCGTTCATCTGACCGTAAACCAGTGCCACTTTGTCCAGAACGTTGGAATCCTTCATCTCGTGGTAGAAGTCGTTACCCTCACGAGTACGCTCACCCACACCGGCGAACACGGAATAACCGCTGTGCTCGATGGCGATGTTACGGATCAGTTCCATCATGTTTACGGTTTTGCCTACACCGGCACCACCGAACAGACCGACTTTACCGCCCTTGGCGAACGGGCAAACCAGGTCGATAACCTTGATGCCGGTTTCCAGCAGGTCGTTGCCGCCCGCTTGTTCCGCGAAGGAAGGCGCAGGACGGTGAATGCCCCAGCGCTCTTCGGTGTCGATTGGACCGGCTTCGTCGATCGGGTTACCGAGGACGTCCATGATCCGGCCCAGGGTCGCTTTACCGACGGGTACGGAGATGGCTGCGCCAGAGTCAGTGACTTCCAGACCGCGCTTCAAGCCTTCGGTGGAACCCATTGCAATGGTACGAACCACGCCGTCGCCCAGCTGCTGCTGAACTTCCAGGGTGGTGCCTGCATCGCTTTTGACTTTCAAAGCGTTGTAGATGCTCGGTACGCTGTCGCGTGGGAATTCCACGTCGATAACGGCGCCGATGATTTGAACGATACGTCCGCTACTCATAGCTGGATCCTCTGAATATTTGAACCGTTAAACCGCGGCAGCGCCGCCGACGATTTCCGAGATCTCTTGGGTGATCGCAGCCTGACGCGCCTTGTTGTAGATCAGCTGCAAATCGCTGATCAAATCACCGGCGTTGTCGGTAGCGTTCTTCATCGCGATCATCCGCGCAGCTTGTTCAGCCGCGTTGTTCTCGACCACCGCCTGGTACACCTGCGACTCCACGTAGCGCACCATCAAGCCGTCAAGCAGCTCTTTGGCGTCTGGTTCGTAGAGGTAGTCCCAGTGGTGCTTGAGTTCTTGTTCCGGGGCGGCCACCAATGGAATCAACTGCTCCACGGTAGGCTGTTGCGTCATGGTGTTGATGAACTTGTTGGATACCACGGACAGGCGGTCAATCCGGCCTTCCAGGTATGCATCCAGCATCACTTTGACGCTGCCGATCAAATCATTGATCGACGGTTCTTCACCCAGGTGGCTGATAGCTGCAACGACGTTACCGCCGAAGTTGCGGAAAAAGGCCGCACCCTTGCTACCGACCACACACAGATCGATCTCGACGCCTTTTTCGCGGTTTACCGCCATGTCCTTGACCAGGGCCTTGAACAGGTTGGTATTCAAACCACCGCACAAACCACGGTCACTGCTCACCACGACATAACCAACGCGCTTTACTTCGCGATCGATCATGAACGGGTGGCGATATTCCGGGTTGGCGTTGGCCAGATGACCAATAACCTGGCGGATACGCTCCGCGTAGGGACGGCTAGCAGCCATGCGCATTTGTGCCTTGCGCATTTTGCTGACCGCCACTTTTTCCATGGCGCTGGTGATCTTTTGCGTGCTTTTGATGCTCGCAATCTTACTGCGAATCTCTTTTGCGCCTGCCATGTAACACCTATCAGGTTAGCAAGCGGGAGCCTCGCGGCCCCCGCTGCGGCTTACCAGGTTTGGGTGGCCTTGAACTTCTCGATACCGGCTTTGATGCCAGCGTCGATGTCGTCATTGAAGTCACCCTTCACGTTGATCTTCGCCATCAATTCGGCGTGATCGCGGTTGAAGTAAGCAATCAGCGCTTGTTCGAAGCTGCCGACCTTGGTGATTTCAACGTCGGTCAGGAACCCACGCTCAGCGGCATACAGCGACAGCGCCATGTCAGCGATCGACATTGGTGCGTATTGCTTCTGCTTCATCAGCTCGGTAACGCGCTGACCATGCTCAAGTTGCTTACGGGTCGCTTCGTCCAGGTCAGAAGCGAACTGGGCGAATGCCGCCAGTTCACGGTACTGAGCCAGAGCGGTACGGATACCACCGGAGAGCTTCTTGATGATCTTGGTCTGAGCGGCACCACCCACACGGGATACCGAAACACCGGCGTTCACTGCAGGACGGATCCCGGAGTTGAACATGGCCGATTCCAGGAAGATCTGACCGTCGGTGATGGAAATCACGTTGGTCGGAACGAACGCGGAAACGTCGCCAGCCTGGGTTTCGATGATCGGCAATGCGGTCAGGGAACCGGTTTTGCCGGTCACTGCGCCGTTGGTGAACTTCTCTACGTATTCTTCCGAAACGCGGGATGCGCGCTCCAGCAGACGGGAGTGGAGATAG
Source organism: Pseudomonas sp. PAMC 25886 (assembly GCF_000242655.1). NCBI lineage: Bacteria > Pseudomonadati > Pseudomonadota > Gammaproteobacteria > Pseudomonadales > Pseudomonadaceae > Pseudomonas > Pseudomonas sp. PAMC 25886. The sequence goes on from NZ_AHHC01000022.1 coordinate 130,800, forward strand.
AACACGTCGCCTGGGTAAGCTTCACGGCCTGGTGGACGGCGCAGCAGCAGGGAAATCTGGCGGTAAGCCACTGCTTGCTTGGACAGATCGTCATAAACGATCAGCGCGTCTTCACCGCGGTCGCGGAAGTATTCGCCCATGGTGCAACCGGAGTACGGTGCCAGGAACTGAAGTGCAGCGGATTCGGAAGCACTGGCGGCCACGACGATGGTGTTAGCCAGGGCGCCGTTTTCTTCCAGCTTGCGAACCACGTTGGCGATGGTCGATTGTTTCTGACCGATGGCTACGTAGACGCAGAAAATCCCGCTGTCTTTCTGGTTGATGATCGCGTCGATCGCCAGAGCGGTTTTACCGATCTGACGGTCACCGATGATCAGCTCACGCTGGCCACGGCCGACAGGAATCATGGCATCGACAGCCTTGTAGCCAGTCTGTACAGGCTGGTCTACCGACTTACGCCAGATCACGCCTGGAGCAACTTTCTCGACCGCATCGGTCTCGGTGTTGTTCAGCGGACCTTTGCCGTCAACTGGGTTACCCAGTGCGTCGACAACGCGACCCAGCAGTTCCTTACCCACCGGAACTTCCAGGATGCGGCCTGTGCACTTGGCGCTCATGCCTTCAGCCAGAGTCTGGTAGGAGCCCAATACAACGGCACCTACAGAGTCTTGCTCCAGGTTGAGGGCCATACCGTAGACGCCGCCCGGAAACTCGATCATCTCGCCGTACATTACGTCGGCCAGACCGTGAATCCGCACGATGCCGTCAGATACGCTGACGACAGTGCCTTCGTTACGGGCTTGGGAGGTCACATCGAGCTTGTCGATGCGGCCCTTGATAATTTCACTTATTTCGGAAGGATTGAGTTGCTGCATTGCTCTGCTGCCCCTTCAAACTCAAGATTTCAATGCTTCGGCAAGATTCGCGAGTTTGCCGCGAATCGAGCCATCGATAACCAGGTCGCCGGCGCGAATGATGACACCACCAATCAGGGTGGCATCCTCCGCAACTTGCAGGCGCACTTCCCGGTCGAGTCGTGCACTGAGAACCTTGGCGAGTTTGTCTTGCTGTTCTTGGTTCAATGCAAAAGCACTGGTCACTTCAACATCTACCGATTTCTCTTGTTCGGCCTTGTACAGGTCAAACAGAGCGGCGATCTCCGGCAGAAGCGGGAGACGGTCGTTTTCGGCAACGACGTGGATGAAGTTCTGCACTTTTACATCAAACTTGTCGCCGCACACGTCAATAAACGTGGCGGCCTTGTCTGCGCTCGTCAGTCGCGGGGCCTTGAGCACGCGCTGCATGGTGTCGTCTTGCGACACTGCTGCAGCCAGGCCGAGCATGGCTGACCAAGAGGCCAGCTGCTGGTGGGCCTGGGCGTGCTCGAAGGCTGCCTTAGCGTAAGGTCGGGCCAACGTGGTCAATTCTGCCATGATCGCCCTCGCTTAAATTTCAGCAGCCAGTTTGTTTACCAGCTCCGCGTGCGCGTTTTGATCGATTGTGGCACCCAGGATCTTCTCAGCACCGCCGACGGCCAGAGCACCCAGTTGGGCACGCAGCGCATCTTTGACACCGTTCAGTTCCTGCTCGATCTCGGCTTGAGCCTGAACCTTCACACGGTCAGCGTCGATACGGGCTTTTTCAACAGCCTCTTCAACGATCTGGTTACCGCGTTTCTTGGCTTGCTCAATGATTTCAGCTGCCTGAGCTTTCGCTTCGCGCAGTTGCTGACCCGCTTTATCTTGGGCCAACTCCAGGTCGCGAGCTGCTCGTGCGGCAGCGTCCAGTCCGTCTGCGATCTTCTTCTGACGTTCGTGCAAAGCCGCGATGACCGGAGGCCATACGAACTTCATGCAGAAAACTACAAAAATCAAGAACGCTAAGGACTGACCAATAATGGTTGCATTAATGTTCACGCCAATACCTCGCTCGTTCGTTGCACAACACACCAATCACTCGAAAAAACGAGTGATTAACCGGCGAGTTGACCAACGAAGGGGTTCGCGAAGGTGAAGAACAGAGCGATACCAACACCGATCATGGTCACGGCGTCGAGCAGGCCGGCGACGATGAACATTTTAACTTGCAGCATTGGAACCATTTCTGGCTGACGCGCGGCGCCTTCCAGGAACTTGCCGCCCAGCAGGCCGAAACCAATGGCAGTACCCAGGGCGCCCAGGCCGATCAACAGTGCAACAGCGATAGCGGTTAGACCAACTACAGTTTCCATCTTTCCTCCCGACTTTTACGTCGTATGGTTTAGGTTTTTTAGATTTTAAAGCGGTAAAACAAATCGTTTCATAGCCCTTCAGGGCTACCCTCCCGTTTGACCGGGAGGGACATCAGACTAGTCGAGACTGGTCTTAATGGTTCTCTTCGTGCGCCATCGACAGGTAGACGATGGTCAGCATCATGAAGATAAACGCCTGCAGGGTGATGATCAGGATGTGGAACACAGCCCACGCCCACTGCAGAACAATGCCCAGGCCGCTAAGCCAGAGCAGACCACTGCCGAACATCACAGCGATCAGAATGAACACCAGCTCGCCGGCATACATGTTGCCGAACAGTCGCAAGGCCAGGGAAATCGGCTTGGCAACCAGGGTTACGAATTCCAGCAGGAAGTTCACCGGGATCAGCAGGGCTTGAACGAAGATGTTCTTGCTGCCAAACGGGTGCAGGGTCAGTTCGCCGATGAAGCCGCCGATGCCCTTGATCTTGATGCTGTAGAAAATGATCAACGCAAACACCGACAGGGCCATGCCCAGGGTGGCGTTAGGGTCCGTGGTCGAAACTGCACGGAATGGAATGTGCTGATCGCCGGAGATCAGGATGGCCAGCTGAGGAATCCAGTCGACCGGGATCAGGTCGACGGCGTTCATCAGGAACACCCAGACGAAGATGGTCAGTGCCAACGGTGCAATCACCGCGCTACGACCATGGAAGCTGTCCCGCACGCTGCCATCGACGAATTCGACCAATACTTCAACGAAGTTCTGCAAAGCACCTGGCTGACCGGAAGTCGCCTTCTTTGCCGCCATGCGGAAAATCAGGACGAAGATCAGACCCAATGCGACAGACCAGCCCAGAGTATCCAGGTGGAATGCCCAGAAGCCCATTTCTTTGGCTTCTGCTGCGGAGTGGGCAAAGCCCCAGCCGCCGTTGGGAAGCTGACCGAAGGTCAGGTTCTGCAAGTGGTGCTGGATATAGCCCGAAGCGGTTGTTTCTGCCATGGTTGCCTCAAACGCCCTAAGGTTTCGAAAGTCTTGTTTTCATTAGCAGGGGAGCGAACCAGCTGACCAGTTGGGTCAACACGAAGACGCCGAATACAGCCAGCGGCGCCAATGGCTTCACACCTGCAAAGGTCAGTGCAAACAGCACTGCCGTCAAAATCAGTTTCCCCGCCTCGCCGGCATAAAAAGACCGGACGATAGCCTGGGCTGCTCGGGCGCCGGAAAACCGAAAGGCCCTGTGAGCAAAATACATATTGGGCAGCAAGGCTATCAGGCCTCCGCAGAGTCCTGAGTATCCGGCTACGACTCCATACCAATACCAGAGCGCCAAAGAGGCGATCAGTAAAATGACAAATTGAGCCAATAAAACCGGGAAAACGGCCAAGCGATGGAACGGCAACGTGTTTGGCGTGCGGGTTTCCATCACTCTTGCTCCTCAATGGTCGGCTGCCGGAAATCAATAACTTGGCATAATTTGTGCCGACAAAATGCGCGCAGAGTATAGGGGCGGTTCTGCCCCTATTCAACTGCCGGGTAGTGATTTCCGACTGCGCGCTACAGAAGCAATTGTTTCAGCGGATGTGGGCAAGGACGCCCTGAAGCTCATCCAATGAGTTATATCCGATGACCAATTGCCCTTTGCCTTTCTTGCCGTGGCGAATTTGCACCGCAGAGCCTAGGCGTTCGGCCAGGCGCTGCTCCAGTCGTGCAATATCCGGATCAGGTTTGGCGGTTTCGACCGGTGCAGGTTTGCCACTGAGCCACTGGCGAACCAGGGCCTCGGTCTGACGAACGGTGAGGCCTCGTGCGACAACGTGTCGCGCCCCCTCAACCTGTTGATTTTCCGGCAAACCGAGCAAAGCACGGGCATGACCCATTTCCAGGTCGCCATGGGAAAGCATGGTTTTGATGACTTCCGGCAGCGCGATCAGCCGCAGCAGGTTGGACACGGTAACCCGTGACTTGCCCACCGCATCCGCGACTTCCTGCTGGGTCAGTTTGAATTCCTGCTGCAAACGCTGCAGCGCGATCGCTTCCTCGATCGGATTGAGGTCTTCGCGCTGGATGTTCTCGATCAGCGCCATGGCGATGGCGGTTTCATCCGGCACATCGCGCACTATCGCCGGGATGGTTTCCTTGCCAGCCTGTTGGCTCGCGCGCCAGCGGCGTTCGCCGGCGATGATTTCAAAGCGGCCCGCACCAATCGGGCGCACCACGATCGGCTGCATCACACCCTGGGCCTTGATCGAATTCGCCAACTCTTCCAGCGCCTGGGGGTCCATGTCCCGGCGCGGCTGGTATTTGCCGCGCTGGATCAGGTCCAGCGGCAGGTGCTGCAGCTCACGCTCGTCAGCCTGCACCGCTTGTTCTTCGAGCGAAGTGACAGTCGGACCACTCAGCAGTGCATCCAGTCCACGTCCGAGACCTCGTTTCTTGACGGCCATGGGGATTCCTTAAGTTGGCTGGGCTGCAGCGGTGCGTGAATTGCGGCGTTGACGACGAACCATCTCGCCGGCCAGAGCCAGATAGGCAATGGCACCGCGGGATGACTTGTCGTACGCCAGCGCGGGCATGCCATAGCTTGGCGCTTCGGCCAGGCGGATGTTGCGTGGAATCACGGTGTCGTAGAGCTGATCGCCGAAGTGTTCCTTGAGCTGTGCCGACACATCGTTCATCAGGCTCAGGCGCGGGTCATACATGGTCCGCAGCAGGCCTTCGATTTGCAGGTTCGGGTTGAGCAACTCGGCGATACGCTTGATGTTATCCACAAGGTCACTCAGACCTTCCAGTGCGAAGTACTCGCACTGCATGGGGATAATCACCCCGTCGGCGGCGACCAATGCGTTCAACGTCAGCATCGACAGCGACGGCGGGCAGTCGATCAAAATGTAGTCGTAATTCTCGCGGATCGGCGCCAACGCGCTGCGCAGACGGCTTTCTTTCATCTGCATTTCCAGCAGCACCACTTCCGCCGCGGTCAAATCGCGGTTGGCCGGCAGCAGTTGATAACCGCCGTGCTCGGAAAAATGCATGGCCTGGGCCAGGTCGCACTCGCCAATCAGCAAGTCATAGACCGAGTTTTCCAGGCCGTGTTTATCCACACCGCTACCCATGGTGGCGTTGCCCTGTGGATCGAGATCGATCAACAGCACCCGACGCTTGGTAGCGACCAGGGATGCTGCGAGGTTGATGCAGGTGGTGGTTTTGCCCACGCCACCTTTCTGGTTCGCTATCGCGAATACCTTAGCCATTCTTGCTTGTGTTCCCAATCATGCCGTGCGGCGCAGTATCAGCAGATGGCGTTGGCCTTGGCAACCGGGTACGGCCAAGGCGTGTTCGCTATCGAGGTGGAAGTCTGCCGGCAATGCTAACAGCTCGTCGCTTGGATGAACGCCCTTCATTGCCAGCCAACGGGTATCGCGGTCGCCAAGGTGGCGGGTCCAGTTGCTGAAGTTCTCCATGCTGCTGAAGGCCCGGGAAACAATTCCGTTGAAAGGCTGTTCAGGCGTGAAGGCTTCGACGCGACTGTGGATAACTTGCAGGTTATCCAGCTTGAGTTCGAGTTTGACCTGGGTCAGGAAGCGGGTTTTCTTGCCGTTGCTGTCCAGGCACGTCACCTGCGACTCGGGAAACAGGATCGCCAACGGGATGCCGGGCATGCCGCCCCCGCTGCCAACGTCGAGCCAACGGCCGTTTTCGATAAACGGCATCACGCTGAGGCTGTCGAGCAGATGGCGAGAAACCATTTCGTCCGGATCACGCACCGCAGTGAGGTTGTAAGCCTTGTTCCATTTGATCAACAGGGCCAGATAACCCAGCAGCAACTCGTGCTGGGCTTCGGTCAGGTTGACGCCAAGCTGGCGAGCACCTGTGGATAACTCTTCGGCGTGTTGCGAGGTGACCAACGAACTCAAGCGCTTTGCTCCAACTGACGGCCCGCGCCGCGTTTTTTCAAATGAATCATCAACAGCGAAATGGCTGCCGGCGTGACACCCGGGATACGGGACGCCTGGCCGAGGGTCTCAGGTCGAGTTATCCCCAGCTTGCTTTGAATCTCTTTCGACAGACCGGAAATATTTGTGTAATCGATATCCACAGGCAGCCTGGTGTCTTCGCTGGCCCGCAGACGAGCGATCTCATCCTGCTGACGGTCAATGTAACCGGCGTATTTGGTCTTGATTTCGACCTGCTCGGCGACCTGTGGATCTTCTGCACCACCGCCGGTAACCGAGATCAGACCAGCGTAGTCGATTTCCGGACGCGACAGCAGGTTCAGCAAGTTGTACTCGTGGGTCAGCGGCGTGCCGAATTTTTCGGCAATCGCATCGCCTTGCTCGGTGCCCGGACGAACCCAGGTACTTTTCAGGCGTTGCTCTTCCAGTTCGATGCTTTCGCGTTTTTTGCAGAAGGCAGCCCAGCGCACGTCGTCGACCAAGCCCAGCTCGCGACCTTTCTCGGTCAGGCGCAGGTCGGCGTTGTCTTCCCGAAGGATCAGGCGATATTCGGCCCGGGACGTAAACATCCGGTACGGTTCCTGGGTTCCGAGGGTGATCAGGTCGTCGACCAACACACCGATGTACGCCTCATCGCGACGCGGGCACCAGCTGTCTTTGCCCTGTGCGCGCAGTGCGGCGTTGGCTCCGGCCAGCAACCCCTGGGCGCCGGCTTCTTCGTAACCGGTGGTGCCGTTGATTTGGCCAGCAAAGAACAAACCGCCGATCACCTTGGTTTCCAGGCTGTATTTCAAGTCACGTGGGTCGAAGTAGTCGTACTCGATGGCGTAGCCAGGTCGAACGATATGAGCGTTTTCCATACCGCGAATCGACTGCACGATCTGGATTTGCACGTCGAACGGCAGGGAAGTGGAAATCCCGTTCGGGTACAGCTCGTGGGTGGTCAAACCTTCCGGCTCGATAAACACCTGGTGGCTTTCCTTGTCGGCAAAGCGGTGGATCTTGTCTTCGATCGACGGGCAGTAGCGTGGGCCAATACCTTCGATCACCCCGGAATACATCGGCGAACGGTCGAGGTTCGCGGCAATGATTTCGTGGGTACGGGCATTGGTGTGGGTAATCCAGCAACTGACCTGCTTCGGATGCTGTTCCTTGGAGCCCATGAACGACATGACCGGGATCGGTGTATCGCCGGCTTGCTCGGTCATTACCGAAAAATCCACCGAACGGCCATCGATACGCGGCGGCGTACCGGTTTTCAAACGACCGACACGCAGCGGCAGTTCGCGAAGGCGCTGAGCCAGGGCGATTGACGGCGGATCACCGGCGCGACCACCGGAATAGTTCTGCATACCGATGTGGATAAGTCCGCCGAGGAACGTACCGGTGGTCAACACCACGGATTCTGCGAAGAAACGCAGGCCCATTTGCGTGACAACACCGCGTACCTGGTCCTGCTCAACGATCAGGTCATCGGCTGCCTGCTGAAATATCCACAGGTTCGGCTGGTTTTCCAGGGTTTCGCGGACAGCGGCCTTGTACAGGATCCGGTCGGCTTGAGCACGAGTGGCTCGTACGGCCGGGCCTTTGCGGCTGTTCAATACGCGAAATTGAATACCACCTTTGTCGGTAGCCATGGCCATCGCGCCGCCCAGGGCATCGATTTCCTTGACCAGGTGGCTTTTGCCAATCCCGCCAATTGCGGGGTTGCAGCTCATGGCGCCGAGGGTTTCCACGTTATGCGTCAGCAACAGGGTTTTTGCCCCCATGCGTGCTGACGCCAGTGCTGCCTCGGTACCGGCATGACCGCCGCCGATGACGATCACTTCAAAACGGGAAGGGAAATCCACCACGCACCTCGTGCCTGCTTCTGTAGGTAATTAGGAATGAGCGTTCGAGATCAGGTTTTCGAACGAGTCGGCAAGTATAGGGACTTCGCCCTTCCTAAAGAACCCTTTGCACAAAATTTAACCAGCTGTGGATGAATCACGGACAATAGAAATTAAAAGAGAGAAATTTATTAAATCTTTGTTTTTATGTTTATTTCTACTGAGGCCTGTTTCTGTGGATAGATCCCTACAGGCCTTTATTTACGTAATGTACAGAGATTCAAAAGTCTGTGGTTAGGTGCCAAGGAGGTCCTTGGATAAGTGGTCTAAGCCTGTGGATTAAACAGGTGGTTATCCACAGAGGGGTTTTTACTCAGGTTTTAGGCCCTGTTATCAACTGGGCACAGGGGCGGTTATTCACAGGGCTTAATCCACAGAAAATACGGATTACGATAAGTTTCAGGCACACGGCGGCCTCCAAGAATCTTCGGATAGGCAGGAAACGCTTCGTTTGCATTTGTGAAACGGGTTGATGGCAGGCCTATTGTGAGAAAGCGTCACGGCAGTTAATAATAGTTATTATCATTAACCTGCCTCGTCACCTCTCATGGCCCTCCCCCCGCATACCATCGCAGTCCAGCACATCTATGAGCAGCACCATTCGTGGTTGCACAGCTGGCTCAAGGGAAAGTTGCATAACGCCTGCGATGCAGCCGATGTGGCACACGATACGTTCGTGCGGATCCTGGGTGGCCGCAATGCGGCGCAGATCCTTGAGCCCCGGGATTATCTGGCCACTGTCGCCAGGGGACTGGTGATTGACCGCTATCGCCGCCGCGCCATTGAACAAGCCTATCTGCAAACCCTCGCAGACCGGCCAGAAGCGACCGCAATCAGTGAAGAAGACAAGGCGATCATCATTGAAACCCTCGTGGCTGTGGATAAAGCCTTGCATGGGCTGGGTGAGCGGGCTCGGCGAATTTTCATGCTATCCCAGGTCGAAGGCCTGACTTATCAACAGATCGCCGATCAGCTGCGGGTCTCGCTGACCACCGTCAAGAAACATATGGTCCGCGCCCTGACAGAATGCGCCCTGATCATGGCGGGCGCGTAATGGCCGCCCCGGATCGCAAGACGTTCGAAGCCGCCGCCAGTTGGTACGTGCAATTTCAATCGCAACCACCGACACCTGCGGAACACAGTGCCTGGCAGCAATGGCTCAACGGCGATCCTTCCCATCAGGTGGCCTGGAACCAGATGGAACAGTTGCAACGTGGCCTCGGTGCGCTACCCAAGGATTTCACCCGTCGCGCGCTCTCGACCAGTCAACAGCGGCGCCAAGTGCTCAAGCTGATGTTGATGCTCGGCGCCGCCGGGTACTTGGGGTGGAACGTTCAACAACACACGTCCCTGGGCAACCTTTGGGCTGACTATCGAACCAAGGTCGGCGAACGACGGCGAATCGAGCTGGCCGACGGTACTCAAATTGACCTCAATACCCATACCGCTATCGACGTACTTTTCGATGGGCAGCAGCGACTGGTTCGTTTGCGTGAGGGGGAAGTACTTATCCACACCGGCAAGTCGGGGCGGCAAACACCGTTTTATGTCGAAACCCGTGAAGGCCGTATTCAAGCTTTAGGCACGCGGTTCACTGTTCGCCAATTGCAGGGGTCAACCCGGGTTGGCGTGTTGGATGACCGGGTCAGCGTGCAACCCGTCGACCAACCGGGTCATGGCCGACTGCTCGGCCCCGGTGAGACTGCCGATTTCGGCACGCTAGACGTAGGCCCCAGCCATATCTATCGCAGGAACCAAGCCGCATGGGTTGACGGGCAACTGATCGTTCTGGACGCGCGACTGGGGGATGTCATCGACGAACTCGCGCGCTATCGGCCGGGCGTCATGCAGTGCGACGCCGCATCAGCCCGGCTGCGGGTGTCCGGCACCTTCCGCCTCGATTCCACCGACGCCGTACTGGCCAACCTGCAGGTCACGTTGCCGATCCAGGTGAAGTATTTCACCCGCTACTGGGTCGCCGTTACGCTTACAGGTTAATACCGAAAAAATACTCTCAGCAGGGGTTATCTTTTTTTTACCTGGCGCGGCCCTACAGGTAATCACGATGCTACCTTCAGGGCTTACTCACACATGCGCCTTCCTACAAAATTTCGCCAGCGTCTCTCCTATCACGGCATCACGTATGGCTTGCTGCTGACCACGGCAGCGACTGCCAGCACCTTGTCATGCACCCAGGCGATTGCTGCCAGCTCGGTGCAACATTACGTGATCGCCCCCGGGCCACTCGACAATGCCTTGAGCCAGTTCGCGGCGAAGGCCAATGTGATTTTGTCATTCTCGCCACAGCAGACGGCGCGCTTGCAAAGTCCTGGGCTGGAGGGTGACTACTCGGTGGAACAAGGGTTTGCGTTATTGCTGCAGAACTCGGGATTGCAGGCGGCGGCTCAAGGCCCCGGCAGCTATGCGCTGCAGCCGGCCACGAGCGGGGAACAACTCATGTTGGCCCCGACTACTGTCAGCGCTTATCAACAGGCCGGTTTCAATCAGGAGATTGCCGGGGACGTAGGTTACAAGGCGCAAAACAGCCGAATCGGTACCAAGACCAGCACACCGTTGTCGGAAACTCCGCGCTCGGTGTCAGTGGTGACCGGCCAGCGCATCAAGGATCAAAAATCCCAGACGCTCACCGAAGTGCTGGGCTATGTGCCGGGAATCTTTGCCCCTCCCTTTGCTGCGGGCGACGGCCTGGCCGGTGACCTGTTCTTCATTCGCGGCTTCAACGCCACGGATTATGGCTACGGCCTGCTGCGCGATGGCTTGCGAGTACAAGGCAACCGGTATGACACCACCAGCGAACCTTATGGGCTGGAACGGGTAGAAATATTCCGTGGCCCTTCTTCCCTGCTCTACGGCGAAAATGCACCCGGTGGTCTGGTCAACCTGGTGAGTAAACACCCGACAGCTACGCCACAAGGCGAAGTTCAGCTGACCTACGGTTCGAATAATCGCCGCCAGGTGGGTGTGGATATCTCCGGTCCGTTGAACGACAACGACAATATTCTTGGACGCGTGGTGATGCTCGGCAGGAAGTCCGACACCCAGACCGATCACGTTCCCGATGACCGCCTGTATATCGCACCATCCCTGACCCTCAATTTCGACGACTACAACACCCTGACCCTGCTGGGCAACTACCAGAAAGACCACACTAATCTTGAACTTGGCCTACCTGCCGCCGGCACGTTACTGACCAACCCCAACGGGAAGCTCTCCAAGCACACCATGCTCGGTGACCCGGACTGGAACACCTTCGAACGGGAAACCTGGAGCACCGGCTACGAGTTCAGCCACAGCTTCAACGATGACTGGCAGTTTCGGCAGAACTCGCGCTACATGCAGTCGCGAATCGCCCGCCATGAAACCTGGCCAGGCAACCTGAATAATGCGGGGTTCGGTACCCAGCTGAACATGAATGCCTACGACCGCTACAACAAATCGATGGTCTACTCGCTGGATAACCAGTTGGAAGGCAAATTCCAGGTAGGTGGCCTGGAAAATACCCTGCTGTTTGGTGCCAGCTATGACCGTACCTCGTTCAGCCAGGATTGGAATGCCGGATTTGCAGGCACGATCAATGTGTATAACCCGGTGTACCTGAAGGACCCATTGACGCCTCTCGCGGTGCAAAACACGTTGCTCGAACAGCAGATGAAAGGCGTCTATGCACAGGTCCAGAGCAAGTATGACCACTGGTTATTCTTGCTCGGCGGGCGCCAGGACTGGGTCGACAGTGATTTTCGCGACAAGGTGGCCAAGGCCGGCAATATCAGCTCTGAAGACCGCAAATTCACCTATCAGGGCGGGATCATGTACCAGTTCGACAACGGCCTGACGCCGTATGTCAGCTACTCGACTGCGTTCGTCCCTGTACAGCAGATCTCTAATGCCGGCACACCGCTGGACCCGATCACCAGCAGTCAATACGAAGTAGGCCTCAAGTACGAGCCGATCGGCTGGGACACCGCGATGACTTTGTCGGTATATGACCTGCGCAAGCAGGACGACACGTACCTCGACGCCACTACCAATACCTACCGCCAAGTTGGCGAAAGTCGGGCCAAGGGCGTGGAAGTTGAGGTCAACAGCAACCTCACACCTAATTTGAACGTGACTGCGGCCTACACCTACACCGATGCTCGAATTACCAAGGATTCGGCAACGTCGCTCGTGGAAGGTCACCAAATGACCGGTGTCCCACGTAATCAGGCTTCGGTCTGGGGCAAGTACCGCTTTCTTGATGGCCAACTTAAGGGCTTGTCCGTGGGCGGCGGCATCCGCTACTTCGACAGCACTTTCGCTTACACCGCGCCTTCCCTTTACGGGAAGCTGGATGCTGGAAGCGTAACCTTGGTGGATGCCGCCATCGGTTACCAGATTGACAAGCACTGGTCGGTGGACGTGAACGCGAAGAACCTGTTCGACAAGGAGTATGTGTCCGGCTGCAACGATGCGGGCCGCTGCTATTGGGGTGAAAGCCGGACGCTACTCGGAACAGTTTCGTACAACTGGTGACGTGTCAGCTGTGGATAACCCGGCTATTTCCCGATACAGAAGCTTGAAAAAATCCGCCCCAACAAATCATCGGAGCTGAATGCGCCGGTGATCTCACCCAACAGCTGCTGCGCTTGACGTAAATCTTCAGCCAGCAGCTCACCGGCTCCTGCCAGCGTCAGCTGCGCGCGGCCATGCTCGAGGGCGGCGCTGGCATGCCGTAGCGCCTCCAGGTGCCTGCGACGAGCGCTGAAGCTGCTTTCCGAGGTCTGCTCGTAGCCCATGCACGCTTTCAGATGATCGCGCAGCAGTTCCAGCCCCTCTCCCGCAGACTTGGCGCTGAGGCTGATGGTGACGTGGCCATCGTCACTGACTTCCAGGGCGATCGCCTCGCCCGTCAGGTCGGCCTTGTTTCGAATCAGCGTAACCTTGGCCGGGTCTGGCCGTTGTTCGAGGAATTCCGGCCACAGTGCGAACGGATCAGCAGCTTCTGGCGCGGTGGCATCCACTACCAGCAGCACACGATCGGCCTCTGTGATCGCCTTCAAAGCGCGTTCCACACCGATCTTTTCCACCTGGTCATCGGTGTCACGCAGCCCGGCGGTGTCCACCACGTGCAGTGGCATGCCATCAATGTGGATATGTTCGCGCAAGATATCCCGCGTAGTCCCGGCGATCTCGGTGACGATGGCTGCTTCTCGCCCGGCCAGGGCGTTGAGAAGGCTCGACTTGCCTGCGTTTGGACGGCCGGCAATCACCACGGTCATACCGTCACGCAGCAAGGCACCTTGCCCAGCCTCACGCAGTACTGTGGATAACTCGTCACGAACTCTGTCCAGCATCGCCAGAACATGGCCATCGGCGAGGAAGTCGATTTCTTCCTCCGGGAAATCGATCGCGGCCTCAACGTAGATGCGCAAGCTGATCAACTGCTCGGTGAGGTTATGCACACGCAGGGAAAAAGCGCCCTGCAGCGAACGCAAGGCATTGCGCGCCGCTTGTGCAGAACTGGCTTCGATCAGGTCGGCAATCGCCTCGGCCTGGGCCAGGTCGAGTTTGTCGTTGAGAAACGCACGTTCACTGAATTCGCCCGGGCGTGCCAGGCGGCAACCCAATTGCAGGCAACGCTGCAGCAGCATATCCAGAACGATCGGGCCACCGTGACCCTGGAGTTCCAGGACGTCCTCGCCGGTAAATGAGTTCGGACCCGGGAAATAAAGGGCAATACCCTCATCGAGCACTTCTTCATCGGCCCCCAGAAAAGGCCCGTAATGCGCATACCGAGGCTTCAACTCCCGCCCAATGACGGCCTGGGCTGCCACGCCGGCGAGCGGCCCGGAAATACGAACGATACCGACACCACCACGACCTTGAGCGGTGGCGACAGCGGCGATGGTTTCACGAGGAGCGCTCATGGCGGGTACCCGGATAAAAGTGACGGAAAGCAAAACGCCCCACTAGGGGGCGTCTTGAGTGGTGTTATCCACAGAGTAAATTACGCCTCGGCTTTTTTGGTAGCCGCTTCGATTTTACGTGTGATGTACCACTGTTGGGAGATCGACAGGCAGTTGTTGACCACCCAGTACAGCACCAGACCAGCCGGGAACCACAGGAAGAAGAAGGTGAAGATGATTGGCATCATTTTCATGACCTTGGCCTGCATCGGGTCCGGAGGCGTCGGGTTCAGACGCTGCTGGATGAACATGGTCGCGCCCATGATGATCGGCAGGATAAAGAACGGGTCTTTGATCGACAGGTCAGTTATCCACAGCATGAACGGTGCCTGGCGCATTTCCACGCTTTCCAGGAGCACCCAGTACAGCGACAGGAACACCGGCATCTGCACCAGAATCGGCAAGCATCCACCCAGCGGGTTGATCTTCTCTTTCTTGTACAGCTCCATCATGGCCTGCGACATTTTCTGCCGGTCATCGCCATGTTGTTCTTTCAGCGCGGCCAGTTTCGGGGCCACGGCACGCATGCGCGCCATCGACTTGTAGCTGGCGGCCGACAGTGGGAAGAAGATCCCCTTGATCAGCATGGTCAGCAGGATGATCGAGAAGCCCCAGTTACCCACAATGCTGTGGATATGTTGCAGCAGCCAGAAGATTGGCTGGGCAATGAACCACAAAATGCCGTAATCCACAGTCAGTTCCAGACCTGGGGATAACTCCTTGAGGACGGCCTGGCTCTTCGGACCGGCATACAACGTAGCGCTGGCTTCAGCCTTGGCACCCGGAGCGACGGTCAACGTCGGGCCAGTGAAGCCAATGATGTAGTTGCCCTGGCTGTCTTTGCGGGTTTGAACGAGGTTGGCATCACCTTTGTTCGGGATCCATGCGGTCACGAAGTAGTGTTGCAACCAGGCAACCCAGCCACCTTGAACGGTCTCTTTCAGCGCGCCCTTGTCGATATCTTTCATCGACACTTTTTTGTACGGCTCGTTACTTGTCCACAGGGCGGCGCCCAGGTAAGTCGCGGTGCCGGTGGCGGTGCTGGAAGAAGGATCGGCGCTGTTGTCACGCTTGAGCTGGGCAAACAGGTTGCCAGTCCACGGCTTCGCGCTTTCGTTGTCGATCAGGTAGGTGACTTTCAGATCGTACAAACCGCGGGTGAAGCTGAAACGCTTGATGTAGTTGACGCCGTCGTGACTGAATTTCAGGTCGACGTTCAACTGATTCTGGCCATCAGCCAGTTGATAAGTCTTCTGTTCGGTCGAATAAACCGGACGACCGGTAGCACGAGCATCCGGACCGTCAGTACCGGTCAGGCCACTTTGCGCCAGATATACACGTTCGCCGCCGTTATCGAACAGCTGGAACGGAACATCCGGATGGTCTTGGCGACGTGGATACAGCGGCAGCTTCAGCTGGGCGATATCACCACCTTGTGGATCGATAGCCAGGTCCAGTACATCCGTTTTTACATGGATGAGGTCTTTATTGGTGACGACCGGGGTTTCTACCGGGGTGCTGGTATCGGC
This sequence comes from Pseudomonas sp. PAMC 25886, assembly GCF_000242655.1. Taxonomy (NCBI): domain Bacteria; kingdom Pseudomonadati; phylum Pseudomonadota; class Gammaproteobacteria; order Pseudomonadales; family Pseudomonadaceae; genus Pseudomonas; species Pseudomonas sp. PAMC 25886. The sequence continues at coordinate 146,371 of NZ_AHHC01000022.1, forward strand.
ATTCGCGCTGGGTACATCGGCACTGGCGGCAGCATTGTTACCCAGTGGCGTATCCGGAATAGCCGGCGCCGACTGATTGGTAGCAACATTCTGAGTCGGCAGGGCAGCTTGGCCATAATCCTGGTTCCACTTAAGAACCATAGAGTAGGACACGATTGCCAGGGCGACGATCAGGATCGTGCGTTTAATATCCATGATTACTCGGCCATCGAAGAAGAACGGGAGGTAGGGATAGGTGGAACCGGGTCATAACCACCGGGATTCCACGGATGACAGCGACCTAAACGACGAAAGGTCAGCCAGCCACCGCGCAGAAGGCCATGATTTTCTATGGCTTCCAACGCGTAGCAGGAACAACTGGGGTAGAAACGACAGTGATTTGCCATCAGGGGACTAATGGCATAGCGGTAAAACTGGATCGGAACGAGCGCCAGTTTACGCATCAGTACTGTCTACCCCTACAGTTTCGGTGCTGACAGCTGGTGCTGGCTTGTTGGTACGAGCCAAACGTTTCCAGAGCTTGCCGAAATGCTGAATCAATTCGGGGTTTTCTACGTCCCCCAAGCCTTTGCGCGCGACGATAACAATATCCCAACCAACCAGAGTCTCCTGGTGGAGGCGAAACGATTCGCGCATCAGACGCTTGAGGCGATTGCGCTCAACGGAGAGCTTTACGCTCTTCTTGCCGATCACCAACCCGAGACGGGGGTGATCCAGATCGTTGTTACGCGCAAGGAGCAGGAGATTTTTCCCCGGAACCTTGCCGGTGGGGGAGTCAAAGACTGCCTTGAAATGCCGGGGGGTTAGCAGACGCTTTTCCCGACTGAAGTCCTGACTCACCACCAGTACCGGATTATCAAACTGCCAGACGCGCACGACCTTTGGCGCGGCGACGCGACAGGACAGCACGGCCGTTCTTGGTGGCCATGCGAGCACGGAAGCCGTGAGTACGGGCGCGTTTGATGGTGCTTGGTTGGAAAGTACGTTTCATGGCGTGTTACCTGGTTCGTCCACAACGGGCCGGAATGGCCCCCGTTTTAAGAGACCGGCGATTCTAGAGAAAGCAAGCCTCTAGGTCAATTTCCAACCAGCTTTTCCTTTAATTAGATCTCTGGAGGCATTTGGAACGAATCCGGGCGATTCGGCTTTCACGAGCAATGCCATAGATATAAAAATAAAGAAGGAAGTTATTTAAAGCTTTTCTGTAAAGCTTATAAAAGCTAGTGAGGCGATCTTCTGTGGATAACTGCCTTGAGGCCATATTCCACGTGGTGTACAGAGAATGACAACACGGGGGAGAAACGGTGCTCTGCCTGTGCTGCGCTATCGGATAAGCTGTGTGTGGAATGGCTACTTATCCACAGGTCAGTTACCCACAGACTTTCGACCCCACTTGTACAACGGGCTTAGGGTCGCTTATCCACAGAGCTTATGCACAGACCATTTGTCGCCTTTTTTACAGTTAAGGCATTGATTCTTGGCGCCCTGTGAGCAACCTACATGTGGATAAGTGGACGGCTGGCCGCTACAATGGCGGCTGTTTTTGCCTCACCGGCTTTCAACTTAGGGGATATCCGTGTCAGTGGAACTTTGGCAGCAGTGCGTGGAGCTTTTGCGCGATGAGCTGCCTGCCCAGCAATTCAACACCTGGATCCGTCCGCTACAGGTCGAAGCCGAAGGCGACGAGTTGCGTGTCTACGCACCCAATCGTTTTGTTCTCGACTGGGTCAACGAGAAATACCTGAGCCGCGTTCTCGAATTGCTCGACGAACATGGCAACGGGCTTGCTCCGGTGCTCTCCTTATTAATAGGCAGCAAACGCAGCTCGGCACCCCGTGCTGCGCCGAATGCGCCGTTGGCAGCGAGTGCTTCGCAGGCTCAGGCCGCGGCGGCACCTGTTAATAACTCGCCAGCACCGGTTGCCCAGACGCCTTCGAAATCCTCGTCGCAGAAAAACGCGCCTATAAATGAAGAGCCGTCCCGCGACAGCTTTGACCCAATGGCCGGCGCCAGCTCCCAACAGGCCCCGGTTCGTGCTGAACAGCGCACCGTCCAGGTAGAGGGCGCGCTCAAGCACACCAGTTACCTGAACCGTACGTTCACCTTTGAGAACTTTGTCGAAGGTAAATCCAACCAGCTGGCCCGCGCGGCTGCCTGGCAGGTCGCCGACAACCCCAAGCACGGTTACAACCCGCTCTTCCTTTATGGCGGCGTTGGCTTGGGTAAAACTCACTTGATGCACGCTGTGGGTAACCACCTATTAAAGAAGAACCCGAATGCCAAGGTCGTGTACCTGCATTCGGAGCGCTTCGTGGCCGACATGGTCAAGGCACTGCAGCTCAACGCGATCAACGAGTTCAAACGGTTCTACCGTTCTGTTGATGCCTTGCTGATCGATGACATTCAATTCTTCGCCCGCAAGGAACGTTCCCAGGAAGAGTTTTTCCACACGTTCAACGCGTTGCTCGAAGGTGGCCAACAGGTCATCTTGACCAGTGACCGTTACCCGAAGGAAATCGAAGGCCTGGAAGAGCGTCTGAAGTCGCGCTTCGGCTGGGGCCTGACCGTAGCGGTCGAGCCGCCGGAACTGGAAACCCGCGTCGCGATCCTGATGAAAAAGGCTGACCAGGCTAAAGTCGATTTGCCTCACGACGCGGCATTCTTTATCGCACAGCGCATTCGTTCCAACGTGCGTGAGCTGGAAGGCGCGCTCAAGCGGGTCATCGCTCACTCGCACTTCATGGGCCGCGACATCACCATCGAGCTGATTCGCGAATCCCTGAAAGACCTGCTGGCGTTGCAAGACAAGCTGGTGAGTGTGGATAACATCCAGCGCACCGTGGCCGAGTACTACAAGATCAAGATTTCCGACCTGCTGTCCAAGCGCCGTTCGCGTTCGGTAGCACGGCCTCGTCAGGTCGCGATGGCGCTCTCCAAAGAGCTGACCAACCATAGCCTGCCGGAAATTGGTGATGTGTTTGGCGGTCGCGACCACACCACGGTCTTGCACGCGTGCCGCAAGATCAACGAACTTAAGGAATCCGACGCGGATATTCGCGAGGACTACAAGAACCTGCTGCGTACACTGACTACTTGATGAACACCAGCGCAGCTTATTAAGGCAAGGGACTAGACCATGCATTTCACCATTCAACGCGAAGCCCTGTTGAAACCCCTGCAACTGGTCGCAGGCGTCGTCGAGCGCCGACAGACCTTGCCGGTGCTTTCCAACGTATTGCTGGTTGTAGAAGGCCAGCAACTGTCCTTGACCGGTACCGACCTTGAAGTCGAGCTGGTCGGTCGTGTCCAGCTGGAAGAACCCGCCGAGCCCGGCGAGATCACCGTGCCGGCGCGCAAGCTGATGGACATCTGCAAAAGCCTGCCCAACGACGCGCTGATCGATATCAAGGTTGATGAGCAGAAGCTGGTGGTCAAGGCTGGTCGCAGCCGTTTCACCCTGTCGACCTTGCCCGCCAACGACTTCCCGACCGTGGAAGAAGGTCCTGGCTCGCTCACCTGCAGCCTGGAACAAAGCCGGCTGCGCCGCTTGATCGAGCGCACCAGCTTCGCCATGGCCCAGCAGGACGTGCGTTACTACTTGAACGGCATGCTGCTGGAAGTCTCCGAAGGCATCATCCGTGCTGTAGCCACCGACGGTCACCGTCTGGCCATGTGCTCGATGAAGGCCGATATCGGACAACCGGATCGCCACCAGGTCATCGTGCCGCGTAAAGGTATTCTGGAACTGGCGCGTCTGCTGACCGAGCCGGACGGCAATGTCAGTATCGTATTGGGCCAGCATCACATCCGCGCGACCACTGGCGAGTTCACTTTCACGTCCAAGCTGGTTGACGGCAAATTCCCGGATTACGAGCGCGTACTGCCTAAAGGCGGCGACAAGCTGGTGATCGGTGATCGTCAGGCTCTGCGCGAAGCGTTCAGCCGTACCGCCATTCTTTCCAACGAGAAATACCGCGGTATTCGTCTGCAATTGGCCAACGGCCAACTGAAAATCCAGGCGAACAACCCGGAGCAGGAAGAAGCGGAAGAAGAAGTGGGCGTCGACTACAACGGCGGCAACCTGGAAATCGGCTTCAACGTCAGCTACTTGCTGGACGTGCTGGGCGTGATGACCACCGAACAGGTTCGTCTGATCCTGTCCGACTCCAACAGCAGCGCCCTGGTACAAGAATCCGACAACGATGACTCGGCTTACGTTGTCATGCCGATGCGCCTGTAACCATGTTCAGCAGAAGCTAGATGTCCCTCAGTCGCGTCTCGGTCACCGCGGTGCGCAATTTGCACCCGGTGACCTTCTCCCCCTCCCCCCGCATCAACATCCTCCACGGCGCCAACGGCAGTGGCAAAACCAGCGTGCTGGAAGCCATTCACTTGCTGGGGCTCGCCCGTTCCTTTCGCAGTGCTCGCCTGTTACCGGTGATTCAGTACGAACAACTGGCGTGCACGGTATTTGGCCAAGTCGAATTGGCGGAAGGTGGTCATAGCAGCCTGGGGATATCTCGAGACCGGCAGGGAGAGTTTCAAATTCGCATCGACGGGCAAAATGCTCGCAGTGCTGCCCAACTGGCGGAAATCCTGCCACTGCAACTGATCAACCCAGACAGCTTCCGGCTGCTGGAAGGCGCACCAAAAATCCGCAGGCAGTTCCTCGATTGGGGAGTGTTCCACGTGGAACCGCGTTTCATGGCCACTTGGCAGCGCCTGCAGAAGGCCCTGCGGCAGCGGAACTCATGGCTGCGGCATGGTACACTTGACGCCGCTTCGCAAGCTGCTTGGGACCGGGAACTGTGCCTGGCCAGCGCTGAAATAGATGAATACCGCCGCGCCTATATCAAAGCCTTGAAACCAGTCTTTGAGCAGACCTTGAGCGAGTTGCTTGAACTCGAGGGGCTGACGTTGAGCTACTACCGTGGTTGGGACAAAGACCGGGAACTGAGTGCAGTGCTCGCGACGTCCTTGCAACGGGATCAGCAAATTGGTCACACCCAGGCCGGACCACAACGGGCTGATTTGCGCCTTAGATTGGGCGCACATAATGCCGCGGACATCTTGTCCCGCGGTCAGCAGAAGTTGGTGGTCTGCGCCCTGCGTATCGCCCAGGGGCATCTGGTTAGCCAGGCCCGGCGTGGGCAATGTATTTATCTGGTGGATGACTTGCCGTCCGAACTGGACGAGCAGCACCGCCGCGCGCTATGCCGCTTGTTGGAAGACTTACGCTGCCAGGTGTTTATCACCTGTGTAGACCACGAATTATTGAGGGAAGGCTGGCAGACGGAAACGCCAGTCGCTTTGTTCCACGTGGAACAAGGCCGTATCACCCAGACCCACGACCATCGGGAGTGAAGGCATGAGCGAAGAAAATACGAATACGTACGACTCGACCAGCATTAAAGTGCTTAAAGGTTTGGATGCCGTACGCAAACGTCCCGGTATGTACATCGGTGATACCGATGATGGCAGCGGTCTGCACCACATGGTGTTCGAGGTGGTCGATAACTCGATCGACGAAGCTTTGGCCGGTCACTGCGACGACATCAGCATCATCATCCACCCGGACGAATCCATCACCGTACGCGACAACGGTCGCGGCATTCCGGTCGATGTGCATAAAGAAGAAGGCGTTTCGGCGGCAGAGGTCATCATGACCGTGCTCCACGCCGGCGGTAAGTTCGACGACAACTCTTATAAAGTATCCGGCGGTTTGCACGGTGTAGGTGTTTCGGTAGTAAACGCCCTCTCCGAAGAACTGATCCTGACGGTACGCCGTAGCGGCAAAATCTGGGAACAGACGTACGTCCACGGTGTTCCACAGGAGCCGATGAAAATCGTCGGTGACAGCGAAAGCACCGGTACTCAGATTCACTTCAAGCCTTCGGCTGAAACCTTCAAGAACATCCACTTCAGCTGGGACATTCTGGCCAAGCGGATTCGTGAGCTGTCTTTCCTCAACTCCGGTGTGGGTATCGTCCTCAAGGACGAGCGCAGCGGCAAGGAAGAGCTGTTCAAGTACGAAGGTGGCCTGCGTGCGTTCGTTGAATACCTGAACACCAACAAGACTGCGGTCAACCAGGTGTTCCACTTCAACATCCAGCGTGAAGATGGCATCGGCGTGGAAATCGCCTTGCAGTGGAACGACAGCTTCAACGAGAACCTGTTGTGCTTCACCAACAACATTCCTCAGCGCGATGGCGGTACTCACCTGGTGGGCTTCCGTTCTGCACTGACGCGTAACCTGAACACCTACATCGAAGCGGAAGGCCTGGCGAAGAAGCACAAAGTCGCCACCACCGGTGACGATGCACGTGAAGGCCTGACCGCCATTATTTCGGTCAAGGTTCCGGATCCGAAGTTCAGTTCCCAGACCAAAGACAAGCTGGTGTCTTCCGAAGTGAAGACCGCAGTTGAACAGGAAATGGGCAAGTACTTCTCCGACTTCCTGTTGGAAAACCCGAACGAAGCCAAGCTGGTCGTCGGCAAGATGATCGACGCGGCGCGGGCTCGTGAAGCGGCGCGTAAAGCCCGTGAGATGACCCGTCGTAAAGGCGCGCTGGATATCGCTGGCTTGCCGGGCAAACTGGCTGACTGCCAGGAGAAAGACCCTGCCCTCTCCGAGCTGTACCTGGTGGAAGGTGACTCTGCTGGCGGTTCCGCCAAGCAGGGTCGTAACCGTCGCACCCAGGCCATCCTGCCGTTGAAGGGTAAGATCCTCAACGTCGAGAAGGCCCGTTTCGACAAGATGATTTCCTCGCAGGAAGTCGGCACCTTGATCACCGCCCTGGGCTGTGGCATCGGCCGCGATGAGTACAACATCGACAAGCTGCGCTACCACAACATCATCATCATGACCGATGCTGACGTCGACGGTTCGCACATCCGTACCCTGCTGTTGACGTTCTTCTTCCGTCAGTTGCCGGAGCTGATCGAGCGTGGCTACATCTACATCGCCCAGCCGCCGCTGTACAAAGTGAAAAAGGGCAAGCAAGAGCAATACATCAAAGACGACGACGCCATGGAAGAGTACATGACGCAGTCGGCCCTGGAAGATGCAAGCCTGCACTTGAACGACGAAGCCCCGGGCATCTCCGGTGAAGCCTTGGAGCGCCTGGTAAACGACTTCCGCATGGTGATGAAGACCCTCAAGCGTTTGTCGCGCCTGTACCCTCAGGAGCTGACCGAGCACTTCATCTACCTGCCATCCGTCAGCCTGGAACAGTTGGGTGATCATGCCCATATGCAGGCTTGGTTAGCCCAGTACGAAGTCCGTCTGCGTACTGTCGAAAAATCCGGGTTGGTCTACAAAGCCAGCCTGCGTGAAGACCGTGAACGTAACGTCTGGCTGCCAGAGGTCGAACTGATCTCCCACGGCCTGTCGAACTACGTCACCTTCAACCGCGACTTCTTCGGCAGCAACGACTACAAGACGGTTGTGACCCTCGGCGCGCAACTGAGCACCCTGCTGGACGACGGTGCCTACATTCAGCGTGGCGAACGTAAGAAAGCCGTCAAAGAGTTCAAGGAAGCCCTGGACTGGTTGATGGCAGAAAGCACCAAGCGTCACACCATTCAGCGATACAAAGGTCTGGGCGAAATGAACCCGGATCAGCTGTGGGAAACCACCATGGACCCAGCTCAGCGTCGCATGCTGCGTGTGACCATCGAAGACGCCATTGGCGCGGACCAGATCTTCAATACCCTGATGGGTGATGCGGTCGAGCCTCGTCGTGACTTCATCGAGAGCAACGCCTTGGCGGTGTCCAACCTGGACTTCTGATCAGGTTGTAGCTCAAAACAAAAAGGCCAACGCTTAGCGTTGGCCTTTTTTATTGGGTGGAATATGGGGTTTTATAAATGCTCCACGTGGAACATCTCACTCGTCGGATGCTGCTGTCACGCTCTCCAATCGGTACCCATACCCATAGATTGTCAGTAACTGCCAACCTCGATCCGCCGTCAGTCCCAGCTTGTTTCGCAGCCGATAAATATGCGTATCCAGCGGCCGTGACGACACCATTTCTTCGTGGGTCCAGAACCGCTCATACAGATATTCCCGAGACAGCGGCCGGGCCAGGTTCTCGAACAGGCACCGAGCCAGGCGATATTCGCGTTCCGTCAGGCTGATGGGTTTCCCTGCCCTGCTCACCGTGAGTTCAGCATCATCAAAAGTCAGGTCGTTGAAGGTCAGCACTTCGCTGGCCGCGGACTTTTGCAGTCCGTGACGGCGCAGCACAGCATTGACCCGTGCCTTCAACTCGTTGGGACGAAACGGCTTGCTGACGTAATCATCCGCGCCACTGTTCAACGCCTGGACGATATCGCTCTCGGCATCGCGGCTGGTGAGCATGATGGCGGCAGGTGGTACTTCCATGTGCTCGCGGGTCCAGCGCAGCAATGCCAGGCCGCTGAGGTCGGGCAGTTGCCAGTCGAGGATCAGCAGGTCAAAGGTTTCCCGGCGCAGTTGGCGCAGCAGGTCTTCTCCACGCTCAAAGCAGTGCAGGGTCCATGGCTGATCCGCAGCGCTGGGGATTTGTCGCAGTGTCTGTTCCACCCGCCGCAGTTCAGCAGGTTCGTCATCCAGTATTGCGACACGCATGGCAGGGTCCTTTCTTGTTTAAAAACGGGGACTTGAATCTGAACAATTATGGTCAGATTCTCAGGCCCTATGAATCTCTCGGTACGCTGATATCAAATGGCCGTAAGCCATTGGAAATCGTCAATACCCAAGCTGGGAAGATACCGGCTCGAGACCTTCAGGAAAAGGATCAATGGCAATCTGGTTTTATGCTGTTTCGAGACGAGTGAGTGTTCTGGAGAAGGTTAATGTATGGGGCCGGATGGTGTTGGTGGTCATGGCGGCAACCCTGGGGACGGAAACGGTCGGTGCATCCAAGCCGGTGGCCCCTATACCGTTCGAGGAGCGTCAAACCCTGAGTGAGTCCGGTGATGGCATGGGCTTCGCCAGCTCGCCGATGCAGCAACTCAGCGAACATCAGCAGACCCAACGCTGGGTATTTTAAGTACCGCCAAATCTGAACAAATGTTGCGAATCGATCCGATGCACCTTCGTTGTAGGTAAATTCGCTCTCGCTGGATGACACACGGATTGGAGCGATGGAATTGCTCCGACACAGGGACGTGTCATCTTCAGTATGGATCCCACTCCCCAGACATTTCGGCTATCGACGGCGATACCTCATCGAGTATCGTAGACGGTACTCAAGGTCTTCTCGCTGCAAGACGCTTCCTGAACGTGCTTTCTGATGACCCATTAGAACTAGAATCTTGATGAGCGCCATGACCTTTTTCCCCTGCCGACTCCGCTTTGCCGTTTCTACCCTGTTGGGTTCTGGCTTGATCGTTACGCTTGGCGTAGTGAGTCTGCCGGCCTTGGCGCGTCCCGCCCCTCCCCGCGCACCCTATATCGATGACAAGCAGATGTGCCGCGCGCAGCCTCTGCCGGCGGTGGTGCAGCACCTGACCGGCGAAGCCTGGAAGCTGGATGCCAAGGGCGTGTCCACCGACCTGGAAGAAGGTATGGTCATCGATGAACAAGAGAGCGTGAAAACCTCACCGGGCGCGTTTGTCAGCCTGTTGCTGGGGGACGGTTCGCGGATCGTCTTGCCATCCAGTTCCCAGGTCCGATTGCACCTGGTCGAAGAACAATCCATTCCCCAGGTGATCCTTGAAGAAGGTCAGGTCGAGGCGTACGTGATCAAGCGTGCCAGCGACTATGACCGTTTCCAGATCATGACCCCGGTAGGCGTCCTGGGTGTGCGCGGCACGCATTTCCGTGTGCGCAACGATGGCGAACAATCGCTGGTGGAAGTGCTCAATGGGCAAGTGGCGGTCAATCGTGATGACGCTCCGCCGACCCCACGGCCCATCAAGAAGAAGGCTATAACCGGGCCGGTTGCTGGCGAAGTAAAAGTCGGCGCGCGACAGGGGCTGGCGTTCAAGAAGCAGGGCGAACTCAAACCCGTGGAACTGCTTGATGCACCACGGTTGGTCGGCCAGGACGGCCAGAAGGGCGATGCGCCGGTATGGACCCTGTTCCTGCGTCCCTTGGCCGGTGCCCAACGTTACAGGGCCCAGGTCGCGACCGATAAGGAGTTCCTGAACATCAAGCAGGAAAACTTCTCCGACACGCCACAAATGCGCTTCACTGGGCTGAAAGCATCGTTCTATCACGTACGTTTGTCGGCCTATGATGAACATGGGCTGGAGGGAGAAACCGGCGTCTATGACATCTTCTATTACCCGCCCGCGACGCGTGTGCAGTAGCGCTTCGGAAGCGCACTGGTGAGGCTGTGGCGCAGGGCTGAAAAGCGCCAACCGACTCAGGCGCAGCGGCTGTTCAATGGCCTGGTACGCGAATGGCTTTGGGTCAGCCTGTTGCTGCTGCCCATCACAGCCTTTTTGTCACTGAGCCCGGGCCTGGCCCTCAATAATCTGCTGTATGACAGCCTTCGGCGCTTGGCGCCGTTGCCGGTGGATCCGCGCATCCTGTTGGTGACGATCGATGACCTGAGCCTGAAACAACTCGGCCAATGGCCGTGGTCCCGGCGCGTCCATGCCGACCTCCTGGATCGGCTAAGTGCCGCCAAGCCTGCGGCCATTCTGTTCGATGTGATCTTCAGTGAGCCCGCCCGGGAACCGGCCAATGACTTAAGGCTGGCCGAGGCCATGTGCAACGCCGGCACCGTTCTGCTGCCGTTGATTCGCGAAGGCACCCCCCGCTACGGCCAACCGGTTGCACAAATACTGCCCGTGCTGCCCCTGCGTGATTGCGCCAGGAGTGTTGGCCATATCAACGTTGAGGCAGACAGCGACGGTATCGTTCGAAGCCTGTATTTGCGTGAAGGCCCGCCCGGCAATATGGCACCCCAACTGGCCTGGTTGGCGTTTGAATTGAGCGACCAGCAATCCGTAATGCCGGGGGCGCCTGGTCCGTCGGACAGCATCCACTGGCAGCGGGAAAATGCCATTCGAATACCTTTCATCGCGAGCCACGCCGGTTTTCCCAGCGTGCCGTATATCAGTGTATTACGCGGTGACGTGCCGCCGGAGCTGCTGCGCAACCGCTTGATCCTGATCGGCGCCACGGCGCCGGGCATGGGCGACCGTTATGTTACGCCGCTGTCGGCCAGCGTCGGCACCACGCCGGGTGTGGAGATCCAGGCCAATATCCTCAACGGCTTGCTGCAAGGGCGCAGCATCGTTGACCTGCCCGCATGGAGGGCGACGCTGCTGGCCACTGCGATGGTCGCGCTGCTATTGGGCTTGCTGTTGTTTCGCCCGCGTTATGCGCTGTGGCTGACCCTCGGTTGCATGGGGGCCGCACTTCTCGGTTCATGGGGCCTGCTGCGCCTGGGCCATTGGTGGTCACCGGCGGCGTGCCTGATCGGCATGCTGCTCAGTTACCTGATCTGGAACTGGCGGCGCCTGAGCGTGATCCTGGCCTACTTCGGCTGGGAGCTGGCACGCCTGGACAACGAACCCAAAGTGCTCCCGGAGCGCCGTAGAGCGCCCGCCAGCCAGGGCGATGTATTGCAGGGACGGATCTTTGCCCTGGAACAGGCGGTCAGCCGTACCCGGGACACCCGGCGCTTTATGGCGGATGGCCTGGAGTGCTTGCCGGTAGCGACCCTGATTACCGACCCCAAGGGCAATATCCTGCTGGCCAACCGGATCGCCCGTGATGTGTTCGGCAGAGAACTGGCGGCTGAAAACCTGTTGGAGCAGCTTGCGGCGTTGGGTTATCCACCGCTGCAGAATGGCGTTCGCCCTGCCCTGTCGGCGCTGGACATCGTCGAGTTTCGTGACACCCTGAATCGCAGCCTGCGCCTCGACCTGGCCCCACTGTTACCGGCAGACGGTGACGTGGCCCTGGGCTGGTTGTTGAGTCTCACAGACCTGAGCATCGAGCGCGACGCACAGCAGCAACGGGAAACCCTGCTGCGCTTTCTGTCCCATGACCTGCGTGCGCCGCATTCGGCGATCCTCGCCTTGTTGGATGTCCAGGACAGCGCCGCGCCAATATTTACCCAGATCGAGCAACAAGTCCGTCGTGCCTTGAACCTCACCGAATCCTTCGTGCAACTGGCGAAAGCCGAATCTGATGGCTACCAATTCCAACCCAGCCTGTTTGCCATGCTGGTGCTGGATGCCTTTGATCAAGTGGCGGTGCACGCCCAGTTGAAAGGCATACAGTTGGTCCACGACCTGGATGAAGACGGCGACGAGATGGTCTGGGCGGATCAATCGCTGCTTACCCGTGCCTTGTTCAACCTGTTGGAAAACGCGGTCAAATACAGCCCCTCGGGTACCACCGTCAGATTGAGCCTGGCCCGCAGTGACGACCGGTTGGAATGCCGTATCAGCGACCAGGGTCGAGGCATCGCGCCGCAGGACCTGCCCGAACTCTTTGGCCAATATCGGCGCTTCGCGTCAGATCAGGGCAGTGAGGGATTGGGATTGGGGCTGACCATGGTCAAGGCCGTCGTGGATCGCCACGGTGGGCGGATTAGCTGCGAAAGTGTGGTGGATAAAGGTACGACCTTCATCCTTCAACTGCCGTTGTGGAGCGAGTGAACCGCAGCTTTTTACCTGTGCATAAAAAACCGGTCTCAAGGACCGGTTTTTTAATGCGGAAAAAACTTATGCACCTTTTCCGTTGTTTTATGAGCTTGGGAAATATGTAAGTAAATCAGCAGCCTATAAGCTAAAAAGCGTAATTCGCCAACAAACCGTACACAGGTTATCCACAGAAACTCAAATTACCGGCGTGTCGACCACAACCGGCTCCGGCGGCAGTGAACCCATGGCCCGTTGTTGCGCTTCATTCCATGCCTGGGCACGGTCGTTCAGCGCTGCAATCGCGCGTGGGCCTTCGCCTTCGGCATACATCGGTTCGCCAATGACCACGGTGATGGTGCCTTCACGCTTGGCCCAGCCCGTCTTTGGCCAGAATTTGCCGGCGTTGTGGGCAATCGGCAGCACCGGCAGGCCGGCGTTCACCGCCAAGGCCGTACCGCCGCGTGAGAACTTGCCCACAGTGCCGTAGGGCACCCGCGTACCTTCCGGGAAGATCAGCACCCAGACGCCATCCTTGAGCAGCTCGTCGCCTTTCTTCGCCACATGCTTGAGCGCAGCCTTGGGGTTGTCGCGGTCGATGGCGATCGGTCGCAACATGGCCATGGCCCAGCCAAAGAACGGCACGTACAGCAGCTCGCGCTTGAGCACCTGGCTCAGGGGCGAGAAGTACGCAGACAGGAAGAAGGTCTCCCAGGTGCTCTGGTGGTTCGACAGAATCACGCAAGGCTGGTCCGGGACGTTTTCGGCGCCCTTGATCTCGAAGCGAATGTTCAGGAACACCTTGGTCAACCACAACGCGCAGTTACACCAAAAGACGTTGATGAAACGATAGCGCGCCTTGAACGGCAGAAAAGGCGCGATAAAAAAGCTCAGGGTGCACCAGAGAAAAGAACTGGTGCCCAGCAGCAGGTAAAAGAAGAAGGTTCTGATGGCCTGCAAAATCGACATGGCGGCATTTACCGTTGCGGGACAACGCCCGCCTGTTAAAAGCGCGCTCCCGAACAGTCCTTGGTCAGGAAGTCAGAAGGGCTGCTAGTTGTTGATAAGTTCTGCGGCAACCGCCGCCAGATCGTCAAAAATCAAGGTGCCTACCGGCAGGGTTTTAGCCTGGGTCTTTTCGCCTTTCCCGGTTTTTACCAAAACTGGCTGAGAGTCGACGGCTTTGGCGGCTTCCAGGTCACCGAGGCTGTCCCCGACAAACCATAGCCCAGCCAATGGCACGTTGTAATGTTCAGCAATAGTTTTAAGCATACCCGGTTTGGGCTTGCGGCAATCGCAGCCTTCATCCGGGCCGTGGGGGCAATACACCACCAGCCCTACTTCACCGCCCTGCTCGGCCACCAGCGTGCGCAGGCGCGCGTGCATGGCGTCGAGGGTGGCGATGTCGTAGTAGCCGCGGGCGATGCCGGACTGGTTGGTGGCGATGGCCACCGTCCAGCCCGCTTTGCTCAACTGCGCGATGGCCTCGATCGAGCCGGGTAACGGAATCCATTCCGCCACCGATTTGATGTAAGCGTCGGAGTCGTAATTGATCACTCCGTCCCGATCGAGAATCAGCAGTTTGAACATGATCAGCCCAGTACGGAAATGTCAGCGATATTGATGAACAGGCCACGCAGACGCGCCAGCATGGCGTAGCGGTTTTTCCGCACGCCCGCGTCTTCGGCATTGATCATCACCGCTTCGAAGAACGCATCCACCGGCTCACGCAAGGTGGCCAGGCGCGCCAGTGCTTCGGCGTAGTTGCGTTCGGCGATCAGCGGCTTCACTGCGTTTTCTGCCTTGGCGATGGCCGAGTTCAGCGAGAACTCCTTGGCATCGGCGAACAGGCCCGGGTCGACTTCGGCATTGCCGAGGTTGTCGGCCTTGCTCAGCAGGTTCGACACACGCTTGTTCACGGCGGCCAGTGCATCGGCTTCCGGCAGCTTGCGGAAGGCTTGAACGGCCTGTACGCGTTGGTCGAAGTCCAGCGCCGAACCCGGTTGCAGGGCACGCACCGACAGGTACACCGACACGTCCACGCCTTCGTCTTCGTAACGCGCACGCAGGCGATCGAACACGAACTCCAGAACTTGCTCGGCCAGGCCCGCTTGCTTGACCTTGGCACCGAACTGGCCGACAGCAAACACCACGGCCTGGGTCAGGTCGAGGTCGAGCTTCTTGTCGATCAGGATGCGCAGCACGCCCAGGGCCGCACGGCGCAGGGCATACGGGTCTTTGCTGCCGGTAGGCAACATGCCGATACCGAAGATACCGACGAGGGTATCCAGCTTGTCCGCGATGGCCACGGCGGCACCGGTGAGGGTGGTCGGCAACTCGGCGCCAGCACCGCGCGGCATGTACTGCTCGTTCAGCGCCAGGGCAACGTCTTGCGGCTCGCCATCATTGAGGGCGTAGTAGTAACCGGCAACGCCTTGCATTTCCGGGAACTCGCCGACCATCTCGGTGGCCAGGTCGCACTTGGACAGCAGACCGGCACGCGCAGCCCAGGCGGCGTCGCCACCAATGCGTGGCGCAATGTAGGCCGCCAGCTTGGAAACCCGGACAGCCTTGTCGTAGACGCTGCCGAGTTTTTCCTGGAACACCACGTTTTGCAGGCGCAGGTTGAAGTCTTCGAGCTTCTGCTTCTTGTCTTGCTTGAAGAAGAACTCGGCGTCAGTCAGGCGCGGGCGAACGACTTTCTCGTTACCGGCGATGATCTGCTGCGGGTCCTTGCTTTCGATGTTGGCCACGGTGATGAAGCGCGGCAGCAACTTGCCGTCCACGTCCAGCAGGCAGAAATACTTCTGGTTGTCCTGCATGGTGGTAATCAGCGCTTCTTGCGGCACGTCGAGGAAACGCTCTTCGAACGAGCACACCAGCGGCACTGGCCACTCAACCAAGGCAGTCACTTCGTCCAGCAGGCTTGGCGGCACGATGGCGGTGCCTTCCTGCAGGCGTGCCAGCTCTTCGGTGCGCTTGCTGATCAGCTCGCGACGCTCATTGGCATCTGCCAGCACGTAGGCTGCGCGCAGGTCATTGAGGTAGTTGGCGGGCGAGGTGATGCGCACGGCTTCAGGATGGTGGAAGCGGTGGCCACGGGAATCACGGCCGGCCTTCTGGGCGAGGATGGTGCAGTCGATGACCTGGTCACCGAGCAGCATCACCAGCCATTGGGTCGGACGCACGAACTCTTCCTTGCGCGCACCCCAGCGCATGCGCTTGGGAATAGGCAGGTCGTTCAGGGAATCTTCGACGATGGTCGGCAACAGGCTGGCAGTCGGCTTGCCGGTGATGACCTGGCTGAAACGCAGTTTCGGGCCGCTCTGGTCGATCTCGCTCAGCTCGACGCCACACTTCTTGGCGAAACCAAGGGCGGCTTGAGTCGGGTTGCCTTCAGCGTCGAAGGCGGCCTGGCGTGGCGGGCCGTCGAGGTTGATGCTGCGGTCCGGCTGCTGGGTTTCCAGCGCGGTGAGCAACACCGCCAGGCGACGTGGCGCGGCGTAGACCTTCTTTGCGGCGAACTTCAGGCCAGCGGTTTGCAGGCCTTTTTCGATACCGGCCAGGAATGCGTCGGCCAGGGTGTTGAGTGCCTTGGGTGGCAGCTCTTCGGTGCCCAGTTCAACCAGGAAATCTTGAGCACTCATTGTGCAGCCTCCAGCTTAGCCAACACTTCATCACGCAGGTCCGGGGTTGCCATCGGGAAGCCCAGCTTGGCGCGCGCCAGCAGATAGGCTTGGGCGACGGAACGCGCCAGGGTGCGTACACGCAGGATGTATTGCTGGCGCGCAGTCACCGAAATGGCACGGCGGGCGTCCAGCAGGTTGAAGGTGTGGGATGCCTTCAACACCATTTCATAGCTCGGCAACGGCAGCGGCTGATCCAGTTCGATCAGGCGCTTGGCTTCGCTTTCATAGAAGTCGAACAGTTCGAACAGCTTCTCGACGTTGGCGTGTTCGAAGTTGTACGTGGACTGCTCCACTTCGTTCTGGTGGAACACGTCGCCATAGGTGACCTTGCCGAACGGGCCGTCAGCCCACACCAGGTCGTAGACCGAATCCACGCCTTGCAGGTACATGGCCAGGCGCTCGAGACCGTAGGTGATCTCGCCGGTTACCGGGTAGCACTCGATGCCGCCGGCTTGCTGGAAGTAAGTGAACTGCGTCACTTCCATGCCGTTGAGCCAGACTTCCCAGCCCAGGCCCCAGGCGCCGAGGGTTGGCGATTCCCAGTTGTCTTCGACGAAACGGATGTCGTGGACCAGCGGGTCCAGGCCGACGTGTTTCAGCGAGCCGAGGTACAGCTCCTGGAAGTTATCCGGGTTCGGCTTCAGAACCACCTGGAACTGGTAGTAGTGCTGCAGGCGGTTCGGGTTTTCGCCGTAGCGGCCGTCAGTCGGGCGACGACTGGGCTGCACATAAGCGGCGTTCCAGGTTTCCGGGCCGATGGCCCGCAGGAAGGTAGCGGTGTGGAAAGTGCCGGCGCCTACTTCCATATCGTAGGGCTGAAGTACCACACAACCTTGCTCGGCCCAGTATTGCTGGAGGGCGAGGATCAAGTCTTGGAAGGTACGCACGGCTGGCGTAGGCTGGCTCACGAAATTCACCTGTTACTTGGGCTGCGATTTAAAGAGCGGGAGTATACCCGATTCGGCCGCGCCACCATCCCCTGGAGCCTTATGCCACGCTGCTTTTGGTGTTCTGAAGATCCGCTGTACATGGCTTATCACGATCAGGAGTGGGGAACGCCGCTGCGCGATGCGCAGGGACTGTTCGAGTTGCTTTTGCTCGAAGGGTTCCAGGCGGGCCTGTCCTGGATCACCGTTTTACGCAAACGCGAGCATTATCGAAAGGTCTTGTTCGGTTTTGATGCGCAGCGTCTGGCCCAACTGAGCGAAGCCGAGATCGAAGCGCTGATGCTCGATCCGGGCATCGTGCGTAACCGCCTGAAACTCAATGCCACCCGGCGCAATGCCGCCGCCTGGCTGGCGCTGGAGGACCCGGTGGGGTTGCTCTGGTCGTTTGTGGGCGGCGCGCCCAAGGTCAATCATTTCAAGGATCGCAGCCAGGTCCCGGCCATTACGCCGGAGGCTGAAGCCATGAGCAAAGCCTTGAAAAAAGCCGGCTTCACGTTCGTCGGGCCGACCATCTGTTACGCGTTCATGCAGGCCTCGGGGATGGTCATGGACCACACTCAGGACTGCGACCGTTACGCGGACCTCGCCAACGCCGGTTAGAATGGGCGCTTTGCGCACCACACACGATCAGGAGTGACCTGTGGAAAAGTTTAAAGGCGCCTTGCTGGTAGGCGCTCTTCGGTTGTTTGCCCTGCTGCCTTGGCGCGCGGTGCAAGCGGTCGGTTCGGCAATTGGCTGGATCATGTGGAAAACCCCCAACCGCTCCCGCGAGACGGTGCGGATCAACCTGTCCAAATGCTTCCCGGACATGGACCCGGCTGAGCGCGAGCGCCTGGTGGGGCGCAGCCTGATGGACATCGGCAAGTCCCTGACCGAAAGTGCCTGCGCCTGGATCTGGCCGGCCCAGCGCTCCATCGACCTGGTACGCGAAGTCGAAGGCCTGGAAGTGCTGCACGAAGCCCTGGCCTCGGGCAAAGGCGTAGTGGGCATCACCAGCCACCTGGGCAACTGGGAAGTGTTGAACCACTTCTATTGCAGCCAGTGCAAACCGATCATTTTCTACCGTCCGCCCAAGCTCAAGGCGGTGGATGACTTGCTGCGCAAGCAACGGGTGCAACTGGGCAACCGCGTGGCGGCGTCTACCAAGGAAGGCATCCTCAGTGTGATCAAGGAAGTGCGTAAAGGCGGCCAGGTGGGCATTCCTGCCGACCCTGAGCCTGCGGAATCGGCCGGGATATTCGTGCCGTTCTTTGCTACCCAGGCGCTGACCAGCAAGTTCGTGCCGAACATGTTGGCGGGGCACAAGGCGGTCGGGGTGTTCCTGCATGCTTTGCGGCTGCCGGATGGCTCGGGCTACAAAGTGATTCTGGAAGCGGCGCCGGAAGACATGTACAGCACGGATACCGCGACGTCATGCGCGGCGATGAGCAAGGTGGTGGAGCGGTATGTGGGCGCTTACCCGAGCCAGTACATGTGGAGCATGAAGCGCTTCAAGAAACGCCCGCCGGGTGAGGCGCGGTGGTACTGATGTTGAAGCTGTTCTGATGTTTTTGTGGTGAGCGGGCTTGCCCCGCGGGAGGCAAGCCCGCTCACTACAAAAGCCAGTGCCTATACGCGATCGAGTTTCTTCAGGAACACGGTCATTTCTTTTTCGGCCTGTTTGTCTCCATGGGCCTGGGCCGCTGTAATCCCCTGCTCCCATGCCAGCCGAGCCGCAGCCTGATCACCCTGCCCCAACTGCGCTTTACCCAACAGCTTCCACGCTGCCGAATACTTCGGATCGAACTCGACACATTTCTGCAAATGCTCCGCCGCTTTGGCGTTGTCCTTCAGGTCGAGGTAACCCTTGCCCAAGCCAAACCGCAGCAGTGAGTTATCCACACCCTTGGCGAGCATTTTTTCCAGGGATTCGAGCATGTCGGTCACTCCGTCTGATCAGAAAAAGCTCAGGCCCACGTGGAACAGCTTCTCCACATCGCGGATATGTTTTTTATCCACAAGGAACAAAATCACGTGGTCGCCGGTGGCGATTACCGTGTCGTCGTGGGCGATGATCACTTCTTCATCGCGAATGATTGCACCAATGGTGGTGCCCGGCGGCAGGCCGATATCGCGGATCGCCTTGCCTATTACCTTGCTCGACTTCGAGTCACCGTGGGCGATCGCCTCGATGGCTTCTGCCGCGCCCCGGCGTAACGAGTGGACGCTGACGATATCGCCGCGCCGCACGTGGGCCAGCAAGGTGCCGATGGTCGCCAGTTGCGGGCTGATGGCGATGTCGATATCGCCGCCCTGGATCAGGTCGACATAGGCCGGGTTATTGATGATGGTCATCACCTTCTTCGCCCCCAGCCGCTTGGCCAGCAACGACGACATGATGTTGGCTTCGTCATCGTTGGTCAGGGCCAGGAAGATGTCGGCGTCGGCGATGTTTTCTTCCAGCAGCAGGTCACGGTCCGAGGCGCTGCCTTGTAGGACCACGGTGCTGTCGAGGGTGTCGGACAAGTACCGGCAGCGTGCCGGATTCATCTCGATGATCTTCACCTGATAGCGGCTTTCGATGGCCTCGGCCAAGCGCTCACCGATCTGCCCGCCGCCGGCGATGACGATGCGTTTGTAGGTTTCATCCAGACGGCGCATTTCGCTCATCACCGCGCGAATGTTCGCTTTGGCGGCGATGAAAAATACCTCATCGTCAGCCTCGATCACCGTATCGCCCTGGGGCAAAATCGGCCGGTCGCGACGGAAGATCGCCGCCACCCGCGTCTCGACGTTGGGCATGTGCTCGCGCAACTGACGCAGTTGCTGGCCCACAAGTGGCCCGCCGTAGTAGGCCTTGACTGCCACCAGCTGCGCCTTGCCTTCGGCGAAGTCGATCACCTGCAAGGCGCCCGGGTGTTCGATCAGGCGCTTGATGTAATGGGTCACCACCTGTTCCGGGCTGATCAGCACGTCGACCGGGATCGCGTCGTTGTCGAACAGTCCGGCGCGGGTCAGGTAAGCCGCCTCACGCACCCGGGCGATTTTGGTCGGGGTGTGGAACAGGGTATGGGCGACCTGACAGGCGACCATGTTGGTCTCGTCACTGTTGGTGACTGCCACCAGCATGTCGGCATCGTCGGCGCCGGCTTGGCGTAGCACCGTAGGAAACGAGGCGCGGCCTTGTACGGTACGGATGTCCAGGCGGTCGCCCAAATCCCGCAGACGCTCCGCGTCGGTGTCGACCACGGTGATGTCGTTGGCTTCGCTGGCCAAATGCTCGGCCAGCGTACCGCCAACCTGCCCTGCGCCGAGGATGATGATTTTCATCCGGTCACTCCCTTAAAACCATTCAGCCGCGAGCGGCGGCAATCTTGATCAGCTTGGCGTAATAGAACCCGTCGTGGCCGCCTTCCTGGGCCAGCAACTGGCGGCCATGAGGCTGCTTGATCCCGGCCTGGATGTCGAGGTCCAGTTCCCGTGCGCCGCTGGTACGGGCAAGGAAGGCGTCAATGACCTCGGTGTTTTCGGTCGGCAGTGTCGAGCAGGTGGCGTACAGCAGGATGCCGCCGACTTCCAGGGTTGGCCACAGTGCGTCCAGCAACTCACCTTGCAGCACGGCAAGTGCTGCGATGTCGTCAGGTTGGCGGGTCAGCTTGATGTCCGGGTGGCGGCGGATCACGCCGGTGGCAGAGCACGGAGCGTCCAGCAGGATGCGCTGGAACGGCTTGCCGTCCCACCAGGCAGCGGTGTCGCGGCCATCGGCGGCGATCAGCTCGGCGCTCAGGCCCAGGCGGGCGAGGTTTTCCCGCACACGCACCAGGCGCTTGGCTTCCAGGTCCACGGCGACGACGCCGGCCAGGTCCGCCTGCACTTCCATGATGTGGCAGGTCTTGCCGCCGGGGGCGCAGCAGGCGTCCAGCACCCGTTGGCCCGGGGCCAGGTCCAGCAGGTCAGCGGCGAGTTGTGCCGCTTCGTCCTGCACGCTGATCCAGCCTTCGGCGAAGCCTGGCAGGTTACGCACATCGCCTGGCTCTGTAAGAACGATACCGTCCTGACTGTAGACACAGGCCGTGGCCGCTACACCGGCTTCGCTCAGCAAAGAGAGATAAGCGTCGCGGGTGTGATGGCGGCGATTGACCCGCAAAATCATTGGCGGGTGGGCGTTGTTGGCGGCGCAAATGGCTTCCCATTGCTGGGGCCAGAACGCTTTCAGGGATTTTTGCAGCCAGCGCGGGTGGGCGGTGCGCACCACCGGGTCATGTTCCAGCTCGGCCAGCAGCGCTTCGCTTTCGCGCTGGGCACGGCGCAGCACGGCGTTAAGCAGGGCCTTGGCCCAGGGCTTTTTCAGCTTGTCGGCGCAACCGACGGTTTCGCCGATGGCGGCGTGGGCTGGCACGCGGGTGTAGAGCAGTTGGTACAGGCCCACCAGCAACAACGCTTCCACATCGGCGTCCGCCGCCTTGAATGGTTTTTGCAGCAGCTTGGCCGCCAGCGCCGACAATCGTGGCTGCCACCGGGCGGTGCCGAAGGCCAGGTCCTGGGTAAAGCCGCGGTCACGGTCCTCGACTTTATCCAGTTGGGTCGGCAACGAACTGTTGAGGGAAGCCTTGCCGTTGAGTACGGCGGCCAGGGCCTTGGCGGCGGCCAGACGTGGGTTCATTGAGCGTCCACCGCTTGGCCGAGGACGATACCCACGGCAAATTTCTCACGGCGGCTGTTGAACAAATCGCTGAAGTTCAGCGCCTTGCCGCCGGGCAATTGCAGACGGGTCAGGCACAGCGCCTGTTCACCGCAGGCTACCAGCAGACCGTCCTTGCTGGCGCCGATGATTTCGCCGGGGGCGCCCTTGCCGTCGGCCAGGGTAGCGGCCAGGACTTTCAAGGCTTCGCCATTGAGGGTGCTGTGGCAGATCGGCCACGGGTTGAAGGCACGCACCAGGCGCTCCAGCTCCACGGCTGGGCGGCTCCAGTCGATGCGGGCTTCATCCTTGTTCAATTTGTGGGCGTAGGTGGCGAGGCTGTCGTCCTGCACTTCGCCTTCCAGGGTACCGGCGGCCAGGCCGGCGATGGCCTGGACTACAGCTGGCGGGCCCATTTCGGCGAGGCGATCGTGCAGGCTGCCG
>NZ_AHHC01000021.1:0-143372 GCF_000242655.1 Pseudomonas sp. PAMC 25886
AGGTCTGGGCGCTGGACCTGGTGCTGCTGCCTTTGGTGGGCTTCGATGATGTGGGTGGGCGACTGGGCATGGGCGGCGGCTTTTATGACCGCAGCCTGGCCTACATGGCCCGCCGCAAATCCTGGCGCAAGCCGACGCTGTTGGGCCTGGCTCATGAATGCCAGAAGGTCGAACGATTGGCGCAGGCAAGCTGGGATGTACCGCTTGAGGGCACAGTCACCGATAAGGATTGGTATAGGGCAGAGACGCTACTGGAATCAGCAGCGCCTTAAAGACGGGTCAGCGCTTGAACGGTTGCGGCTGTTGCTGTGCGAGTTCAATCGGTGCGTCAGTCTTGTTCGACCACAAGCTCTGCGCATAGCCGGTGGTCACAACGCCCAGGCCGAACAAAATAACCAAAATCCATAGTAAATCCGGTTTGCGTTTCATCGATTGCCCCCCTTCAGGCATCTTGCATACGATGACAGCAACGTTCCATTAGTAGTCCGTGCCAGCTGCGTCAAGCTCAAAACCCCGGCATTCTGCGTTAACGTGAACCAACACGCAAACCTTGACGCCAACCGACTGTCGGTTTGTCATAAAATTGCAGGACAACTTTCCCAATCGCCTTTTGAGGAGCAAAAACATGGCCTATTGGCTGATGAAATCCGAGCCCGATGAACTGTCGATCACCGGCCTGGAAAAGCTCGGAGAAGCCCGGTGGGATGGGGTTCGCAACTATCAGGCACGCAACTTCCTGAGGGCGATGGCGGTGGGTGACCACTTCTTTTTCTACCATTCCAGTTGCCCGGAACCGGGGATTGCCGGCATCGGCAAAATCGTCGAGGCGGCCTACCCGGACCCCACCGCACTGGAGGCTGACAGCCATTATTTCGACGCCAGGGCGACACCCGAAAAGAACCCGTGGAGCGCAATCAATGTCGCCCACGTCGAGACGTTCCCGAAGGTCCTGGGGCTGGGTTATCTGAAACAGCAAACCGCCCTCGCCGAGTTGCCCCTGGTACAAAAAGGCAGCCGCCTTTCGGTGATGCCCGTCACCGCCGAGCAGTGGGCCGCGGTGCTCGGCCTGCGCTAAAAGGCAGAACCCTGCGGTCACGCCCATGGCGCATGCATCTGCGCGTCAACCGGGTTAGGCTGGCGCTTCATTTGACCCGCATCAAGGGCCTTCGGGCAGGATCGGTCAAACTAGGACGCTAACGCCGCAGGATGCACCCATGTCGACGAACCACCGCACCTCCCATCTTTTCGCCATTCCATTGATTGTCTTGCTGCTGGCTGCCGGCGGCTTCGGCTATTGGCAATCCACCCAGGACCGCCTGCCCGAAGGCTTGAGCATGGGCAATGGCCGGCTGGAATCGACTGAAGTGCAGATCGCCACCAAGATCCCCGGGCGCCTGGCTGAAGTGCGGGTGGATGAAGGCGACAAGGTGCTCAAGGGCCAGTTGCTGGCGCGCATGGACACCCGCACCCTGGAAGCCCAGCGCGCCCAGGCTGAAGCCGAAGTGCTGCGGGCCAGGGAGAATTTCGCGGCCGCCGAAGCCAATGTGCAACTGCGCCAGAGCGAGCAACTGCTGGCCAGCCAGGAACTCAAGCGTACCCAGGAACTGTACAAGCGCGGGTTCGCCAGCGGCCAGTTGATCGACCAGCAGCAGGCGCGGCAAAACACCGGCAACGCCGCCGTGGTCGCCGCGCAAGCGCAGGTCAATTCGGTAAAAGCCGCCATCGGCGCCGCCCAGGCCCAGGTCGCGCAACTCACCAGCGAAATCGAAGACAGCAGCCTGCGGGCGCCCATCGACGGCATCATCCAGCTGCGCCTGGCCGAACCCGGCGAAGTGCTCGGCGCCGGTGGCCGCGTGCTGCTGCTGATCGATCCCAACGACCAATACATGAACCTCTACCTGCCCGCCTCGGTGACCGGTCGCCTGACCGTCGGCAGTGAGGCGCGGATCCTCCTCGACGCCCTGCCGAAGCAGCCGCTGCCGGCGAAAATCAGCTTTGTCGCGGCCAAATCGCAGTTCACCCCCAAGGAAGTGGAAACCCGTGACGAGCGCCAGAAGCTGGTGTTCCGGGTCAAACTGCGCCTGACCCAACCGAGCGCCGTGCCACAAGCCAAACCGGGCATGCCCGGCGCCGGCTATGTGCGCACCGCTGACCTGGACTGGCCGGCCAACCTGCAATGAACGGCCTGGCGCTGCACGCCACGGGGATCAACCATCGCTACGGCAAGCAACAGGCGCTGATCGACATCGCCTTCAGCCTGCCCGCCGGCACCCGCTGCGGGCTGATCGGCCCGGACGGCGCCGGCAAGTCGAGCCTGCTGGGTTTGATCGCCGGGGTTAAAAAGCTTCAACAAGGCGAGCTGGAAGTGCTCGGTGGCTCCATCGAAGACCGCCGTCACCGCAACAGCCTGTACCCGCGAATCGCCTTCATGCCTCAGGGCCTGGGCGGCAACCTGTACCCCGAACTGTCCATCAGCGAAAACATCCGGTTCTTCGCCACGCTGTTCGGGCTGTCGAAAGCCGACTGCGACCAGCGCATGCACAACCTGCTGCTGGCCACCGACCTCGCGCGCTTCGCAGACCGCCCTGCCGGCAAACTCTCCGGCGGCATGAAACAGAAACTCGGCCTGTGCTGCGCATTGATCCACGACCCTGATTTGCTGATCCTCGACGAACCCACCACCGGCGTCGATCCGCTGTCCCGTCGACGCTTCTGGGAACTGGTAGAAACCGTACGCAGCGAACGCCCACAACTGACGCTGCTGGTGGCCACGGCCTACATGGAAGAAGCCGAGCAGTTCGAACACTGCCTGATGCTCGACCGCGGCAAGCTGATCGCCGACGGCCTGAGCAGCGAACTGGCCGCCGCGACGCCCAGCGGCAAACTGGATGAAGCTTTCACCCATTTCCAGGGCGACAGCGCCCACAACAACCAGCCACTGGTGATCCCGCCACGCCAGGGCGACAACACTGACATTGCCATTGAAGCCCACGACCTGACCCTGCGCTTCGGCGACTTCACGGCAGTCAACAAGGTCAGCTTCGCCATTGGCCGGGGCGAGATCTTTGGTTTCCTCGGCTCCAACGGCTGCGGCAAGACCACCACCATGAAAGTCCTCACCGGGCTGATGCCGGCCACCGAGGGCACGGCCACGCTACTGGGCAACCCGGTAAACGCCAAGGACCTGGCCACCCGCAAGCGCGTGGGCTTCATGTCGCAAAGCTTCTCGCTGTATGGCGAACTCAGCGTGCGCCAGAACCTGGTACTGCACGCACAGTTGTTCGACCTGCCCAAAGCCGAGAGCGGCCAGCGCATCGACGAGTTGATCGAGCGTTTTGACCTGGGCGACGTCGCCGAGCAGCCTTCCGGCGAGTTGCCCCTGGGTCTGCGCCAGCGCTTGTCCCTGGCCGTGGCCGTGCTGCACCGCCCGGAAGTGCTGATCCTCGATGAACCCACCTCGGGCGTCGACCCGGCCGCCCGGGATGACTTCTGGCGGTTGCTGATCGAGCTGTCCCGGGAACAGGGCGTGACCATCTTCCTGTCCACCCACTTCATGAACGAGGCCCAGCGCTGCGACCGCATCTCACTGATGCACGCGGGCAAGGTGCTGGCCTGCGACACGCCGGATGCGCTGCAACAGCAGTTCCACGGCGAGACCCTGGAGGCGGCGTTCGTCACCTGCCTGGAGCAAGCCCAAGGCGCACCTGAAGCCGCAGCCGCACCCACCGGAACCGTCAGCGAACCCATGGCTCCGCCCGTCAGCAAGCGCGGATTCAGCGTCGCCCGCCTGTTGGCCGTCGCCAGCCGCGAAGGCAAGGAACTGCTGCGGGACAAGGTGCGCATGGCCTTCGCCCTGCTGGGTGCGATTTTCATGATGGTGATCTTCGGCTACGGCATTTCCCTGGACGTGGAAAAGCTCGCCTTCGCCGTCTACGACCAGGACCAGACGCCGCAAAGCCGCGCCTACCTGGAGGCCTTCCGCAGCTCGCGCTACTTCGCCGAACAGCCGCCGATCACCGACGCCAGCGAACTGCACAAACGCCTGCAACGCTCGGAAATCAAACTGGCGCTGGAGATTCCGCCGGGGTTCGGCCGTGACCTCTACGCTGGCCGCCAACCCGCCGTGGCCGCCTGGCTCGACGGTGGCATGCCGTTCCGTGCGGAAACCAGCCGCAATTATGTCGAGGCCGTGCATCAGGCCAATCTCCAGCAACTGGCCGAACTGAACAGCACACCGCTGAACCCGCAAGCCGCCGCCAAACTGGAAACCCGCTTTCGCTACAACCAGGACGTGGTCAGCGTGAACGCCATCGGCCCCGGCGTGATGGCCCTGATCCTCGCGTTTATCCCGGCGATGCTCACGGCCCTGGGAATCGTGCGGGAGAAGGAGCTGGGCTCGATCACCAACTTCTACGCCACACCGCTCACCCGCCTGGAATTCCTGCTGGGCAAGCAGGCGCCGTACCTGGCCGTAAGCCTGATCAACCTGGGGCTGCTGGTGGCGATGAACCGCTGGCTATTCGGCGTGCCGTTCAAGGGCAGCGGCGTGACCCTGGCCTTTGGCGGCCTGCTGTACGTGTTGGCCACCACCAGCATGGGCCTGTTGATTTCCGCATTCACCCGCACACAGATCGCGGCGATCCTCGGCACCATGATCATCACCAGCCTGCCGACCATCCAATTCTCCGGGCTGATTGTGCCGCGCTCGTCCCTGGAAGGTGCCGCCGCGTTGATGGGCATGCTGTTCCCGGCGGGTTACTTCCTCGACATTGCGGTGGGGACCTTTACCAAGGCCCTGGACCTGCGCCAGTTATGGCCACAGTGCCTGGCGCTGTTCGGGTTTTTCCTGGGGTTCACCGGGCTTAGCCTGATCATGCTCAAGAAGCAGGAGGCCTGATGCATACGTTCGCCCATATCCTGCGCCTTGGCATCAAGGAACTGACCAGCCTGCGCCATGACAGCGTGTTGCTGCTGTTCCTGTTCTACGCGTTTACCGTCGCCATCTATATGCCCGCGGCCGGCTCGGTGATCGGCGTGCACAACGCCAGCGTGGCCTTTGTGGATGAAGACCACAGCGCGCTGTCCCGCCAACTGGCCGAAGCGCTGCAACCGCCGGAGTTCCAGCCAGCGGTACCGCTGCCCTATGACCAACTGGACAACGTGATGGACAGCGGCCAGTACACCTTTGTAATCAACGTGCCGGCGAATTTCCAGGCCGACCTGTTGGCCGGGCGCCAGCCGGGGGTGCAGGTCAACGTCGATGCCACGGCCATGAGCCAGGCGTTCATGGGCGCCGGGTACATCGGGCGGATTTTCCAGCGTGAGTTGCTGACCTATGGCAACCAGGCTGATGCCGCCCAAAAGGCCCCGGCGCTGCTGACCACCCGGGCACTGTTCAATACCAACCTGGAAGGCGGCTGGTTTTTGGCGGTGATTCAGATCGTCAACAACATCACCATCCTCGCCATCGTGCTGACCGGTACCGCGCTGCTGCGTGAACGCGAGCACGGCACCCTCGACCATTTGCTGGTGCTGCCCCTGACGGCGCTGGAAATCATGCTGGCGAAAATCTGGAGCAACATGCTGGTGGTGGTGCTGTGCACCTGGCTGTCGCTGGAAGTGGTGGTGAAAGGTTTGCTCGGCGTGCCGCTGGCCGGGTCGCTGACCTTGTTTTTGCTGGTGACCGCGCTGTACCTGTTTGCCAGTACTGCCCTGGGTATCTTCCTCGCCACCCTCGCCCGCTCGACGCCGCAGTTCGGCTTGCTGGCGATCCCGGTGATTATCCCGATGCTGTTGTTGTCTGGCGGCAGCACACCGCTGGACAGCATGCCGCAGTGGTTGCAATGGGTGATGCAGGGCTCGCCGTCGACGCACTTTGTGAGCCTGAGCGCAGCGATTCTGTTCAGGGATGCGGGGGTGAGCGTGGTGTGGCCGGACTTGCTGGCGCTGGCGGCGATTGGGTTGCTGTTTTTTGCGGTGGCGTTGGCGCGGTTCAGGAAGAGCCTTGCCTCTTGAGAGCGATGCGCTTTCGTGGCGAGGGAGCTTGCTCCCGCTGGACCGGGCTGGCGCTCCAGTGCGAAGCGCTCCCTGAATTTTGGGGCCGCTGCGCAGCCCAGCGGGAGCAAGCTCCCTCGCCACAGGGGCGCCCTTTTACCAGACGTCAATTGCGTGGGCTTACTGGATGATCAGGTTGTTGAACAACAAATCCTCAACCTGCGGTTTGCCGGTCTCGTCGTTCATCACTTGCTGGGTTTGCTTCAGGGCTTCCTGGCGCAGTTTTTCCTTGCCGTCGACGCTGCTCATGGTGTCGTTGGTTTGCTGGGTAAACAGCGCCACCAGTTGGTTGCGAATCAACGCATCGTTGGCTTTGACGGCAGCCGCCGCCTCGGGGCCGGTCACGCGCAGGGCGATATCCGCCTTGAATACCCGCAGCTTCGCGGTGCCATCCAGGCCGTAATTGCCGACGAACGGCGGGCTCAGGCTGATATAGCTGACCTTCGGCGCGTCGCCTTCTTTGGCTTCTTCGGCCAGGGCTGCCGTCGGCAGTGTCAGGGCCAGCATCAACAGGATCCACGCTTTCACAGTTCATTCCTCAATTCGGTTGCCCAGTAGCATAACGCTAGCAGCCCTGAGCACAAGCTTATGGCGACTTATCAGGCCGGGGCATGCTCGTTGACCCGTCGCCCTGCCCACCTACACTTATCGGCCAACACGCCAAAAGGAATAGTCCGATGAAAGCTGTGCTGTGCAAAGCCTTCGGCCCCGCCGAAAACCTGGTGCTGGAAGACGTCGAAAGCCCGGCGATCAAGAAGAACGAAATCCTGTTGGACGTGCATGCCGCCGGGGTCAATTTCCCGGACACCCTGATCATCGAGGGCAAGTACCAGTTCAAGCCGCCGTTCCCGTTTTCACCGGGCGGTGAGGCGGCGGGCGTAGTCAGCGAGATCGGCGAAAAGGTCAGCCACCTGAAAGTCGGCGACCGGGTGATGGCGCTGACCGGCTGGGGCAGCTTCGCCGAGCAGGTCGCCGTGCCGGGCTACAACGTGCTGCCGATCCCGCCGAGCATGGACTTCAACACCGCCGCCGCCTTCAGCATGACCTACGGCACCTCGATGCACGCCCTCAAGCAGCGCGCCAACCTGCAACCCGGGGAAACCCTGCTGGTGCTCGGTGCTTCCGGCGGCGTCGGCCTGGCCGCGGTGGAAATCGGCAAGGCCATGGGCGCCCGGGTGATCGCCGCGGCCAGCAGCGCCGACAAGCTGGCGGTAGCCAAGGCCGCCGGTGCCGACGAGTTGATCAACTACAGCGAAGCCAGCCTCAAGGACGAGATCAAACGCCTCACCGGCGGCAACGGTGTGGATGTGATCTACGACCCGGTAGGCGGCGACCTGTTTGACCAGGCCATCCGCGGCATCGCCTGGAATGGCCGGCTGCTGGTGGTGGGTTTTGCCAGCGGGCGCATTCCCGAGCTGCCGGTCAACCTGGCGCTGCTCAAAGGCGCCGCGGTGGTCGGGGTGTTCTGGGGCTCGTTCGCCCAGCGCCAGCCCCAGGACAACGCGGCCAATTTCCAGCAACTGTTCGGTTGGTTTGCCGAGGGCAAGCTCAAGCCGCTGGTATCTCAGGTGTACCCGCTGGAGCAGGCCGCGCAGGCGATCAATGACCTGGGCCAGCGCAAGGCTGTCGGCAAGGTCGTGGTGCAGCTACGCTGACGATTGTTTCATTTTGTCCACGAGGTGCCTGGGCCCATGATCGGCCGAGGCACATACTCATTGGCAGGAAGAATAATGGTCACACGGTTGCGCGCGCTGTTCCTGGGGGTGTTGATGGTGGTGTCGGCCCAAGCCCTTGCCCATAAAGAGGACAAGGATGTACGTGGGCTGAACAACGTGACGGTGCTGATCGTGCGCCATGCGGAAAAACCCGATGAGGGCCCGCTGCTGAGCCCCAAGGGCGAACAACGGGCGGCGGCCTATGCCAGCTATTTCGACCCTCTGCTGTTGAGCGGCATCTCCGTGGTGCCCCAGCGGCTGATCGCCACCAGCGACAGCAAGGAAAGCTCCCGTCCTCGCCTGACCCTGACACCCCTGGCCCAGCGCCTGCAGCTCCCACTTGAAACCCCCTACTCAGACGATCAAGTCGGCAAGCTGGTGAAGTCCCTGCGCAAGTCCAACCAGGCGCAAACCGTGCTGATCGCCTGGCATCACGGGCATATCGACAAGCTGATCGAAGCTTTCGGCGGCGACGGCCCGGCGCTGACCGGCATGAAAAAGTGGCCGGAAAGCGTGTACGACTGGTTGATCGTGCTGCGTTTTGACGAACAAGGCCAACTGGTGGAGTCCCGCAGTCAGAAGGTCCAGGAGCACCTGCTTCCGGGTGATATCGCAGCCGCCAACGGCAGCTGAGCCGGATCGCTGTCTGTGGCGAGGGAGCTTGCTCCCGCTGGGTCGCGAAGCGGCCCCAAAAGATGGGCCTGCTGCGCAGTCCAGCGGGAGCAAGCTCCCTCGCCACACGTTCGTGATACCCCGCCTGAAAACGCCCCTTACTTGCCTCTAAGCGACATGTTCGTAAAAGAACATGCAATTGCACTCAATTCCTATGCCCGCAGATAAGAGGCGGTGCTATTTTCGGTAACGAAACTGTAACATTCGCATCCGCAGTCAAAACAAGAAATCTGGAGCTCTTGAATGTTTGCTTTCTTCCGTCCTGCCGCACATCAGGCGCCCCTGCCTGAAGAAAAGATAGACAGCACGTATCGACGCCTGCGCTGGCAGATCTTCGCCGGTATTTTCTTCGGTTACGCCGGGTACTACCTGCTGCGCAAAAACTTCTCCCTGGCCATGCCCTACCTGATTGACGAGGGTTACACCCGTGGCCAGCTGGGCCTGGCGATGTCGGCGATTGCGATTGCCTACGGCCTGTCCAAGTTCCTCATGGGCCTGGTGTCCGACCGCTCCAACCCGCGCTACTTCCTGCCCTTCGGCCTGCTGGTGTCCGCCGGGGTGATGTTCATTTTCGGTTTCGCACCCTGGGCAACGTCCAGCGTGACCATGATGTTCATTTTGCTGTTCATCAACGGCTGGGCCCAGGGCATGGGCTGGCCGCCAAGCGGGCGGACCATGGTGCACTGGTGGTCGCAGAAGGAACGCGGCGGCGTGGTTTCCGTCTGGAACGTGGCGCATAACGTCGGCGGTGGCTTGATCGGCCCGCTGTTCCTGCTGGGCATGGCCTGGTTCAACGACTGGCACGCGGCGTTCTACGTCCCGGCCACCGTGGCCCTGCTGGTGGCGGCGTTTGCCTTCATCACCATGCGTGACACCCCGCAATCGGTGGGCCTGCCGCCTATCGAGCAATACAAGAACGACTATCCGGAAGGCTACGACGCCAGCCACGAAGACGAATTCAGCGCCAAGGAAATCTTCGTCAAGTACGTGCTGCGCAACAAAATGCTCTGGTACATCGCCTTCGCCAACGTCTTCGTCTACCTGCTGCGCTACGGCGTGCTGGACTGGGCACCGACGTACCTCAAGGAAGCCAAGCACTTCGACGTGGATAAAACCTCGTGGGCGTACTTCTTCTACGAGTGGGCAGGCATTCCGGGCACGCTGCTGTGCGGCTGGATGTCGGACAAGATCTTCCGTGGCAACCGTGGCCTGACCGGCATTGTGTTCATGGGCCTGGTGACCGTGGCGACCCTGGTTTACTGGCTCAACCCGCCGGGCAACCCGATGATCGACATGATCGCGCTGTTCTCCATCGGCTTCCTGATCTACGGCCCGGTGATGCTGATCGGCCTGCAGGCGCTGGAACTGGCACCGAAGAAAGCCGCCGGTACCGCAGCGGGCTTTACGGGCTTGTTCGGGTACCTGGGTGGTTCAGTGGCAGCGAGTGCGGCCATGGGCTACACCGTTGACCATTTCGGCTGGGACGGTGGCTTTGTGCTGCTGATCGGCGCGTGCCTGCTGGCGATCGCGTTCCTGATCCCCACCTTGTGGCACACCAATAGCGTCAGTACCGCACGTTAATCGTCGGAACAGCCCTTGGAACACCGCTTGAGCCGCGCCTCCAGATTCTTGTCTGGCATGGCGTGGCTACGCAGGGCGTTGACGGTCTGCTCGACATAATCGCGCGTAGTGCCGTAACGCCCGCAAGCGCTTTGCAACACGTGATTCAGCACAATGTCGGGCAAGTTACCGGCATAACTGGGCAGGTGCCGCTCCAGCACAAATCCCAATGCCTGCACCTGGCTGCCATCTTCAAGACGGCAGGTCAGCCAGTGTGGCCGGTAGGAGGGGTAAGGCATCTCGCGCTGCCACAGGGCATACAGCGAGGCCTCCAGTTGATCTTCCGGCAGGCGGTAAGCGAACCCGCTGCACGAGCCACCGCGATCCAGGCCAAACACCAACCCCGGTATTTCCGGCGTGCCCCGATGCTCGTGGGACCACAGGTACAAGCCCCGGTGATAACCGTAGACCCGTGCCCGCATCCGTTGTGTCGACGAACATTCAGGTCGCCAGATCAGCGAACCGTAAGCGAACAGCCAGACCGGTCCCCCCTTATGCCGGGCCATGGTGGCCTGCATCGAACTCATCAACTGTTCGTGAGTGAGTTGCGGCCCCAGATCGAGCCGCGGAGGGTAAGCCAATTGCAAAAGATCAGATTCAATGGCGGTCATGGCAGATCGCTTAGGTCTCCTTTGTTGTTACGAGAAGCTGTTACCAGTTGTAAGCAACTTTACCGTAATAGAACGCGCCGCTGTAACCGTACGGCGAAAAAGTGCTATAGGCCAAATTGCCACCACTGCTGGCGTAGGCATTGAGTTTTTCCGGGTACTTGTCGGTGACGTTGTCGCCGCCGACGGTGAAGGTCCAGTTTTTCAGCTTGTAGTCGGCCGACAGGTCCAATAGCCAGGCTGCCTTGAAGCTCTGGTCGTTGGTGGGGTCTGCCTGATAGCTGGTGAATGAACCATAGCGCACCAAATTACTGTGCAGCGCCCAATTGCCGAAACTCAGGTCGTTGCCCAGGCTCAGCTTGTGTTGAGGCGTGGTGTCGCCCAACAGGCCGATGCGCTCGCGACGGTCCACCCTCACCAGGCTTGCCCCCAGGCTATCCAATACCGCCGGGTTGGCTTTTACGTCGGTGACCTTGGTGTGGTTGTAGTTGTAGCCCACGGTGCTGTTCCAGCGCACACCGTTATCCAGTTGATAGCGATAGTTGGCCACCAGGTCGATGCCATTGGTGGTGGTGTCGGTGGCGTTGGTGAAGTAGCGCACGGTGGTGTAATTGATGTTGCCGACGCCGTTGGCCTGCAGATACGCGAGCGCCGCCGGGTTCTTGCTAAGGTCCAGGTTGGAGGACAGGCTGATGCGGTCGCTGATGTCGATGCGGTAGACGTCGGCGGTCACCGTCAGGTTGTCGGTCGGCTCCAGCACCAGGCCGAGGCTGTAATTGCGGGACTTCTCGGCTTTCAGGTCTTCAGCACCGAGCAGGCGCGCCACCTGGCTGTTGGCCGGGAAGGTACCGGCTTCCTGGATGGTGTTGCCGATCAGTTGCGACGAGGTGTAAGCGAAGTTTTGCTGTGCCAGGGATGGCGCACGGAAGCCGTTGGAAACACTGCCGCGCAAGGCTACTTGCGGGGTGAAGTCGTAACGGGCCGAGAGCGAGCCGCTGACGTTGGAGCCAAAGTCACTGTAATCCTCGTGACGCACGGCAGCCGAGGCGCTGAGTTTTTCGGTGAAGTTGGTTTCCAGGTCGAGGTACTGCGCCCAGTTATGCCGCGTGCTGGTGCCGGCGTCGGAATCACGGAAGCCGCCCAGGCCCGAACTGCCGGTCTGGTAGTAGGACGCCGGGTCACCCGCCTTGATTTGGTAACCCTGGTCCAGGTACTCGCCACCAAACGCGACCGACACCGGGTACGGCAACCAGCCCAGGCTGAATTCCCGCGACAGGTCCAGGCTGAGTTGCTTCTGGTCATTGACCAGGGTGCCGTTGTCGAACTTGCGCGGCGTGGCCAGGCCCAGCGAGGTGTTAATGGTTTCAGTGCCGATCTGATACTGGTTCTTGCCGTAGTTGACCGACACATCGTAGTGCCAGTCATAGGCCAACAACCCGCGCAGGCCCACCGCCAGGGACGTGTCTTCCACGTCACCGCGAATCAGCGGCAGGTAACCGTTGGGGTTGAGCGCAGGAATGTTGTTGCTCGCGTTGCTGGCCCTGTAGAACGCTGCAGTCTCGCCACGGGT
The DNA here is from genome assembly GCF_000242655.1 of Pseudomonas sp. PAMC 25886. Taxonomy (NCBI): domain Bacteria; kingdom Pseudomonadati; phylum Pseudomonadota; class Gammaproteobacteria; order Pseudomonadales; family Pseudomonadaceae; genus Pseudomonas; species Pseudomonas sp. PAMC 25886. Next base: position 12,240 of record NZ_AHHC01000021.1, read on the forward strand.
CTTGCTGTAGCCGCCGAACGCGTAGAACTCAGCCGCGTCGCTGAAGGAATATTCCGAATTGAGAAACAGCTTGCCCTGATCGGTGGCCGGTTCGCCCTGGCGGAATACGCGCTGGCCATAGGTCGTCGAACCGACGCTGCCCGGCCGGAAATCCTTGCCGGCGCGGTTGGTGTAATCGTTGTCGGCACCTTCGGCGGAGACGTTGATAAAACCGTTATCCCCCAGCGCCACGCCGGTGTTGCCGCTGAGATTGCGCTGGATACCGTCGCCCTTTTTGTATTCACCGAACTTGCTGGTGATCGAGCCGCCGTGGTCGTCATGCTTGAGGATCACGTTGATCACCCCGGCAATCGCATCCGAGCCATAGCGGGCGGAGGCGCCGTCACGCAGCACTTCGATATGGTCCACCGCCGCCAGCGGGATCGCATTCAGATCCGCCGGTGCCGAGCCGCGCCCCACGGCGCCACCGAGGTTGACGAAGGCGCTGGTGTGGCGGCGCTTGCCATTGACCAGCACCAACACCTGGTCCGGTGACAAGCCGCGCAATTGCGCCGGGCGCACCAGTTCGGCGCCGTCCACCAGGCTTGGGCGTGGGAAGTTGATGGAAGGAATCAAACGGGCCAACACCGCGCCCAGTTCGTCAGAACCGGTGCTGCGCAGGGTGTCGCCGGAAATCACATCGATGGGTGACAGCGAAGCACTGGCGGTGCGCTCTTGGGCGCGGGTGCCGGTGACGATGACTGTGTCGAGTTTGGGTACATCGGCAGTGGCCGTTTCGGCGGCTGCCACTGGATTGAATCCCACAGCGGTCAGCAAATTAGCCGACAAAATCGCCGTGTACAGCAGGTGCTGCTTGTTGCTCCCCATACCGCTCCCCTTGGAATCAAAAGCCAGAACGTCAATGCTCTGAGCTCGTACGATCGATCCGTGTGGCGGACGGTGGCGGTCATTTATTGGTTATTGGCAGAAAGTCGGTAGTCCGTTGTCATATAGCTTAATGATATTTATGTAACAAATTAAATACCTTTAAAGAATAAGCGAATGCATAAGCACCGCCCGTCCGCTCATCAGGATTGAGCCGTGCACGCCCAGTACCTTCAGCACCCGTTCAGCCTTTATAGGGCCTGAGCCTTCAAAATGGCCACCTGTCACGACCCACTTAGCCGCCCAATCACCGACTATCGAGGTCGCACCATGAAATATCGACTTTCCAGCCTGCTGTTCCTGGCACAGGCCACCACCGCCCTGGCGGTCGAAGCACCCAGCCAGGACGAAAAAGGCTTCTGGTACGCCCAGACAAGCGTCTACACCCGGCACTTTGCGCCGGACAAGGACCACAACAATCATCAGGATTTGATCGGTCTGGAGCGCAATGAAGCGTCAGGCCTGGTGTATGGCGGGGCAACGTTTCGCAACTCGTTCAGCCAGCGTTCGTACTACGTCTACGCCGGCAAGCGCTACGACATGACCGATTACCCAGTGTATTTGAAGCTGACAGGCGGCCTGATCCAGGGCTATCGCGGCAAGTACCGCGACAAGATTCCACTGAATGGGCTGGGCGTAGCGCCGGTGATCATCCCGTCGGTGGGCACTCACTACGGACCGGTCGCCGCCGAGCTGGTGTTGCTCGGGTTCAATGCGGCGATGGTGACGACAGGCGTTCGGTTCTGATTGAACCGCTGAAGGGCTTCTGTGGCGAGGGAGCTTGCTCCCTCACCACATGTTACGGACGGGGCGCGTAGGCAAATACATCGGCGCGCATCTGGTGCGCATCCATGCCGGCGTCGACCAACGCATCCAGCGTGCCATAGATCATTGCCGGTGAACCGCTGGCGTAGACGTGCACGGCCGTGAGGTCGCTGATGTCTTCGCAGACCGCTTCATGCAACAACCCGCAACGCCCTTCCCAGCCGCACAGGTCGCTGACCACTTTGTGCAGGAACAGGTTGGGCAGTTGCAGCCACTGGTCCCAGTGCTCGATGTCGTAGAAGTCTTCTGGCCGGCGTACACCCCAATACAGATGCACCGGGTGCTTGAAGCCGCTGGCGCGGCAGTGTTCGATCAGGCTGTGCATTTGCGCCATGCCGGTACCGGCGGCGATCAGCACCAGCGGCCCGTCGGGCAGTTCCGCCAGGTGGGTGTCGCCAAACGGCAGCTCGATACGCGCCATCTGGTTGCGCTGCAATTGCTCCAGCAGGCTGCGGGCGCTGTCTTCCCGGGCCAGCACATGCAATTCCAGCTCGCGCCCGGCGTGGGGCGCCGAGGCCAGGGAGAATGCCGACTTCTCGCCGTTTTCCCGCTCGATCATCAAGTATTGCCCGGCGTGGTAACGCACCGGCTTGCCCGCCGGGGCCCGCAGGCGCACGCGCCATACGTCACCGCCCACTTCAACGCATTCACTCAATTGGCAAGACAATTTGCGCACCGGCAACTCTCCCGGCGCCAGCACGCCATCCCACAACACGATGCAATCTTCCAGCGGTTCGGCAATGCAGGTATAGAACTCGCCATGGTCACGCACCTCACCGGCTTGCTGCACCCGCCCTTCCACCAACAGCGCCGCACACACGTGACACACGCCATTGCGGCACGCCTGAGGGCAATCGTAGCCCAGGCGTCGCGCGCCCTCGAGGATCCGCTCGCCGGGGGTCAACTCAAGTACCGCACCGGAAGGCTGCAGGGTTACACGCATCAATCTATTCCTAATTCTTTCCAGAGCGCATCGACACGAGCAGTTACCGCTTCGTCCTTGACGATCACCCGGCCCCATTCACGGGTGGTTTCACCCGGCCATTTATGGGTGGCGTCCAGGCCCATTTTCGAGCCGAGGCCCGATACCGGCGAGGCGAAGTCGAGGTAGTCGATCGGCGTGTTATCGATCATCACGGTGTCTCGCTTGGGGTCCATGCGCGTGGTGATGGCCCAGATCACGTCGTTCCAGTCCCGGGCGTTGATGTCGTCGTCGGTGACAATAACGAACTTGGTGTACATGAACTGTCGCAAAAACGACCACACACCCAGCATTACCCGCTTGGCATGACCCGGGTACGACTTCTTCATCGTCACGATGGCCATGCGGTACGAGCAGCCTTCCGGCGGCAGGTAGAAGTCGGTGATTTCCGGAAACTGCTTTTGCAGGATCGGCACAAACACTTCGTTCAACGCCACGCCGAGGATCGCCGGCTCATCCGGCGGACGGCCGGTGTAGGTGCTGTGGTAGATCGGTTTGATGCGGTGGGTGATACGCTCGACGGTGAACACCGGAAAGCTGTCCACTTCGTTGTAGTAGCCGGTGTGGTCGCCGTACGGGCCTTCATCGGCCATCTCGCCCGGGTGAATCACCCCTTCAAGGATGATTTCTGCGGTGGCCGGCACTTGCAGGTCGTTGCCACGGCATTTCACCAGCTCGGTGCGGTTACCGCGCAACAGGCCGGCGAAGGCGTACTCGGACAGGCTGTCGGGCACCGGCGTCACAGCGCCGAGAATGGTCGCCGGGTCTGCGCCCAGGGCCACGGACACCGGGAAGGGCTGGCCGGGATGCTTTTCGCACCACTCACGGAAATCCAGCGCGCCGCCACGGTGGCTCAACCAGCGCATGATGACCTTGTTGCGGCCGATCACTTGCTGACGGTAGATGCCGAGGTTCTGGCGGTCCTTGTTCGGGCCCTTGGTGACGGTCAGGCCCCAGGTGATCAGCGGGCCGACGTCGCCGGGCCAGCAGGTTTGCACGGGCAGCATGCCGAGGTCGACGTCATCGCCTTCGATGACCACCTCCTGACATACCGCGTCTTTCACGACCTTGGGGGCCATGGCAATGATCTTGCGGAAGATCGGCAGCTTGGACCAGGCATCCTTCAGGCCCTTGGGTGGCTCGGGCTCCTTGAGGAAGGCCAGCAGCTTGCCGATCTCGCGCAGTTCGCTGACCGACTCGGCGCCCATGCCAAACGCCACGCGATCGGGGGTGCCGAACAGGTTGCCAAGTACCGGGATATCAAAGCCCACCGGGTTTTCGAACAGCAGCGCCGGGCCCTTGTTGCGCAGGGTACGGTCGCAAATCTCAGTCATTTCCAGCACCGGGGAAATCGGCACCTGGATACGTTTCAACTCTCCGCGCTGCTCAAGTTGCTGCACGAAATCCCGAAGATCCTTGAATTTCATTAACCATGCCACCCGTAAAATAGGCGTACATCCTACCTGCTCTTACGGTCGCTGGCAGCTTATTGAGCAGTATTGCCGACGACACCGACTCAACGAGCCGATGCCTGGCTTTGATTGCGCAAGGCCTTGAACAACGGCTCAAGGAACCCTTCGACATACCGCGAGCCGACCGCCGAGAGGTGATTGTCATCGGTGTACAGCGACCGACCGTCCAGTTCCACCCGGCACCAATCATTCACACTGCATAGCTTCGGCGCCGGATCCAGCACCTTTACCTCGGGATCAGCAGCAGCGATTTGCTCGAATACGTGGCTGATATAGGCCTGGCGCTGAAGATGCTCAGCCAGGGGCATTCCCTCTCTGTCGGTGGGCCGGTCGAGCATTGCCAGGCGACTGAGACGGTAAGGCGGACTGAATTCCTGCAGCGGGACTTCCTTGACCAACCACACCCGATGGCCGCCTGCGCGCAATTGCTGCACAAGGGCGCGCAGGCTTTCGGCGAAACGCTGCTCGGCGACGCCACGATCGTAGGTGCCGGTCGCCGGGTTGAGCAGTGAGGCCTCGGTGTCACCATCGAGCTGCCCATAGACATAAAGACTCCAGCGCGCCGCCAGCACCACGTCGCTAAAGGTTTCCTGGCCCAGCAGTTGGCTGACTCGCTGGTTAAAGCTCAAGCAGCCCGGAACACTCTCTTTACGATTAAACGGCAGGCAGCCGGCGTAACCTGCCTGAGTGACGCTGACACCGTACTTGCTCGCGCCGTCTTGCAACGCCGGAACCAGAGCCGTGGCATGGCTATCGCCCCAAACCAACGCACGTGTTGGCCCGGACTGAGGTCCGAAATGACAAAATCCATGGTGGCGGTTTTTCCCCCCATCCACCAGACAGGCCATGAGGTCCGGGCTCCACTCGCGCGCCTGGGCAAACTGCAAGGCCTCGGGCGAAAGGCGCCAAGGCAACCCCTTCGTCCAGACCAGGCCTTTGCCCAGCAGTCCCACCCCAAGAAGCGCGATACCCGCCGCCACCAGGATTTGCTTGCGCCCTGCCAGCAACCGACGCTCACGGAATGGCGCCTCGATGAATCGCCAGGATCCATAACCCAGCAGCAGGCTCAACACAAACAACCCGCCCAACTCCCACGGGCCCAGCCCGTCGACGCTGGCGTACTTGCCGAACACATACACCGGCCAGTGCCACAGGTACCAGGAGTACGAGATCAGGCCAATCCCTACCAGCAAACGGCTACCCAGCAGCTTGCTCGCCAGGGTAGCTTGCTGACCGTTGGCCCAAATCAGACAGACCACGCCCACTACCGGCAACAGCGCTGCGGCGCCGGGAAACGGCGTGCTCGGGTCATAGGCGAAGACCGCCAGCAGGATCAGGCCGAGGCCGGCAAGGCTGACGGCCTGCGCCAACAGCGGGCTTGCGCGGTACTCACGTACCGGCATGACGGCCAGCATGGCGCCCGCCAACAGTTCCCAGGCACGCATCTGCAGCAGGAAAAAAGCCCTTTCCGGAGAGTGGGCCACCGCCCACACACTCATCCCGAATGACACCAGCAACAACCCAAACAGCGCCGCACGCCAGTGTTTGAGCCGGCTCGACAGCAGTGTCAGCAACAGAGGGAAGAGAATGTAGAACTGTTCCTCAACCGACAATGACCAGGTATGCAACAACGGCTTGATATCGGAGGCCACATCAAAGTAGCCGTCCTGGCGCATGAAAAACAGGTTGGAGATAAACACCACCTGGTTATGCATCGACCGCCCCAACTCGCTGTAATCCTTGGGCGCCAGCAGAAACCAACCCACCACCAGCGTGCCGAGCATCATCACAAACATTGCCGGCAGGATACGCCGCGCTCGCCGAGCCCAGAAGCCGACAAAACTGAAGCGGCCAGCCTCACGCTCACGCCAGATGATCGAGGTGATCAAGTAACCGGAGATCACGAAAAAGACGTCAACACCGACAAAACCGCCGGTAAAGCCCGGTACACCAAAATGAAACAGCACAACAGCGAGAACGGCTATGGCACGCAGGCCGTCAATGTCCCTGCGATAAGCGAGAATGGTCATAAATCTTGTTGTTAGCCCGATCAGATTGACAGCGAGTGTAGTCACACACGCCGATTTGTTACGAAACAGACACACACTAATGCCAAACCTCCCTTTTCAGAAACAAAAAAAATGGCGCCCTGTAGGGCGCCATTTTTTTGGACCTGAAGCGTCGTGTTACTTGCGCTTCATCGACAAGAAGAACTCGTCGTTGGTCTTGGTGGTTTTCAGCTTGTCGATCAGGAACTCGATGGCCGCAACTTCGTCCATCGGGTGCAGCAGCTTGCGCAGGATCCACATGCGCTGCAGTTCGTCGTCGGCGGTCAGCAACTCTTCGCGGCGTGTGCCGGAGCGGTTGATGTTGATGGCCGGGAACACACGCTTCTCAGCGATACGACGATCCAAAGGCAGTTCCATGTTGCCGGTACCTTTAAACTCTTCGTAGATCACTTCATCCATCTTCGAGCCGGTTTCAACCAGCGCGGTGGCGATGATGGTCAGCGAGCCGCCTTCTTCGATGTTCCGCGCAGCGCCGAAGAAACGTTTCGGTTTCTCCAGGGCGTGGGCATCGACACCACCGGTGAGCACTTTGCCGGAGCTCGGGATCACGGTGTTGTAGGCACGGGCCAGACGGGTGATGGAGTCGAGCAGAATCACCACGTCTTTCTTGTGTTCGACCAGGCGCTTGGCCTTCTCGATCACCATTTCGGCAACCTGCACGTGGCGGGTTGGCGGCTCATCGAACGTCGAGGCAACCACTTCGCCGCGCACGGTGCGCTGCATTTCGGTAACTTCTTCCGGACGCTCATCGATCAGCAATACGATCAGGTGAACTTCAGGATTGTTACGGGCGATGTTCGCTGCGATGTTCTGCAGCATGATGGTCTTACCGGCTTTCGGCGGAGCGACGATCAGGCCGCGCTGGCCTTTGCCGATCGGGGCGCACAGGTCGATCACACGACCGGTCAAGTCTTCGGTGGAACCGTTACCGGCTTCCATCTTCATGCGCACGGTCGGGAACAGCGGGGTCAGGTTCTCGAAGAGAATCTTGTTTTTCGCGTTCTCGGGACGATCGTAGTTGATCGTGTCGACCTTGAGCAGGGCGAAATAACGCTCGCCTTCCTTTGGAGGGCGGATCTTGCCAACGATGGTGTCACCGGTGCGCAAGTTGAAGCGACGGATCTGGCTCGGCGAGACGTAGATATCGTCTGGGCCGGCAAGATAGGAGGCGTCTGCAGAGCGGAGGAAGCCGAAGCCGTCCTGGAGAATCTCCAGCACGCCATCACCGGAGATTTCCTCGCCGCTTTTCGCGTGCTTTTTCAGCAGGGAGAAAATCACGTCCTGCTTGCGCGAACGGGCCATATTTTCTATGCCCATCTGTTCGGCCAATTCGAGCAGTTCGGTAATCGGCTTTTGCTTGAGTTCAGTCAGATTCATATAGGAATGACGTAATCATTTATGGAGGGGGGGAAATTAAGCTTTTGGCTTAATGAGGCCGCGCCGCAGAGAAGGCGACAGGATCGCGTACTAATCGAAAAGGAGAGCGTCGGCGACGGCTTGCAGGGGGCAATGGAGAAACCAGTGCGGGGCCGAATGTACCACCTGAGTTTCGGAGCGTCTAGCCCTGTATCACGAAAAAGCCCCGCTATTTGCGGGGCTTTTTGAGGACGCTTAGATGTTCGCGTCGAGGAAAGCTTGCAGCTGGGACTTCGACAGCGCGCCGACCTTGGTGGCCTCGACATTGCCGTTCTTGAACAGCATCAGGGTCGGGATACCACGCACGCCGTGCTTGGCCGGGGTTTCCTGGTTGTCGTCGATGTTCAGCTTGGCAATGGTCAGTTTGCCTTCGTAAGTAGTAGCAATGTCGTCCAGGACCGGAGCGATCATTTTGCAAGGACCGCACCACTCAGCCCAGTAGTCAACCAGCACCGGGCCCTGGGCCTTCAGTACTTCGGCCTCAAAGGTCGCGTCGGTGACGTGCTTGATAAGATCGTTGCTCATGGATGTCTCCGGGTTGTAAGCAAAAAAAACGTTGCCCATCATAGCCGCCCTTCCCGCGTTCAGGAAGCCGCAGCTGATTGACTCTTGCTATGGTGGTGCATGAGTTTGGGTATAGCCCAACTCAAGGGGTCACGGGAGTGATGAACGCAATGCCCGTACGCAGCGCCGCGTTACGTACGTGTTCCTGCATGCTTTTCTGCGCCGCCCCGCTGGCGCGCCGAGCCAGTGCACGGAGGATCTTTCGGTGTTCCTGCCAGGTCTCCATGGCCCGCTCTGGCCGGATGAACGGTAGCTTCTGGCTCTCCAAAAACACCTCCGCACTGGCGCTGAGGATGCTCACCATCGCCTGATTGCCGCTGGCCAGCAGGATGCGCCGGTGGAATTCGAAGTCCAGCCGGGCTGCCGCTTCAAAGTCGCCAGTCTTTAACTCCTTGCGCATCGCCTCGACATTGTCTTCCAGAACATCCAACTCATCGGTGGTCAACGTCACTGCCGCCAGCCCCGCCGCAAAGCCTTCCAGCGCGTAGCGCAACTGAAAGATATCCAGCGGCGTTGCCTGTGCCGTAAATGGCCAGGCCAACCCCGGAGCTTCCTCGGCGGCTTGCACAAACACGCCTTTGCCCGGCTGCACACTGACCAAGCCCAGGGCACTGAGCGATGACAAGGCTTCACGCAACGAGGCCCGGCTCACGCCCAATTGCAGCGCCAAATCGCGCTGGGAGGGCAATGCATCGCCCGGCCCGAAGCCCTCATCGGCGATCAATTTGCGGATGGCCTGTAACGCCACTTCCGGTACGGCTTGGGCGATGGAATTCATAAAAACTCAAATTTCCCGTCAACTGAGCGGCTAGTTGTAAAGCTATTCGCGGCGCCCGGCAAGCCACGCCCCAAAGGGGCTCGCGCGGTTTTGGCGGCGCTCGAAAAGGGTGCAGAAAGCGCATCAACTGTTCAGACCAGTAAGACCGCCAGAACTCAACGGCTACCGGCCTTTGCGCGAATAAGAGCAGTACTGGCATGGGCTGTGCACTGACAACACTCAGAAAATCCTTTCGTCCTTTTCGGAGAGTTGCCATGACCAAGCGTTGCAGCGCCCTGCTCACTGCCCTGTTTGCCAGCCTGATGCTGAGCCAGGCGCCCGCCCAGGCCAACGGTCTGGACGATATCGTCGCCCGTGGCACCCTCAAGGTGGCCGTACCTCAGGACTTCCCGCCGTTCGGCTCGGTCGGCCCCGACATGAAGCCCCGCGGCCTGGACATCGACACCGCAAAACTGCTGGCCGACCAGCTCAAGGTCAAACTTGAACTGACCCCGGTCAACAGCACCAACCGCATTCCGTTCCTCACCACCGGCAAGGTCGACCTGGTGATTTCAAGCCTGGGCAAGAACGCCGAACGGGAGAAGGTCATCGACTTCTCCAAGGCCTACGCGCCGTTCTACCTCGCCGTGTTCGGCCCGCCGGATGCGCCGGTCAGCACCGTTGACGACCTCAAGGGCAAAACCATCAGCGTGACCCGTGGCGCCATTGAAGACATCGAGCTGACCGCCGTCGCGCCTAAAGAAGCCACGATCAAGCGCTTTGAAGACAACAACTCGACCATCGCCGCCTACCTGGCCGGCCAGGTGGACCTGATCGCCAGCGGCAACGTGGTGATGGTGGCTATCAGCGAGCGCAACCCCAAGCGCGTGCCGGCACTGAAAGTGAAGCTCAAGGACTCGCCGGTGTACGTGGGCGTGAACAAGAACGAGCCGGCGTTGCTGGACAAGGTCAACCAGATCCTGGTGGCGGCCAAGGCCGACGGCAGCCTGGAAAAGAACGCAATGCAGTGGCTTAAAGAGCCGCTGCCGGCTGATCTCTGATCGCGGTAACGAGGGTTAGCTATGGCCTATCAATTCGACTTTGTGCCGGTTCTGGCCAATACCGATCTGTTGCTGCGCGGCGCGCTGTTCACCCTTGAGCTGACCGCCATCGGCGCGGTGCTGGGCGTGGCGCTGGGAATCGTCGGCGCCGTGGTGCGGGCGTGGAAAATCCAGCCGTTCAGTTGGATCTTCGGGGTGTATGTCGAGTTGATCCGCAACACGCCGTTCCTCGTGCAGTTGTTTTTCATCTTCTTCGGCCTGCCGTCCCTGGGCCTGAAAATCACCGAATGGCAGGCGGCGGTGCTGGCAATGGTGATCAACCTCGGGGCGTACTCCACGGAGATCATCCGCGCCGGGATCCAGGCGATCCCTCGCGGGCAACTGGAAGCGGCGGCCGCACTGGCGATGACGCGCTTCGAAGCGTTCCGCCACGTGGTGCTGCTGCCGGCACTGGGCAAGGTCTGGCCGGCCCTGAGCAGCCAGATCATCATCGTGATGCTCGGTTCGGCGGTCTGCTCGCAGATCGCCACTGAAGAGCTGAGCTTTGCCGCCAACTTTATCCAGTCGCGCAACTTCCGTGCGTTTGAAACCTACGCACTGACCACCCTGGTCTACCTGTGCATGGCATTGATGATCCGCCAATTGCTCAACTGGATCGGCCGGCGCTATGTGATGAGGAACGCCCGATGAGTGATTTTTCCTTCTGGGACATCGTGCGTAACCTGGCCACCGGCTTGCAGTGGACCTTGCTGTTGTCGCTGGTGGCGTTTATCGGCGGCGGCGTGATCGGCTTGCTGGTGATGACCCTGCGCATCAGCAACAAGGCCTTCCCGCGCAACGTCGCCCGCACCTACATCGAACTGTTCCAGGGCACGCCGCTGCTGATGCAGCTGTTCCTGGTGTTCTTCGGCATCGCCTTGCTCGGCGTGGACATTTCGCCCTGGCTGGCAGCGGCGATTGCCTTGACCCTGTTCACCAGTGCCTACCTGGCCGAGATCTGGCGGGGCTGCGTCGACTCCATCGCCCACGGGCAATGGGAGGCGTCCGCGAGCCTGGCCCTGAATCCGCTTGAGCAATTGCGCTACGTGATCCTGCCCCAGGCCCTGCGCATTGCCGTGGCGCCGACCGTGGGTTTCTCGGTGCAAGTGGTCAAAGGCACCGCCGTGACCTCGATCATCGGCTTTACCGAGCTGACCAAAACCGGCGGCATGCTCGCCAACGCTACCTTCGAACCCTTCATGGTCTATGGCCTGGTGGCGCTGGGTTACTTCCTGCTCTGCTACCCCTTGTCCCTCAGTGCGCGCTACCTGGAAAGGAGACTGCATGCCTCTGCTTAGAATTTCCGCCCTGCATAAGTATTACGGCGATCACCATGTACTCAAGGGCATCGACCTGAGTGTCGAAGAAGGCCAGGTGGTGGCGATCATCGGCCGCAGCGGCTCGGGCAAATCCACCTTGCTGCGTACCCTCAATGGCCTGGAGTCGATCAACGACGGGGTGATCGAAGTGGACGGCGAATACCTCGACGCCGCACGCGCCGACCTGCGCAGCTTGCGGCAGAAAGTCGGCATGGTGTTCCAGCAGTTCAACCTGTTCCCGCACCTGACCGTGGGGGAAAACGTCATGCTCGCCCCCCAGGTGGTGCAGAAAGTACCCAAGGCCAAGGCCGCGCAGCTGGCGCGACAAATGCTCGAACGGGTTGGGCTGGGGGAGAAGTTCGACGCCTTCCCCGATCGCTTGTCCGGCGGCCAGCAACAGCGGGTAGCCATCGCCCGGGCGCTGGCAATGTCGCCCAAGGTGTTGCTGTGCGATGAAATCACCTCGGCCCTGGACCCGGAACTGGTCAACGAAGTGCTCAGCGTGGTGCGCCAACTGGCCAAGGATGGGATGACGCTGATCATGGTCACCCATGAAATGCGTTTTGCCCGGGAAGTGGGCGACAAGCTGGTGTTCATGCACCAGGGTAAGGTGCACGAAGTCGGCGATCCGAAAATCCTGTTTGCCAATCCGCAGACCGCCGAGCTGGCCAATTTCATCGGTTCGGTGGAACAGCCAGGCTGACCAGCTCAAGGTTTCCCAGCCCCTCCAGCAGCGTCTCGCTGCGTACCCCGAGGGCTGCGGAAGGCACGTGCGCCTCAACATCAACCTGGGCCGTCAATCGACGGCCCACCAACGGCAATCCTGCCGCTCGCGCAACCAGCGTCTGGCCAGGCAACAAGCGCCCGGTGGCAGGTTCGACGGGCAAGTGGGCGACTGCCCATTCAACAGCCTGGCCATCGACCTGGGCGTGCTTGAGGTTCAGGGTGAATTGCCCCTGGCGACCAAAGCGGAATCCCTGGCCATCCGCTGGCACGCCGCTAAATCGCAACGCCATCACCGACGCATCAGCACAGACAACGTTCAGGTGCAGGGTACGCGTGCCCAAGGACACCGATTGGCTATCCTGCTGCCCATGCCGAACAGGACCATAGTCAATCCGCGACTGACTCAATGACAGTCGACACGTATCAGCACGCGCTTCGTTCGACATGGCGATTACAAAGAGCAAGAAGTACAGCATAAGCCCCAATCGCAGGCTTCCAGGCTCAGCGGGCAACACACACCGCCCCAGCCGTTTCGTAGAGTTTGTCATCGTTGATCTCTTGCTCAGGGTTCAGGTGCAACAGGCAGATGCTTGAGTCTGGCAGTGAGACATGCAGGGTTTGCTGCTCACTGAGATTGTTCAGGAAGATCATTCCCTCCCCCACGACGCTGGTCAGGAAGGTATTGTCCCTGCTGAACACCGAGGCGCCTTGAGGCAGAGGACGCCCCTGTTCGTCTTGTGCTTCAAGCAGTACGCGGCGAACTTTCACCACATCGAAATCCACAGTATTGAAGGACCCGCGTCCGGCGGCGAGGACCTTGGTCCCGTTCTTCAGATCGACGCGCTTGGGCAGGGATTGGGTCTGTACCTCAATGCGGCTGCTGGTATAGGCCGGCAGGCCGGCAATCACCGCATGCCCTCGATAGTCCGTCCAGACCGGCCCCTGAGGGGTCGCTACCCTCGCGGCGCCAATATCACCCACAGAGAGGACGCCGAAGGTGTCTTGAACGCTGTAGGGCGAGAACGTCAGCCCGCGCTCATGGGCCACAACGCCACCGTGCAATTGCCCGGTATAACTGGTGCCCAACGGGTCGCGGCTCACGCCGAGCCCGACACGGGTATAGCGCGGCATCACGTCCACATGGCCGCGAACCGTTTGCTCACGGTCGGCAACATCCCGCTCCGCAGCCACCTCATAGTTCACATACTCATTGACTCGCTCACTGAGCGCGGTGCCCACATCGAACCTGTCGCCACGACGGCTGGCGTAGGATCTCAGGCGACGGTCTTCTCCCAGGGGGACGCTGACCTGAAGCCGCATCGACACGCCTCCCGGCCCCTGCTCCTCAAGGCGCCCCCTGACAAAACCGTTTTGATTGCGCGGCTGCGATCCACCGACCTGGGAATCGGCAATCAACGAAACATCGACGCCACTGAACGTTTTGTTCCACGAGGCAAACAGGTGCCCGGTTGCTTGTCCGTCAAATTGTGAGCTGCGGGTATAGCTGATTGAGAAGCCGCCCAGTGACGGCTCGGCCCAACTCAAACCCGCCGTGTACTGATTCTTGAAGCGGGCGTCCAGATCATCGACCCTTGATGACTGTCCCGCTTCCAGTACCTCGCGGTAACCCCGGGTCTGTGTGGTGGCGCTCAGGCTGATGTCGATACCGGCGACCAACGGACTGCCAAGGGACAGCGTGCTGCGTGCTCCGGATAATTCGTCCAGCCCGTCACGGGAAAGAGTGTGGCGCAGGCCCACGGAAACCCGCTGGAAAAAGACACTGCTCAGGGTGCCGCCTGCGGCTTGATAGTCATCGGTACTGAGCAATCCGAAACCCACCGATGCACCCCGCCCAACACCCCAGGTCCCGCTGCCCATGGCAACTACCGGCTGCTCGATGTCGTCGGTTGAGCGCTCGCGCACTTTGCCAAGGGAGAAGTAATAACCAGGCGTTACCGGGGCCATCCCTCGAAAGGACGCTGCCGGCACCACGAAACTGCGCTTTGCATCCCGGACGTCAATCACGGTTACGTCAAGGTCGCTGGTGCCATTAAGCAACGGCAAGCCAGTCAGCCTGAATGGCCCATCCGGCACCAGCGTGGTGTGAATCAACACACCTGCCTGGCGCACTTCGATACGCGACTGGCCTTGTGCCAGACCTTCGACTACCACGGCGTTGCCAGCAGAAGGCGTTCGAGACTGCCCGTCTGGGGAAAACTGCACGCCCGACAACTGAATCCCGCCAAATACCGGATTGTTGCTGGAAATTTGACCCACCTGGAACGTCGACCGCAACGCGGCAATATCGCGCTGGGCATAAGCATGCACATGCTCGGTGCTGGTCTTGCCATTGTCTGAAACATAGAACTGACGACTACGGACAACCCAGTTACCCAGGTTGAACCCCGCCTCGGTATAAGCAGATACATAGCGGCTGGGCGCTCCGCGCGAGCGGGTATCGAACGCCAATACGTCATAGTTGAACAAGGCCGCGGCCCCACCCTGGGAAAAACTCCCGGGCTCCCATTCTGGCTCGCGCAAGGACTGGGTCGGCACCACCAGCGAGACCTCATCGCTGCCAGGGCGCAGTCTCACCATCGTCGCGGGATATTCGCCGAGAAAGTCATGACAAGCCTGATCCGGTGCAATCCCCGGGCGAATCACTGCAGTGGGCACCCACAAACCAGCCTTTTCCAGCAGCCCGCGGGTAAAGCACAGTTGCCCCTGGTAATCGAAGCGCGCATCCACCAGCCCCAGCGGGGCTCCGTTGACTCGCAGGCCCACCACATGGACCCCCTCACGAAACCGCGCGGCACTGCGAAAGTAATCAGAGACCTTCGGGTCAATCCCATGACTGGTCAAGGCGGCAAGATCAAAGCCCTCCCCCAACTCAATCGCCGGGGCGTAGCCGGGCAGGCCCCATAGCGTTGCAAGCCCCATGAAAATCTTCGTACGGCAAACCCAGAAAACCGGGGTGCTGACAACTGGTTGGCGCGAGGGCCGCAGCCCTGCGATATTCATTGTTCTCATGGCCCGCTCAACCTGCATCAGCAACAAGAGCGGCGCGGTAGCTGTCGACCATATACCCGTAGACCGTGGCCGGATGAAACTCGACCGAAGCCACGCCCGTTAATGATCCGTCAACCTGGGCGATCAGTACTTCCCCGGGCAAAATATAGGTCCGAGGCAAGATGGCCAGGTGCTTTTGCGGGTGCAGTTGTACTTCCATTCCCAGGCGAACTACGTAGGCACTGTCGTTATGAACGGTCAGTTGCTCGCCTTCCCGCTTCCATTTGAGCAACTCCCACGGCGATTGATGCCGGGGCAACCCCTTCGGGTGCAGGATCAACGGCAGGTTCTGTCGTAGGGTGATTCCGATGGTGGTGCCCCCCGGTGCACGCGCCTGGGGAATACCCTCGAACGAAATACGCTTCAACCGCTGGGTCTTGAGGGGCTCTTTAAGAGTACCGATGAAACGCACAAGCTGCGTTTCGCCGCTTTCTACACGGGTAATGGGCGGCGTGACAATCAACAGTGGTTCCTGGTCCTCGGGGATATTCTCAATGACCGAATGAAGTAGCGCAGGGCCGGCATCCGTGTTTCTTATGTTGATCGTCGCCTCTCCATCCTCTTCATAAAGAACGACAACCGTTGTTTCGGGCTGCATACCGTCTGCTACTGCCATGCAGGAAAAAAATAAAGCACAACTTGCACACCACAGCAGCGCCATAGTGCCCCTTGAAAGACTACTCACTGAGCTCTCCCGCACATTAAAAGTAACAGCTGCCTAACAAATAAACCGATAAGCGCAGCCGATAGGAAACGGAAAACTTTTAGAAGCTCCCGTTTCAATACCGGCTGTTTCAGGCGTTTAGATGTAATTCAATACGAGAGTCGTGCGCCCATCGAGCGTAATATCCTGGGTAAGGTTTAAGTCTTGCCCCCGGTTGATAACCGCCTTTACTGCGAGTGTCCCTGTTAGTTGCGCAACACGGGCCGGTACAATAGTCACCCCGTTGCGCCACGAGTATTGACTGGGGGTTTGGGCCACTTTGCCATCACTGTTCTGCCAAGCCCCGCCGCCGACCCGCATGATCGGATTCAGAACTACACCCGCAGCCCTGAGGTCCCGGAGAGTAACCGAGTAACCACCGGTGCGCCGTGAGCCTTCGGCGCCCAAGCCATAATTTTGCGCCTCAGTGTAACCAGCACCCAGGATGCCCGGGACTTTGGTGTGGGCTTGCAGGTCGGTAAGGGTCAATCCGAACTGCGCTGGGGTGGTACCGCAATTGACGACCAGCGAGGTGATCTTTTCTTCGCGGGGGTTAAAGGCCGTCGGCGACAACTCACCAGAGAGAATCGGGCCGTAATCAATAATTCCGCCAGCGCCCAGGCTGAGATTGCAGGCGCCGGGAATAATAGTGCCCCTGACAATCAACTGTGCATTTGTCGTCGCTTGAGCACCAATACTTGCAGCCAGGCAAACAACGCCCATCGTCAAACCCAATATTTTCTTCATGTTCAACCTGTCACTAAAAGTTATCAGGCGCCTTTTATTATCGCCAGGGCCGCTCCACTGCCCTACCGCACTTCATCCTTGAAATACAAAACCATAAATAAATAGCACCACGGCCTAATTGCCGAGTGACAGTCTCGCTCTTTAATACCCAGAGAAAGAATAAGACAAACCCTTAACTACTGTCAGAGCAGTAAAAAGTGATTGTCATTGCAAACCGATCTGCCGGTAGTCCCAAGCAACATATCGACCGGACAAGTAATACGCCAACGTAGGCAAATTCAGTAAAAACATCCAAATCGAGGAAATTAATTATTTCCTATATACCCTTCGGACTTAACGTCAGACGCAAAAGTAATCGCCCTACATTTCCTACAAATCTTGCTCCAGGACAGCTATAGGAGAATTCCCATAGCACTACGCGTTGGCGTCAGCGGTTGATCGTGGCACGATGGCGAGGTTATCGACCGAGACCCCTTACCCATGCCGCAATCCCAAGCCAAGAATCTGTCCCTGATCGCCGCCATCGACCTGGGCTCCAACAGCTTTCACATGGTCGTGGCCAAGGCCCAGAACGGCGAAATCCGCATCCTTGAGCGGCTCGGCGAGAAAGTGCAACTGGCTGCCGGGATCGACGACGAGCGTCAGCTCAATGAAGAATCCATGCAGCGCGGGCTCGATTGCCTCAAGCGCTTTGCCCAACTGATCAACGGCATGCCCCCGGGTGCCGTGCGGATCGTCGGGACCAACGCCTTGCGTGAAGCCCGCAACCGTGGCGAATTTATCCGCCGTGCCGAGGAGATCCTCGGGCACCCGGTAGAGGTCATCTCCGGCCGTGAAGAAGCGCGCCTGATCTACCTCGGCGTGTCCCACACACTCGCCGATACGCCGGGCAAGCGCCTGGTGGCCGACATCGGCGGTGGCAGTACCGAGTTCATCATTGGCCAGCGTTTTGAGCCGCTGCTGCGCGAAAGCCTGCAGATGGGTTGCGTGAGCTACACCCAACGCTATTTCAAGGACGGCAAGATCACCCCGGCCCGTTACGCCCAGGCGTACACGGCGGCGCGGCTGGAGATCATGAGCATCGAGCACGCCCTGCACCGCCTGACGTGGGATGAGGCCATCGGTTCTTCCGGCACCATTCGCGCCATCGGCCTGGCGCTCAAGGCCGGCGGCCACGGCGCCGGTGAGGTCAACGCTGAAGGCCTGGCCTGGCTCAAGCGCAAGCTGTTCAAGCTGGGGGATGCCGAGAAGATCGACTTCGACGGCATCAAGCCTGACCGCCGCACGATTTTCCCGGCAGGCCTGGCGATTCTCGAAGCGATTTTCGATGCCCTCGAACTGCAACGCATGGACCACTGTGACGGCGCCCTGCGTGAAGGCGTGCTGTATGACCTGCTGGGACGCCATCACCACGAGGACGTCCGTGAACGCACCCTCAGCTCGCTGATGGAGCGTTACCACGTCGACCTGGAACAGGCGGCGCGGGTTGAGCGCAAGGCGCTGCATGCCTTCGACCAAGTGGCCGCGGATTGGGACCTGGAAGACGGCGTCTGGCGCGAACTGCTGGGCTGGGCCGCGAAGGTCCATGAAGTGGGGCTGGACATCGCCCACTACCATTACCACAAGCACGGCGCTTACCTGATTGAACACTCGGACCTGGCGGGCTTCTCCCGGGAAGACCAGCAGATGCTCGCACTGCTGGTACGCGGCCACCGTCGCAATATTCCGAAGGACAAGTTTGCCGAGTTCGGTGATGAAGGCATCAAGCTGATTCGCCTGTGCGCGCTGCTGCGCTTTGCGATCCTGTTCCACCACATCCGTGGTACCCAGGAAATGCCGCAAGTGGTGCTGCGCGCCAATGCCGACAGCCTCGACGTGGTGTTCCCGAAAAACTGGCTGGATGAAAACCAGCTGACCCAGGCGGATTTCGCCCAGGAAGCGGAGTGGCTGACGCGGGTTGGGTTTACGCTGAACGTTCGCTGATACGATCTACTGTGGCGAGGGGGCTTGTCCCCCGTTGGGCTGCGAAGCAGCCCCAAAACCTGCAAAACTAATCTGACAGACAGGGCGATGTAGCGTTATCAGGGGCTGCTGCGCAGCCCAGCGGGGGACAAGCCCCCTCACCACAAAAGCATCCCCTGCTCTGTTGATGCCTATGCGCCCCAAAAAAAACGGCCCTCGATAGGGCCGTTTTTTTATGCCGCCAACTCCAGCCTCAATTCACCGTCAGAATCGGGCTGCCCAGCTTCTCCAGCAACGTCGCCTGGGCGCTGCGCGGGTTCTGGTTGCCGGTCGGGGTGTTGCGCACGTAGCGCCCGTCCGACTGCAGGCTCCAGCTGTGGGTGTTGTCGGTGAGGTAACTCTCCAGCTCCTTCTTGACCCGCATGATCAGCTTCTTGCCTTCCACCGGGAAGCACGTCTCCACACGCTTGTCGAGGTTGCGCTCCATCCAGTCGGCGCTGGAGAGGAACATCTGCTCCTCGCCGCCGTTGAGGAAGTAGAACACCCGCGTGTGCTCCAGGAAGCGCCCGATGATCGAACGCACGTGGATGTTATGGGAAACCCCGGCGATGCCCGGACGCAGGCAGCACATGCCACGCACCACCAGGTCGATACGTACGCCCGACTGGCTGGCCTTGTACAACGCGCGGATGATCTTCGGATCGGTCAGCGAGTTGAACTTGGCGATGATGTGCGCCGGCTTGCCGTCGAGGGCGAACTGGGTCTCGCGGGCAATCATGTCGAGCATGCCCTTCTTCAGGGTGAACGGCGCGTGCAGCAGCTTCTTCATGCGCAACGTCTTGCCCATGCCGATCAACTGGCTGAACAGTTTGCCGACGTCTTCACACAAGGCGTCATCGGAAGTCAGCAGGCTGTAGTCGGTGTAGAGCTTGGCGTTGCCGGCGTGGTAGTTGCCGGTCCCCAAGTGGGCGTAACGCACGATCTCACCGGCTTCGCGGCGCAGGATCAGCATCATCTTGGCGTGGGTCTTGAAGCCGACCACGCCGTAGATCACCACCGCGCCGGCCGCTTGCAGCCGGCTGGCCAGTTGCAGGTTGGATTCCTCGTCGAACCGCGCGCGCAGTTCGATCACCGCCGTCACTTCCTTGCCGTTACGCGCGGCGTCTACCAGCGCATCGACGATTTCCGAGTTGGCGCCGGAGCGGTACAGGGTCTGGCGCACAGCCAGCACGTGCGGGTCCTTGGCGGCCTGGCGCAGCAGGTCGACCACCGGAGTGAAGGACTCGAACGGGTGCAGCAGCAGAATGTCCTGCTTGCTCACCACGCTGAAGATGTTCTCGCTGTTTTGCAGCAGTTTCGGGATCTGCGGGGTGAACGGCTTGTATTGCAGCTCCGGGTGACTGTCCAGGCCGGTGATGCTGAACAGGCGCGTGAGGTTCACCGGACCGTTGACCTGATACAGCTCGCTCTCGCTCAGGTTGAACTGCTTGAGCAAGTAGTCGGACAGGTGTTTCGGGCAGGTGTCCGCCACTTCAAGACGTACTGCGTCACCGTAGCGACGGGAGAACAGTTCGCCGCGCAGGGCACGGGCCAAGTCTTCGACGTCTTCGGAGTCCAGCGCGAGGTCGGCGTTACGGGTCAGGCGGAACTGGTAGCAGCCCTTGACCTTCATGCCCTGGAACAGGTCGTCGGCGTGAGCGTGGATCATCGACGAAAGGAATACATAGTTATCGCCAGGCCCCCCCACCTCTTCCGGTACCTTGATGATCCGTGGCAGCAACCGCGGCGCCGGGATAATCGCAAGGCCCGAGTCTCGACCGAAGGCGTCGATACCTTCCAGCTCGACGATGAAGTTCAGGCTCTTGTTCACCAGCAACGGGAACGGGTGCGTCGGGTCGAGGCCGATCGGGGTGATGATCGGCGAGATTTCGTCGCGGAAAAAGCGGCGTACCCAAGTCTTGAGCTTGGTGGTCCAGTAGCGGCGACGGATGAAGCGGACCTGATGTTTTTCCAGTTCCGGCAACAGGATGTCGTTGAGGATCGCGTATTGGCGGTCCACGTGGCCGTGCACCAGCTCGCTGATACGCGCCAGGGCCTGATGCGGTTGCAGGCCGTCGGCGCCGGCTTGTTCACGGGCGAAGGTGATCTGCTTTTTAAGGCCGGCGACGCGAATCTCGAAGAACTCGTCCAGGTTGCTGGAGAAAATCAGCAAAAACTTCAGCCGCTCCAGCAAGGGGTAGGACTCATCCAGTGCCTGTTCCAGCACGCGGATGTTGAATTGCAGTTGTGACAGCTCGCGATGGATGTACAGGCTGCTGTCATCCAGGTTGGTAATCGCAACCACCGGCGCCGGCGCGGCAGCTGGCGTCTCGGCTGCCGCAACGGGTGGAGCCGGCTCCAGCTCCGGCGGGGTCTCGGTGACTTGTTCGACCACCGGGTGAGCGTCTTTTACGGCAACTTCTGTGAGTCCTTCGGTATTCATCGAGTGTTCCTGTGAGGGCTATTGTTGCTCTCTAAGCAATTGGGCGGCGCGGGCGGCGAAGTAAGTCAGGATGCCATCAGCACCCGCGCGTTTAAAGGCAGTCAGGGATTCAAGAATCACCCCTTCACTCAACCAACCATTCTGGATCGCGGCCATGTGCATGGCGTATTCACCGCTCACCTGATAGACAAAGGTCGGCACCTTGAATTCCTCTTTGACCCGATAAAGGATGTCGAGGTACGGCATCCCGGGCTTGACCATGACCATGTCGGCGCCTTCGGCCAGGTCTGCCGCCACTTCGTGCAGGGCTTCGTGGCTGTTGGCCGGGTCCATCTGGTACGAGGCCTTGTTGGCCTTGCCCAGGTTCAGCGCCGAGCCCACCGCATCGCGGAACGGGCCGTAGTAGGCGCTGGCGTATTTGGCCGAGTAGGCCATGATTCGTACGTTGACGTGGCCGGCCAGCTCGAGCGCTTCGCGAATCGCCTGGATGCGGCCGTCCATCATGTCTGACGGCGCCACCACCTGGGCACCCGCCGCCGCATGCGACAAGGCCTGCTTGACCAGCGCATCAACGGTGATGTCGTTCTGAACATAGCCTTCTTCGTCGAGAATGCCATCCTGACCGTGGGTGGTGAACGGGTCCAGGGCCACGTCGGTGATCACCCCCAGTTCCGGAAAGCGTTCACGCAAGGCACGGGTGGCGCGCTGGGCGATACCGTCCGGGTTCCAGGCTTCGGCGGCGTCCAGGGACTTGAGCCCGGACGGCGTGACCGGAAACAGCGCCAGCGCCGGAATCCCCAGTTCGACCCAGTTCGCCGCCTCTTCAAGCAGCAAATCAATGGTCAAGCGCTCCACACCCGGCATCGACGCCACCGCTTCCCGACGATTTTCACCGTCCAGCACAAACACCGGCAGGATCAGATCATTCACCGTCAGGACGTTTTCACGCACCAGACGACGTGAAAAATCATCACGACGGTTGCGACGCAGACGGGTGGCGGGAAACAGACGGTTGGCGGGGGTAAAGCTCACGGCAGACTCCTGAGCCCGGCTTGACGGGCGAGCGTGACAGTTATAAGCGGCCATTATGACGAAGGAATTACAGTTGTGGTTAGCTCATACACCGTAAGGCAACAGTCGTGCGACCTGTAGTCGCATTCGTCGTTTATGTAGGAATTGTTCACTTCGTGACACATCTCGATACTTTCATGAATGTTCACGAAGGCGTAGGCTGCGCGTTCATTTCGCCAGCACCCAGACCATGCTTCAACAATTTCTGCATGACTTCGGCTACTTTGCGCTGTTCCTAGGCACCTTCTTCGAAGGCGAAACCATTCTGGTTCTCGCAGGCTTCCTGGCGTTCCGTGGATACATGGATATCAACCTGGTGGTGGTCGTTGCCTTTTTCGGCAGCTACGCCGGCGACCAGTTGTGGTATTTCCTGGGGCGCAAGCACGGCCGCAAGCTGTTGGCACGCAAACCGCGCTGGCAATTGCTGGGCGATCGCGCGCTGGAACATATCCGCAAGCACCCGGACATCTGGGTGCTGAGCTTCCGCTTTGTCTACGGTTTGCGCACCGTGATGCCGGTGGCCATTGGCTTGTCGGGCTACCCGCCGGGACGCTACCTGTTGCTCAACGGGATTGGCGCCGCCGTATGGGCCGCCGCGCTGGGGGCTGCGGCTTACCATTTTGGCGCGGTATTGGAAGGCATGCTGGGCAGCGTCAAGAAGTATGAGCTGTGGGTACTGGGCGCACTGCTGGTGCTGGGCCTGGGCCTGTGGCTACGCCGGCGCATCAAGAACGCCCGCCTGACCCGTGAAGCCTGCGCCGCTGAAAAGGTTCGCCTGGCGGCAGGCGAACCGGAAAAAGCCGAAAAGCCTACGACGCCAGTCGAGTAAGCCGGTCTCTGCAACAGTAGAGGCCGATGCCGCTGAGCAAGCTGTAACTGACCAGGCCCAGCCAGCCCAAAGAGCTGGCCGGCCACAGCCCCACCAGCGGTGCCAGCCACACCAATGGCACATTCAACGCCAGGCGCACCAGCTCGGCCTTCAGCGCCCACGGGCGATTCTCCAACGCCACACCCAGGGTGAACAACCCCAACGCCATCGCGCTCCAGCCCAACACCAGGGCGGCGGTCGGCAAACCCTCGCCAAAATTCATCAGATAGCTGCCAAACCCCACGTACGCGGCAAACTGCAGGGCGATGTAAATCTGTTGGCGCCCATCCAGCGGCACCTCGAATTTACGGAACTGGCTCAAGTCCGGCTTGGCCATCGGGTACTTCGCCGCCACATCCGCCGGGCGCCAGCCGGTGCGCATGAACCAGATACGCAGCTTGTCCCACCCGCTTTCAGTACGCCGCGCGTCACTCCACAGCTGTGCATAAAACTGCAGGTTGGCCCATAGCGGGTTCCAACTGGCCAACGGCGTGGTCACGCCAAAGATCACCGGCTCGTTGTCGTCTTCTTCCTGGAAGGAGCCGAACAGACGGTCCCAAATAATGAACACCCCGCCGTAGTTGCGATCCATGTAGAGAGCGTTCTGTGCATGGTGGGCCCGATGATTGGATGGCGTGACGAAGAACCACTCGTACCAGCCGAGCTTGGGCACATGGCGCGTATGCACCCAGAATTGATACAGCAGGTTGAGGGAAGCCACGCTGATAAACACCACCAGCGGCACGCCGAGTACGGCCAGCGGCAGGTAGAAGATCCAGCTCAGCAGGAAGCCGGTACTGGTCTGGCGCAAGGCGGTGCTGAGGTTGTAGTCCTCGCTCTGGTGATGCACAGAATGGGCGGCCCAGAGGATGTTGCGCTCATGGCCCATGCGATGCAGCCAGTAGTAGCAGAAGTCGTAGAACACGAAGGCGAACACCCAGGTCCAGACGCTCTGGGCCGACAGTTCGATGATCGCCAGGTGCTTGAGGGCGAAAGCGTAGGTGAGGATGCCCACCCCTTTGGTCAGCAGCCCTGTGGTGGTGGACAACACGCCGGTGCTGAGGCTGTTGATGGCGTCCGCCACCCGGTAGTTGCGCTGGCCGCGCCGGTAGTCGGCGAGCAGCTCGACCACAATCAAGGCAATGAAAAACGGTACCGCGTAAGGGACGAAGTCCATGGGCAAGTCCGGTCAATTATTGTTACATCTAGAGTAGGTGTAGCGGCTGGATATCCCATTGGCAATGAGTGACAAATGAGTAGACATTTAACGCCATGAATCAGGAGAAATGCCCATGAGCAAAAAGATTGCAGTGATCCTTTCCGGCTGTGGCGTGTACGACGGGGCCGAGGTTCATGAAAGCGTGATCACCCTGCTGCGCCTGGACCAGCGCGGCGCCGAGGTGCAGTGTTTTGCACCGAACATTGCCCAGTTGCATGTGATCAACCACCTGACGGGCGAGGAAATGCCCGAGTCGCGCAACGTGCTGGTGGAGTCGGCGCGCATTGCCCGGGGCGAGGTGAAGGACATCCGTGACGCCAACGCCGAGGATTTCGACGCGCTGATCGTGCCCGGCGGGTTTGGTGCGGCAAAAAACCTGTCGAACTTTGCCGTGGAAGGCGCCGGCTGCAGCGTCAACCCGCAGGTGCTGGAACTGGCTGAGGCGTTTGCCGAAGCGGGCAAGCCAGTCGGGCTGATCTGCATCTCGCCGGCCCTCGCAGCGAAGATCTATGGCCCGGGCGTGACCTGCACCATCGGCAACGATGCCGACACTGCGGCCGCCATGGACAAGATGGGCGCCACCCACCAGGAATGCGCCGTAGACGACATCGTCGAAGACAAGGCGCGCAAGCTGGTGAGCACCCCGGCCTACATGCTGGGCAAGCGCATCAGCGAAGTGGCGTCAGGCATCAACAAGCTGGTGGACCGCGTGCTGGAGCTGACCCACGAGAACGACTAAGCCTTCATCAACCGGGTCAGAATCCGATCCAGTGAGTTGGCAAACGCCTGCTTCTCCTTGTCCCCATGGGGCGGCGGACCACCGCCCATCTGGCCTTGCTCGCGCAGGTCGGTGAACAGGTTACGCACCGCCAGCCGCTCGCTCATGTTTTGCGGGCTGAACTCCTTGCCTCGCGGGTCCAGCGCCGTCACGCCCTTCTTCACCAGGCGGTCGGCCAGCGGCACATCGCTGCAGATCACCAACTCGCCGGGCACCGCGTGCTCAACCAGGTAGTCATCGGCGGCGTCCGGGCCGCTGGGCACCACGATCAGCTTCACACACGCGAAGCTCGGCTTGATCTGGCTCTGCCCCGCCACGAGCACCACTTCAAACTGGCGCTTGAGGGCGAACTTCACCACCTGATCCTTGGCCGCCCGCGGGCAGGCGTCGGCATCGATCCACACGCGCATGGCTAGGCCACCACGCGGCGTTTTTCAGCCAGGCGGCTGCGGCCGTACAGCACCATAATCGCCAGGATGGCCACGGCCTGGGCACCCAACGAATACGCATCGGCGTGGATACCCAGCCAGTCAAAGTCAAAGAACGCCACCGGCCGGGTACCGAAGATCCCGGCTTCCTGCAACGCCTTGACGCCATGCCCTGCAAACACCACCGACAGCGCGCACAGCAACGCCGCGTTGATGCCGAAGAACAGCGCCAGCGGCAGTTTCGCCGAGCCCCGCAGAATCACCCAGGCCAGGCCCACCAACAGCACCAGCGCCGTGGCACCACCAGCCAAAACCGCGTTGTGCCCGGCCGGGCCGGCCTGCAGCCACAGGGTTTCGTAGAACAGGATCACTTCGAACAGCTCGCGGTACACCGAGAAGAACGCCAGCATGGCAAAACCGAAGCGCCCGCCACCCCCCACCAGGCTGCTCTTGATGTAGTCCTGCCAGGCCGCTGCGTGACGGCGGTCGTGCATCCAAACCCCGAGCCACAGCACCATCACGCTGGCAAACAGCGCGGTGCAGCCTTCCAGCAACTCACGCTGGGCACCGCTGACGTCAATCACATACGCCGCCAACGCCCAGGTGGCCAGACCGGCCAACAGCGCCAGGCCCCAGCCGACGTTGACGCTGCGCACCGCCGATTGCTGGCCGGTGTTACGCAGGAACGCGAGGATCGCCGCCAGCACCAGAATCGCTTCCAGGCCTTCGCGCAGCAGGATCAGCAAACCGGAGATGTAGCTCAGGGACCAACTCAGGCCATCGCTGCCCAGCAGCCCGGCAGATTCGGTGAGCTTGCCCTTGGCCACGTCCAGGCGCTGCTGGACCTGCTCGATCGGCAAACCGTCCTGCAAGGACTGCCGGTAGGCCATCAGGGCCTTTTCGGTGTCCTTGCGCACGTTGGCGTCGACATTGTCGAGGGAGCTTTCAACCAGCTCGAAACCCTCCAGGTAAGCGGCTACCGAAAGGTCGTAGGCCTGCTCGTGCTCGCCATTACGAAAGGCCGCGAGGCTTTTGTCGAGGGTGGCCGCGGTGTAGTCGAGCAACTGCGCCGGGCCACGCTTGACCTGCGGCGGTTGGGCGCGCTGGGCACGGAAGGTGGCGACGGCGTCCGGGCCTTCGGCGGCCAGCACTTCATTGGGGGTCTGGCGCGCAAGGTCGGCGAGGTTGAAGGACTTTTCGCTTTTCGCGGCAGCCGGGTCGGCGGTGAAGCCGGCGATGTAGGTGGCCAGGTCCCAGCGCTGGCGGTCGTCCAGTTGATCGGCGAAAGACGGCATGTCGGTGCCTTCCACGCCCAGCCCAAGGGTGTTGTAGATCGCGTAGAGGCTCAAGCGGTCGAGGCGTGCCGCGTCCCGCAGGTTGGCGGGCGGCGGGGTCATGCCGACGCTTGCCGGGCCATCACCCGCGCCAGAGGCGCCGTGGCACACCGAGCAGTTCTGGGCATACAGCGGCGCGCCACGGGTCGGGTCGGGGGTAATGGCCGGGGCCTGGCTGACTTCATATGCCACCGCCAGCTTGGCGCCCAATTGCCGGGCCTGATGGGCAACCGCCGCGCCATCCTGATGGGCCGTCACGGCTGCGAGCAGTTCATCCACGCCTTTTATCAGCTCGGCGCGCTCGGGTTTTTCCGGTAGCTCAGCCACCAACCCCTGCAAAACCCCAAGAAACTCCACCTGTTCGCGGTATTCCGAATCATCGATGACCTTGCCCGCCTCCACCGTCGGCGGGTAGTCCGCGCCGATGTAGTCCAGTAAATGCAGGGCCTGGGGGGCACCCTCGGCAGTTGCGGCCAGCAGGTTGAAACTGCACGACATCAACGCCGGCAACACCAGCCAGGCAAGAAAACGGAAGGGGGCAATCATGAATGAATCTCAAAGGGAAATACGAAGTAACACATTGTCAAACCTGAAGGGCTTTGACTCAAGGCGTTAGTGATTTGGGAGTGGGAATCCCAACACAGAGGTAGTGGCATCTCATCGAAAAACGGATCCAAAAGGCCATTGTTTTGCCAGCAATGCAGCTTATAATGCCGCGCCTTCGTTATTGCGAATTGGCATTTCGGCTCCTCTTTTTATGAGGAATTGGCAGGGTCGCTACGCGCTCCTGCCATGGGTGATTCGGCCCGACCAGCACATTCGGCCGATTACGTTCAGGGAAGAAGCTCTTCGATGGCATCTCGCGCCTTTACCTCGCTCGCGCTCGCGGCGGTCACGTTGTTGTCCGGTTGTTCGATGTTTCGCAGCTACGACACCGAGCTGCAAGCCACCAACCAGCAGTTGGCCACCGGCAATGTCGACGGCGCGCTGACCCTGCTTGAGAAGAACAACACCGGCGACGACAAAGACCTTCTCTACTACTTCGAAAAGGGCGAATTGCTGCGGGCCAAGGGCGACCTGACCGGCAGCCAGACCGCCTGGCGCAGTGCCGACCTGCAAGTCTACAAGTGGGAAGAATCGGTCAAGTTCGACACCGACAAGTACCTCGCGCAGTTCGGCGCCTTTCTGGTCAATGACAAGGTCCGCCGCTACGAAGGCTACGACTACGAAAAAGTCATGCTCACCACGCAGATGGCCCTGAACCTGCTGGCACTGAATGACTTCGACGGCGCCCGAACCGAAATCAAGAAGACCCACGAACGCGAAGCGGTGATTGCAGACCTTCGGGACAAGGAATACCTCAAGAGCGAAAACGAAGCCGAGCGCCAGGGCATCGCGACCCAGTTCAAGGACCTGCGCGGATACCCGGTGGAAAGCCTCAATGCCCCGGAAGTGGTGGGCCTGAAGAACAGCTACCAGAGTGCGTTCAGCCATTACCTGGCCGGTTTCGTCTACGAAGCCCTGGGCGAAAAGGACCTGGCCGCACCGGGTTATCGCAAGGCCGCCGAACTGCGCCCCAACACACCGCTGCTGGAGCAGGCCCTGCTCGACCTGGATAAATCCAAAGTCGGCGCCGATGAGACCGACGTGCTGATCGTGGTGCAAAGCGGCCTGGCACCGGCCCGCGACTCGATTCGCCTGCCCCTGCCGATCCCCATCGACGGCCACCTGGTGATCACCCCGCTGTCGTTCCCGGTGATCAAGCCCGACACCACCACCGCGACCTTCGCCCAGATCGGTGTCGACGGCCAGCAGCAGAACCTCACCGCCCTCAACAGCACCACCGCCATGTCCCGCCGCGCCCTGCGGGATGACATGCCGGGCATCATCCTGCGCACCACCGTGCGCGCCGTCACTCGCGGAATCACCCAGAACAACCTGAACAAGACCAACCCGATGGCCGGCCTGGTACTCGGTATCGCCTCGGCCGTCA
Source organism: Pseudomonas sp. PAMC 25886 (assembly GCF_000242655.1). Lineage (NCBI taxonomy): Bacteria > Pseudomonadati > Pseudomonadota > Gammaproteobacteria > Pseudomonadales > Pseudomonadaceae > Pseudomonas > Pseudomonas sp. PAMC 25886. The sequence goes on from NZ_AHHC01000021.1 coordinate 41,048, forward strand.
CCGAAGGCGCCGACACCCGCACCTGGCGCACTTTGCCGGACATGACCCAGGTGACACGCCTGCGCCTCAAGCACGGCGAGCATCAGGTCAGCCTGCCCAACGCCCTGGGCGGCACGCTGGTGACGGTCAAGGCGGACCAGCGCTATCAGGTGATCACCCTGCGCGTGGTCGGCAACCAGGTATTCGCCGGCGGTCTTGCGGCCCACGTGGTGCAGAGTCATCCGTCCCAGGCAGTCGCCACTCTCAAACAACCTTAAGGAGCACGCTATGCGTCATTTCATCCTCGGCGCCCTGGCGCTGATCCTGCTGGCCGGCTGCGCCACCCCGCCACCGCCGGAACCCGGCAGCGCCGCGAGCAAAATCGTGGTGATGGGCAAGTTCAAGGGCATCGCCGTGGGCGCTATCCGCGTCGCCCGGGAAAACGGTTTCCTGACCGCCAAGGTGCAGCTGAGCAACATCACCAGCAGCAACCAGATGATGTATTACCGCTTCGCCTGGCTGGGCGCCGATGGTTTTCCGGTGGGCGACGAAGAGACCTGGAAGGTGCTGAACCTCTACGCAAACCAGGCGACCTTCCTGCCGGCCATCGCCAACCTGCCCCAGGCGGCGGACTTCCGTCTTGAAGTCAAAACCCCTTGAGCCGTCCACCCTTTTTGAGAGATTTATCCATGTTTGCACGCTTCTCGTTCCTCGCCGTGGTGGCCGTTCTGGCCAGCGGCTGCGCCAACACCTCGCCGGTACTGGGCGGTAAAAACATCAGCTACGGTGACACCAAGGCCGTGGAACTGGTGACCAACGAGTTCGGCTCCACCGACCTGCAGATGATCGCCGAAAGCATGACCCGCTCCCTGGCACAGTCCGGCATTCTCCAGGGCCGCCCGGTGGTGCAGGTGTATGACGTGAAGAACAAAACCAGCGAGTACATCGACACCCGCGAGATCACCACGTCGATCAAGACCCAGCTGATGAAGACCGGCACCGCCCGCTTCGCCAGCGACAACACCGACATGCAGAGCCAGGTCGACCAGTTGAAGCTGCAGAACCAGAGCGGCCTGTACAAGAAGTCCACCGTCAGCAAGACCGGCAACATGGTCGCCGCCAAGTACCGCCTGGAAGGCTCCATCAGTTCCATCGTCAAGCGCAGCTCGGACTACAAGGACGTGTTCTACAAGTTCAGCCTGCAACTGGTTGACGTGGAAAGCGGCCTGGCCGAATGGATGGACGAAAAAGAAATCCGCAAGACCACGGAGCGCTAAGCAATGCGTGCATGGATCGGCATGATCGGCCTGCTGTGCGCCTTTGGCGCCTCGGCCGCACCGAAGATCGCGGTAACCGACCTGGCCTACGAGGCCCGGGTGGAGGAGTACATCCACCAGGTCGCGGCCAGCAACAACTTCCAGACCAGCGCCTACAACGCCAGCGGCGGGTCGAGCTACAGCGAGTACGAAAGCCGCACCAGCTACATCGAGCAAACCGAACTGCGCAAGTTCAGCGGCGACATCAAGGGTGAAATCCTCAAGTCCCGACAGTTCCAGCTGGTGCAGGGCACGCCTTACACGGCTGACGCCAAGGGCGATGTGTACGACGTAATCAAGCGGATCAAGGCCGGCAACTTCAAGGGCGCGGACTACGTGCTGTTCGGCACCTTGTCGGACATCGACTTCACCCAGGATGTGAATGCGCTGGACCACACCAACAGCTATTCGGCGGTGCTGGGCCTGACGCTGGTGGCAGATTTCAGCCTGATCAACACCCGCACCTTTGAAATCACCTCGGCGTTTACCGCCATGGGCGAAGGCCAGGACACCAAGCTGGTGAACAACCGTGACGTGCGTGTGAGCCTGAACCGGCCGCGTGTGGTGCGAGAAGTGTCGAAGGCGTTGGGAGAGGATGTGGCACGGCAGTTGGCCGAACAACTCGGCGGTGGTTATCAGGAAGCACCTGGGCAGCCTGCATTGCGCAATAACCTGCCACGGGATGAAGCGCCGAAGATCTTGCGCTGATTACCAAACGCACGGGCAACGCAAAACCAATGTGGGAGCTGGCTTGCCTGCGATGCAGACGCCTCGGTGTATCAGTTACACCAGGGTGACGCTATCGCAGGCAAGCCAGCTCCCACATGTTTGATCCGGTTTGGTCAGTTACGCCGTTGCGCGATGCAAGCTGGCCAGGAACCCCGCCGCGCCGACGAACAACCCGGCAAACGTACGGTTCATGCGCTTCTGCTGCTTCGGTGTGCGCAACAACCGCAACACTTTCGAGGCCAGCCCGGTGTAGCCAGCCATCACGATCATGTCCACGCAGATCATTGTCGCGCCCAGGATCAGGTATTGGTTCAACAACGGCGCCTGCGGGTTCACGAACTGCGGCAACACCGCCAGCATGAACACCAGGGCCTTGGGGTTGCTGGCGTTGACCAGGAACCCACGGAACATCATCGCCATCGGCTTGCCGATCGGGCGAATCGCCGCGTCATCGCTAAGGTCGGTGGGCAGCGCGCGCCATTGCTTGATGGCGAGATACACCAGGTAAGCCACGCCAAACCACTTGATCGCATAGAACGCCGTGGAGGATGCCGCGAGAATCGCGCCGAGGCCGCCGGCCACCACGGCGATTTGCATCGCCAGGCCCAGTTGCAGGCCCAGGGCATTCCAGTAGCCGCGCAGGAAACCGTATTGCAGGCCGCTGGACATCGACGCAATGGCGCCAGCGCCAGGAGAGAGACTGATGATCCAACTGGCCAGGAAAAAGGCCAGCCACGTGTCGAGTGCCATTACCCACCTCAGAGCTTAGTTTGCTGAATGTTTCTAAACTAACGCTGCCGGCCGAGAAATGGCTACAAAAATTTTGGGTTGCGCCTTTGTGGCGAGGGAGCTTGCTCCCGCTGGGCTGCGCAGCGGCCCCAAAAAAAGCCGGGAGCAAGCTCCTTCGCCACAGGTTAAGGCAGCACGTCACTGCCGCGCCAACGGCGCACCGAGCGCTGGAAGAACAGGCTGTTGGGCACCTGCACCATGACGCTGCCCGTTCCGGCCTCTTCGACTTCGATCAGCGTGGTGTAGAGCAGGTTGATCGCCACCACCCGGCCTTTGACGCCGGGCTTGTCGACCGTGTCCACCAATTCGACCACATCACCGAGGCGAAACGGCCCGACGGTAAAAATGAGGATGGCGCACAGCAGGTTGGACAGCACCGACCACATGGCGAAGAACGCCACCGCCGCCACTGCCACAAAGCCCGACAACGCCGTCCACAACACCGTGGCGGACACGCCCAGGCGCTCCAGCACGAATATCAGCGCACTGCCCATGATCAGCCAGCGCAGACCGCCGCGCAGGGGCATCAGCAACTGCGGCGGGAACGGATAACGTTCCCCCAGGCGATTCAGGCATTTGGCGACGAAACGCTGGGCGAAGTAGCCGGCCAGCAGGATCAGCAGAATTTGCACGGCCACCCAGATCGGCGCGACCCATTGTGCCGGCAGCGGCAGTTGCAGCGCTTCCATCAGGACAGCGCCTCCAGCTCCGCCTGCAAGGATTCCAGCAGTTCGAGGGCTTCCATCCAGGTCTCCTCCAACTGCGCTTCACGCACCTTGAGCTTGGCCTGTTCGGCCAGCAAATCGCGCAATTCATCCTTGCGGGCCGGCTCGTACACGGCGCTGTCACCAAGGCTGGTTTCGATCTTCGCCAGCTTCTCGTGGATCTTGCCCAACTCGGCTTCCAGCTTGTCGGCTTCACGCTTGTGCGGGGCCAGTTGCTGGCGCAATGCAGCAGCGGCCTGGCGCTGGGCTTTCTTGTCGGTCTTGTCCGGGTTGACCGGCGTGTTGCTGACCGGCGCGTTGCGCAGGCGGTAGTCCGACAGCCAACGGGCGTAGTCTTCCAGGTCGCCGTCGAATTCCTCGACCTTGCCGTCAGCCACCAGCAGGAAGTTATCGGTCGTGCTCTTGAGCAGGTGCCGATCGTGAGACACCACCAACACCGCGCCGCTGAACTCTTGCAGGGCCATGGTCAGCGCGAGGCGCATTTCCAGGTCCAGGTGGTTGGTCGGTTCATCGAGCAGCAACAGGTTTGGCCGGTCCCAGGCGATCAACGCCAGGGCCAGGCGGGCCTTTTCGCCACCGGAGAAATTCAGCACCGGCTCGTCGATGCGCGCACCACGGAAGTCGAAACCACCGAGGAAGTCCCGCAGGGTCTGTTCGCGCTCGGTCGGCGCCAGGCGTTGCAGGTGCAGCAGCGGGCTGGCCTTGGCATCGAGGGAGTCCAGTTGGTGCTGGGCGAAGTAGCCCACCACCAGGTTCTCACCGCGCACCAGGCGACCGGCCAGGGGCTGCAATTCGCCCGAGAGGTTTTTGATCAGGGTCGACTTGCCCGCCCCGTTGGGGCCGAGCAGGCCGATCCGCGCGCCGGGTGTGAGCTGCAACTTGACCTTCTCAAGGATGGTCTTGTCGCCATAGCCCAGGCGGGCGTCGGACAGGTCCAGCAGCGGGCTGGAAATTTTCACCGACTCGCGGAACACAAAGTCGAACGGTGAATCGACGTGGGCCGCCGACAGTTCTTCCATGCGCTCCAGCGCCTTGATGCGGCTCTGGGCCTGACGGGCCTTGGTGGCCTGGGCCTTGAACCGGGCGATGTAGCTTTCCATGTGCGCGCGTTGCGCCTGCTGCTTCTCGTAGGCCTGCTGTTGCTGGGCCAGACGCTCTGCACGGGCGCGCTCGAAGGCGCTGTAGCCGCCGCGGTACAGGGTGATTTTCTTCTGGTCGACGTGGGCAATGTTGTCCACCACGGCGTCGAGGAAATCCCGGTCGTGGGAAATCAGCAGCAAGGTGCCCGGGTAGCTTTTCAGGAAGTCTTCCAGCCACAGGATCGCATCGAGGTCCAGGTGGTTGGTCGGCTCATCGAGCAGCAACAGGTCTGACGGGCACATCAGCGCCTGGGCCAGGTTCAGGCGCATGCGCCAGCCGCCGGAGAAGTCGGCGACGGGGCGATCCATCTGTTCGTTGGTAAAGCCCAGGCCGGCAAGCATCTTGCGGGCGCGGGCGTCGGCGGTGTAGCCGTCGGCGCTGTCCAGTTCCGAGTGCAGGCGGGCCTGTGCGGCGCCGTCCTGGGCTTTCTCGGCCTCGGCGAGGTCGTGTTGCACCTGGCGCAGGCGCAGGTCGCCATCGAGCACGTAGTCGATCGCAATGCGGTCGAGGGTGTCGATCTCCTGGCGCATATGGGCGATGCGCCAGTCGGCGGGCAGCAGACAATCCCCGGAGTCGGGCGTCAGCTCACCCAGCAGCAAGGCGAACAGCGTGGATTTGCCGGCGCCGTTGGCACCGATCAGGCCGGCTTTGTGACCGGCGTGCAGGGTCAGCTCGGCGTCTTCAAGAAGACGTTGCGGGCCACGCTGTAATGTTAGGCTTTGAAGTCGGATCATAATGGCGGCGGAGTCTACCAGCTTCGTTGGCCGCTGGCTTGGGTGTGAATATGTGCGCTGACCTGTGGAGCTTTGCCCTCTCGACTTACGCCCGCCCGGGCGTCGAGGACGCGTGCCTGCGCTTGCAGGCGCAAGGGGCTGATGTGTGCCTGGTGCTGTGCGGGCTATGGCTGGAGCAACGTGGTGTGGCGCCGCAGCCGTCGCGTTTGCAGGCACTGCGGCAAATAGCCGGGCCGTGGCAGGCCGAGGTGGTTGAACCGCTGCGGCAGGTACGCACGCAATGGCGTTCCATGGCGCAGCACGACGCTGAGCTGGGAGCGTTGCGGGAACAGGTCAAGGCTTTGGAACTGGAAGCAGAGCGGCTGCTCTTATCGCGCCTGGAAGGCGTGGCGCAGGGTTGGCCGTTGGCCGAGGGGGGAACTCAAGCGTGGCTTGAAGGACTGGCGGCCGAGGCCGCCAACCTTGACCACGACGCGCTGCATCAGCTGCGCGCCGCGGTCACCGGCACTTAGGAAGCGCTGGTTGGGGTGACGCTTGGCGCTGCCGGTGCAGGCGTGCTGCTGGCCGGAGCGGTTGGCGCTGCGGTGCTGGCAGCAGGTGCGGCCGGGGTCGCAGGCTTTGCAGCTGGCGTCGCTGGCGTCGCTGGCTTGGCCGGTGCAGGCTTGGCGGCGGCTGGCTTGACCGCTGGTTTTGCAGCAGCTGGCTTGGCGGCTGGCTTGGCAGCAGGTTTTGCGGCGGCTGGTTTAGCCGCTGGCTTGGCAGCTGGTTTCGCAGCAGCAGTTTTAGCAGCCGGCTTGGCGGCTGGTTTTGCAGCAGCTGGTTTAGCCGCTGGCTTGGCTGCCGGTTTCGCAGCAGCAGGTTTAGCAGCCGGCTTGGCAGCTGGTTTCGCAGCAGCAGGTTTAGCTGCTGGCTTGGCAGCTGGTTTCGCAGCAGCAGTTTTAGCAGCCGGTTTGGCAGCTGGTTTCGCAGCAGCAGTTTTAGCAGCCGGTTTGGCAGCTGGTTTCGCAGCAGCAGGCTTAGCCGCTGGCTTGGCTGCCGGTTTCGCAGCAGCAGTTTTAGCAGCTGGCTTGGCTGCCGGTTTGGCAGCAGTAGTTTTAGCGGCTGGCTTCGCAGCCGGTTTCGCGGCAGCAGTTTTAGCAGCTGGCTTGGCCGCCGGTTTTGCAGCAGCAGTTTTAGCGGCTGGCTTGGCAGCTGGTTTTGCAGCAGCAGTTTTAGCAGCTGGCTTGGCCGCCGGTTTTGCAGCAGCAGTTTTAGCGGCTGGCTTGGCAGCAGCCGTTTTGGCAGCCGGTTTGGACGGTGCTTTTACCGCAGGCTTGGTCGCAGCTTTTGCAGGTGCCTTGGCGGCGACTGCCTTGCTGGCTGGCTTTTTCGCCGCGCTGGCTGCCACGGCTTTAGCCGGAGCACGGGTGCTCAGCACTTTGCCGACAGCTTCCTTCACACGACCAACGCCCTGAGCCAGTTTCAGGCTCTCGGAAGCATCACGCTTGAGTTGGGAAATGTAGGTGCGGGTGTCGGATTGACGATCCTTGAGGGCGTCGAGCAAGTCCTCAAGTTCTTTGACGGCGTCCTTGGCTTTGGCTTGTGCCTTGGCTTTGCCAGCGGTCGCTGCGCCTTGCAGTTTGGTACGGGATTTGTGCAGTTTTTCCTGAGCTTTGCCGCGTTGCTTTTCCAGCTTGGCGAGCAACTTCTCAGCATCAGCCAAGGCTTGTGAACAAGCGCTTTCCAAATGTTCGAGCAGGCTGCCCGAAAGTTGTTGGAGCAAATGCAACGGGGTATTTACAGGCTTCTGTTTGGCCGACATGGTTTACCTCCTGGCTGACGTGGGTGCGGCTCATACTAGCCCTCTGCTCTTACCGCCGCTAGGGCATGTTGACAGTATCGATTGGCTTGCGTTGCACCGCACGAAAATTCTTATCGATATAACGAAAAACCACGCCACTTTTTAAGCATTCACACTGGCATAATCCATCGCACTTTCGGCTGGAGAATGCCCATGTCGCGTTACCTTTTTTTAGTGTTGAGCGTGGCGCTTTCAGTGGCCAACGCGAGCGAGAAATCCCCGTCCAAAGATGACCACGACCTGGCCTACAGCCTGGGCGCGAGCCTGGGTGAACGCCTGCGCCAGGAGATGCCGGGCCTGCAAATGGAGGCGTTGATCGACGGCCTCAAACAGGCCTACCAAGGCAAGCCGCTGGCCCTGGACGACACACGCATCGAACAGATTCTTGCCCAGCACGAAGCGCAAAACGCACCAGACAATCGCGCCCCCCAAAGTGAAAAGGCACTCGCGGCCGAGCAACAATTTTTGGCCAGCGAGAAATCCAAAAGTGGTGTGCGCGAATTGGCAGACGGCATCCTGCTGACCGAACTGGCCCCTGGCACCGGGAAAAAGCCGGCGGCCGATGATCGCGTGCAAGTGAATTATGTGGGGCGGTTACCCGACGGGACCGTCTTCGACAAGAGCACACAGCCGCAGTGGTTTCGTCTGGACAGTGTGATCAGCGGCTGGCGCAGCGCGTTGCAACAGATGCCGGTGGGCGCGAAATGGCGCCTGGTGATTCCATCCAGCCAGGCCTATGGCGCTGACGGCGCTGGCGAGTTGATCCCGCCTTATACGCCGCTGGTATTCGAGATCGAATTGCTCGGCGCGGGTGCCTGAACCCCAACGAAAAACGGTGCGCAATGCGCACCGTTTTTTTGTGTTGCGGCGAGTCAGGCCTTGGCCGTCAACTCTTCCTTGTGAGCGTTGTGCAGCACTTCGATCAGGCAATCTTCCAGCTCGAAACGCTCATGAAGCAAACCGCCCAACTCTTTGAATTTTTCTGCAACACACTTGCCGGCATCACACAGGTCATTGAAGGCCAGCAGCTTCTCGGTAATGACGTCGATGCGCGGGTAAATCGTCTCGGCCAGGTCCAGGCCACGTTGATCGTCGAAGGCCTCGGCCTCTTTGGTCAACTGCTCGTAGACACCGAAGTGCCCCGCAGAGACGTAGTCCACCAGTACGCCGCAGAATTCCTGCAATGGCTTGCGGTTCTCGCTTAGCGCTTCGGGCTTGGCACCGAGAGCATCAAAGGCCCGAACCAGTTCGTGACGCGCTTTCAACCAACCATCGATCAGTTTGTGCACCCCACCCCAGCGTTCCTGAGCATTCTGACAACTTTCCAGCATGATGATCTCTCTTCCCTATAGGGGCGCCACCCACTGCCCGCGCAACACTTCAAGGTTAAAGCGGCCACCGGGCAAAGGTGCATCGAACAGTCTGTTTCAATAACGCGTGCGGGCCAGATTATGCCCGCATGACTATGGCATCAAGGTACGCAGGAGAGAAAGTTCATACAAGTGTTTAATCCCTTCCTACAACCAGCGGACACCTGTCAGTGCCGAGCAAGGCCAAAACGCTGGCTTAGCAGCAACCGTGAGAACTGCGCCACGCCAAGGATCAACATGGCGACGAAGAACAGCAGGCTCCACTCGGGAATACTCAAGTCGAACAGCGTCCAGTTGATTTCCACGCAGTCGACGGTGCCCTTGAAGATCAGCGCTACCGTCTCCCGAAGCGACAGGTTCTCGATCATGTATTGGAGGCCGGGCCAACAGGCCGGCAGCTGTTCCGGCGGCGTATTCTGCAGCAGCACCTGCCGTACAGCGGTGATAGCCCCCAGTACGGCGCAACCCATGCTCGCTAGCCAATACAGGTAGATCCCGGACCGCCTGGGCCCGTGAATCGCCGCCACCAGATTGATCAGCGTGAAGGCAGCCACAAGAATGCGTTGCACCTGGCACAGGAAACAAGGACGCAGAAGCGCGGCGTATTCCAGGTAAAAGGACGCGCCCAGCGTCAGCGCACCGGCCAAAAAAGCCAGGAGGAACAGGGAGCGTGAGGGGGCCAAAGACATTGTTTATCCGCAACGCAAGAGATAGGTAGTTACGGTAGAGGAAAGGCCTTACCCCTTTCAATACGCGCCGGAGCAGACGATTCCGCGAGAGCGTAGGGATATCCCGTCAGAAGTGGAGCGATTAAACGCTCGTCTGCGTAGGAGTTTACTACAAGCCGTATTGACTACAGCTATTCGGCGATATTGAAGGGTTGGCAGCAGGACAGTTCTGAGCCAACCCTTACGCTGATTCCTACGTCAAACCCGCGCCGGCACCGGCAGCGGTGCCGCCAGCAAACGCTTGTCCAGCAAGCCCAGGCCTTCCTGGAACAACTGGTTGCTGCGCTCGGTGTCGCCCAACTGTGCCAGCAAGCGTGCCAGTTCGGCGCAGGCTTCGGGGTTGCGTTGTACCTGCAGGCTGCTTTCCAGATAGTCCCGCGCCTTACCCCACAAGCTGTTTTGCAGGCACAGGCGGCCAAGGGTCAGCAGCAGGCTGGCATCGCCCGGATGGTCCTTGAGCCAGCCTTCGGCAAACTTCAACTGCTTCGCCGGGTCGCTGCCACGCAGCAATCCGTAGAGCCTGATCAGGTGGCTGTCGTACTCGCGTTTGAGCGCACCGCGCAGCACTTCTTCGGCCTTGGCGTCCGCGCTCAATTGACGCAGCTGTTCGGCGTAAGCCAGCACCAGTTGCGGCTCCTGGCGCTGGGCCGAAGTCAGTTGCTGCCACGCCCGTTCAAGGGATTGCTGGCCCGCCTCACCCTGCTCTTCGCGCTGGGCCGCCAACGTCAGGTTCTCGCCCCAGGCGCGACGCTCCAGGTCGGCCAACTCGGCAGGTGGCAGTACCTTGTCCTTGCGCAGTTCCGGCAGCAGCCGAATCACCGAAGACCAGTCACCGCGCTGTTGATACAGGCGCTGCAACTGGCGCAGTACCTGGACGTTATGCGGATGACGCTCATGCATGGCTTGCAAGGTGACCAGCGCACCCTCGGTGTCGCCACGGTCCACCTGCAACTGCGCATGACTCAACGCCACCGCCAGTTCGGCCTGGGGCTGGCGCTCAAGCGCGCGCTCCAGCAGGCCGTCTGCCTCTTCATAACGCCCCTGTTCGTTGGCCGCGCGGGCAGCGCCGAGGTAATACAGCAAGGGCTGGCGTTCGGCTTCGGCGGCACGGTGCAAGTGACGCTCGGCACTGGCCCAGCGCCCTTCGGCGAGGTCCATCTGGCCTTGCTCGATGGCGACCTGGACCCGACGGCTGCGATTGCGCCGCGACCACGGATTGACCACACCACCCGAGGTCAGCACCAGGCCCAACAGCGCCCTGACCAGGTAGATCACCAGGCCGATGGCAAACAACGCCACCAGCGTCGACCACAGCCCGGACTCGTAATGCAGCACATGGGGATAGGTAATCAGCACGTAGCCGGTGTGTTTCGAAATGCCCACAGCCAGCGCCAGGGCGATCGCAATCGCCAGCACCAGGATCACGTAGAAACGCTTCATCGGCCTTACTCCTGGGTCGCCGGCTTGCCAGCGGAAGCCTTGGCTTCTTCGGCAGACAGGTGGCGACGGTCAAGGTAAGCCTGCACGGCAGCCAGGCTCGCGGCCAGGTCTGGCGTCACCACCGAGACGGCCTTGGGCTCGAGCTCGGCAATACGCGCCAGCATGGCTTTGCTTTGCGGGTTGTCTTGATTGAAGTTGTCCTGCAACACGCTGCGGGCCTCGCCCAGGGATCGGCTATACACCGCCGGCTCGCCATTGAGCGCTGCCCATTGGGCCTGCTCCAGCGCCAGGCTCAGGGCCAGGCGGACCTGGTTCAGGCCCTGCCCCGCCAAGAGCGGGCGAATGTTGTCATCGGGGTTGAAGTCGATGCGGAAATACCGCGAGATCTGCTCCCACCACTGGCTCCAGCGGCTGTCCGTATCGGTGGTCGGACGGCCCTCATTGGCGGCTTCCGGGAGCTGGTATTCCGGGGCGATAGCCGCCAGTTGCACGACCTGGTCGCGCAAGGCAGCCAGTTGCAGGTACAGCCCGGTGCGGTCCGGCTGTTCGATATTGCGCAGGGCGGCGAGGCTCTTGGCCAACTGCTCACGCGCGGCATAGGAGCCCGGGTCGCTCTGCTCGCGGAGGATTTCGTCAGCGCCCTGGACCAGCGCCTGAGCGCTGTTGATGTCCTGCAAGGCGGAAAGCCGCAGGCTGGCCAGGCGAATCAGGTGCTCGGCTTCGGCCAGGCGCCAGTCCTGCCGGCTGGCCCCCAACACGGTTTCCAGGCGCTGGCTCAAGCGCTGTTGATCACCCTGCAATTGCGCCACCAACCGACGGCGCTCTTCCAGTTCATCAGCGCCCGGCAGTTGCCCCAGGCGTGCCGACAGCTGCTGCTGGCTTTGCTTGAGGCTCTGGGATTGATCGTCCAGGGTTTGCACTTGGCCCAGCTGTTGCTGGCTGCTCGCCTGCAGTGCGCGGACCTGCCAGATCCCCCATCCACCGGCGGCAACGCCAGCAGCACCGAGCAACAGGGCCACGATAGCCAGGCCGTTGCCACGGCGCGGGGCTGTGACCGGGGTCTCAACAGACGCTTCAAGCGCGGGCTGAGCTTCATCTTTAGGCAAGGCTGTTTCGCTCACGTATCCATCCTTTGCGTATTAGAGAGTGGGAACGGAATGACTCCGTAACGCCACTAACAAAGCCGCGGCACTGGCGCCACGACAATCCACAACTTCTTGCGCGCCAGCGGCACGCGCCATCTCGGCGACTCGCGGGCTGGGCACGAACAACGGCAGCCGGGCCACCAGGGGCCAATCTGCGCCGGCCAGGGCTTGCAGGTGTAAAAAACCCTGCCCACTGCTGACCACCACGCCGTTCAAGCGTTCCACGTTTATGCGCCGGGTCAGGGTTGCACTGTCGTAATCCGGCAGGAAACGGCGATACAACTCCAGATAGTCGACACTAGCACCTTGCTCGCGTAAACGCTCAGCCAGCAGCTCTCTGCCGCCCTCGCCCCGCAGGATCAGCACCCGCGCCCCGGGCAGTGCGACAGCCTCGCGCAAGGCGGCCAGCTCAAGCAAGGCCTCACTGTCATCGCCCTGCTCGGGATAGCTGACATCGAGACCGCGGTCGGCCAGCACCTGGGCCGTAGCAGCGCCGACGGTAAACCACGGCAACGCGGGTGGTTGTGGCCAGTGTTGAGCCAACAACTGCAAGCCCAGACGCGCCGCCGGCTTGCTCACCACGATCACTGCGCTATAGCGGTCCAGCGCGCGAAAAGCCGCCTGCTGTTCAGCCGTGACAGGCAGTGCCTCAATCTCCAGCAACGGCAGGCAGCTGCTGAAAATACCCTCCTCGGATAACGTCGCCGCCAGGGCTGCCGACTCCTCGGCAGGCCGCGTCAGCAGCACACGCCATTGCGTCACTGCGGACCGGCCTCGCCGTACACCGCTTGCAGAATGGCACCGGCGCCTTTTTCGAGCAGTTCTTCGGCGACTTTGATGCCAAGGCTGGTCGCCTCGCTTTGCGGCCCGCGAATTTCGGCAGTGAGCAGCAACCCGCCACTCGGGTCGCCCACCAGGCCACGCAGCCAGAGGTTCTCGCCCTCAAGCACGGCGTAGCAGGCGATGGGCACCTGGCAACCACCGTTGAGGTGCTTGTTCAGGGCCCGTTCGGCGGTGACGCGAATTTCGGTGTCGTGGTGGTCCAGAGGCTTGAGCAGCGCATGAATTTCGCTGTCGGCGGTGCGGCATTCGATACCCACGGCGCCCTGCCCGCCAGCCGGCAAGCTGTCTTCGACACTGATGGCCGAGGTGATGCGGTCTTCAAAGCCCAGGCGAATCAAGCCGGCCGCCGCGAGGATGATCGCGTCATATTCACCGGCGTCCAGCTTGGCCAGGCGCGTATTGACGTTGCCCCGCAGGAAGCGGATTTGCAGGTCCGGACGACGGGTCAGCAACTGTGCCTGGCGACGCAGGCTGGAGGTGCCGACGATGCTGCCCAGCGGCAGTTCGTCCAGAGAGGCGTAGGTGTTGGAAACGAAGGCATCGCGCGGGTCTTCTCGCTCGCAGATGCAAAACAGGCCCAGGCCTTCAGGGAAGTCCATGGGCACGTCTTTCATCGAATGCACGGCGATGTCGGCTTCGTTCTCCAGCAGCGCGGTTTCCAGTTCCTTGACGAACAGGCCCTTGCCGCCGATTTTCGACAGTGGCGAATCAAGCAGCTTGTCGCCGCGACTGACCATGGGCACCAGGGACACCTTGAGGCCGGGATGGGCTTGCTCAAGGCGTGCTTTGACGTACTCGGCCTGCCATAAGGCCAGGGCGCTTTTACGGGTGGCGATGCGGATTTCGCGAGAGGACATGGATCAATCCGTACTGAATAGATACGGCAGATAATAACAGCTCAGGCTAATGCGCTTTGATTTGAATCAGCAAGTGCGGGGCCTCCCTGGCCGCGTCGCACCGGGATATGGGGGTGAAGCTCGCGTCAGCCCTCGGGCTAAAGCTGCTGCATCATCTTGCGCACACCGGCGACATGGCGCCGGCTGACGATCAAGGCGTCGCCATTGAGGCCTTTCAGGAACAGCTGAAAATGCCCAAGCGGCGTGCGCTGCAGGCGCTCGATACGCTCGCGGGCCACCAGCGCGTTGCGGTGGATGCGCACAAAGCGGTCGCCAAATTCATCTTCCAGGGCCTTGAGCGGCTCATCGAGCAGCACTTCACCGGCCTCGTGACGCAAGGTCACGTACTTGTGATCGGCGATGAAATAGACCACCTGGTCCAGGGGAATCAGCTCGATGCCCTTGCGGGTACGGGCGCTGATATGGCTGCGCGGCCCGTTGCCGCTTTGCGCTGCGGGCTGGGTCAGGGCGGCGAGCTGGACACGATTGGGGCGTTCGGCCTTCTTCAAGGCGCGAAGCAATGCATCGGCATTGATCGGCTTGACCAGGAAGCTGACACCGCTGGCGTCCAGAGTCTCGGCAGAGAACTCATCCTGGGAAGCGCACAGCACCACCGAAGGCGGCGATTCTCGCTCGCTCAGGCGGGCAGCCACCTGCAAGCCATCAAGGCCCGGCATGCGAATGTCGAGCAAAACGACATCTGGCTTGAGGCTGTCAATAAGGGCCAAGGCTTCCTCGCCACTGGTGGCGTTCGGCTCAAGGACACTGTAACCCTCGAGTTCACTGACCAAACGGCTCAGTCGCTCGCGGGCTTGGGGTTCGTCATCAACGATCAGGACATTCATATTGCGCTGGATTCCTGCGTGAGTCTCGCACAAGGATAGCGTAGACAGGTGCGGTGACTTCCGTCACGGCGATCCACGCTAAGACTAGCGCGAGCGGCAAAAAGTGCCCCGAGAGTGGCACCAATATTTACCCGGACCTGTTCAATCGCGCCCAAAGCCTGCTGCCTTCGGGCATCGTCGTAGGGTTTGCTGATACACAATACGAACACCCCCTCTCTAATGGATAGCCTGGAGTTCGACCTCATCGCCTGGCATTGGTGCAGTGCACCTTCTGTCAGCGCGACGCTCTATCAGTGCAACTGTAGACGCTCGCGAAGACGATATTGCTCAATCGTCAAATATCGTTTCAATAAACACGCTTTGTCAGGCTCAGGACCGCACGTTTTAAACCCCCGTTCGGTCCTGGCTCCAGTCTCGTCCTGCGCGAGGCCGGCGGCAAGGCACTTAGCCATCTTGGAAACAAATAAAAATGCCGCGCCCCGGCATCATCGCCTCCGGGGGCAACCCTGTTATTATCGGCGCCACACTTTCATGCCCTCTTTCCAGCAGATCACGAGCGAATCCATGAGCACCGACAAGACCAACCAGTCCTGGGGCGGCCGCTTCAGTGAACCCGTCGACGCCTTCGTCGCGCGCTTCACCGCCTCCGTCACCTTCGACCAGCGCCTCTACCGCCACGACATCATGGGCTCGATCGCCCACGCCACGATGCTCGCCAAGGTCGGCGTGCTGACCGACGCCGAGCGCGACAGCATCATCGACGGCCTGACCACCATCCGTGGCGAGATCGAAGCCGGCACCTTCGACTGGCGCGTCGACCTGGAAGACGTGCACATGAACATCGAGGCCCGCCTCACCGACCGCATCGGTGTGACCGGCAAGAAACTGCACACCGGTCGCAGCCGTAACGACCAGGTGGCCACCGATATCCGCCTGTGGCTGCGGGACGAGATCGACCTGATCCTGGCGGAAATCACCCGCCTGCAAAAAGGCCTGCTGGAACAGGCAGAGCGTGAATCCGGCACCATCATGCCCGGCTTCACCCACCTGCAAACCGCGCAGCCTGTGACCTTCGGCCACCACCTGCTGGCCTGGTTCGAAATGCTCAGCCGTGACTACGAGCGCCTGGTGGACTGCCGCAAGCGCGCCAACCGCATGCCTCTGGGCAGCGCTGCACTGGCCGGCACCACTTACCCGATCGACCGCGAATACACTGCGCAACTGCTGGGCTTCGACGCCGTGGGCGGCAACTCCCTGGACGGTGTGTCGGACCGTGACTTCGCCATCGAATTCTGCGCCGCGGCCAGCATCGCGATGATGCACCTGTCGCGTTTCTCCGAAGAACTGGTGCTGTGGACCAGCGCGCAATTCCAGTTCATCGACCTGCCGGACCGCTTCTGCACCGGCAGCTCGATCATGCCGCAAAAGAAAAACCCCGACGTGCCGGAACTGGTACGCGGCAAAAGCGGCCGTGTCTTCGGCGCGCTGATGGGCCTGCTGACCCTGATGAAAGGCCAGCCGCTGGCCTACAACAAGGACAACCAGGAAGACAAGGAACCGCTGTTCGACGCCGCCGACACCCTGCGCGACTCGCTGCGGGCCTTTGCCGACATGATCCCGGCGATCAAGCCCAAGCATGCCATCATGCGTGAAGCGGCCCTGCGCGGTTTCTCCACCGCCACCGACCTGGCGGACTACCTGGTACGCCGTGGCCTGCCGTTCCGCGACTGCCACGAAATCGTTGGGCATGCCGTGAAATACGGTGTGGACAGCGGCAAGGACCTGGCGGAAATGAGCCTGGAAGAACTGCGCAAGTTCAGCGACCAGATCGAACAGGACGTGTTTGCTGTGCTGACTCTGGAAGGGTCGGTAAATGCCCGTAACCATATCGGCGGGACTGCGCCGGCGCAGGTGAAGGCGGCCGTTGCTCGCGGCCAGGCATTGCTCGCCAGCCGCTAACCCAAAGGTAAGTACCCCGGCAAATAAGGGCGAACACTGAACCTGTGGCGAGGGAGCTTGCTCCCGTTGGACTGCGCAGCAGTCCCTTTTTTGGGGCCGCTTCGGTGCCCAACGGGAGCAAGCTCCCTCGCCACAAAAGCAGTCTTTATTTCTTGGCAGCAATCATCGCCATAAACGCCGGCATCGCCGCTTCCTTGTCCGCCGCCACCCGCTGGGCATTCGGCAGCGCCTGCAAGCGCGCCAACAAGTCCTTGGCCTTCGGCAACTCAGCCAGCAAGTCCAGCCCGAACAGCTTCCCGGCCACGGCGCAGGCCAGGTCCACGCTGTACACAAAATACAAATCCGCAATCGTGAAGCTGTCCCCCGCCACATACGGCGCGAACTTGCCGTGTCGCCCCAACGATGCGATCCCCAGCAATAACTCCGTCCTGGATTTTTCCTTGATCGCCTCCGGCACCGGCATTCCGAAAAACGCCTCGGCGAAGCACGCCCGGGCTGGCAGTTCGATGTACAACTCAATTTCCCTGCACAACGCCAGCACCTGAGCGCGCTGGAACGCATCGCTCGGCAGCAGCGAACGGCCGCCCTGGGTCTGTTCGAGGTATTCGAGGATCACGCTGGTTTCGTTGATGAACCCTTGCTCGACACCCAGCACCGGCACCTTGCCCCGCGGGCTCACAGCCAGCGCTTCAGGGGTCTGGCCTGCATAGAACGGCACCTCTTCGAAGGGCAGCTCTTTCTCCAGCAGTGCCAGTTTGACCATGTTGTAGTAGTTGCTGACTGAAAATCCATAAAGCTTGAGCATCACAAAGCCTCCAGGCCGTGTACGGGGTTGGCAGCAGTGGTTATAGATCGGGATGCCGCGCCTGACCAGCAGCATCACCCGAGTGAATGGGGGTAGACTGGCGCCCTTTCCTCCAGGAGCCTGCCATGAGCGAGCCAACCGATATCGACAACGACGAAGAAGAGTTCGCCGAGACCACCTTGATTGAAGCGATCGAAAACCAGATCGAAAGCGACAACCCGCCCGCCGCCAAAGCCACGTTCAACAAGCTGACCCTGGTGGGCTACGAGCGCGAAGACATCCTGCAAATGATGGCCCACGTACTCGCCGTCGAAATCGACGCCCTGCTCGAAGAAGACCGCGCTTTCAATACCGAATGGTATGAAACTGCCTTGCGTGCACTGCCCGAGCTGCCGCCCGAGAAGCAATAAGCCCGACACCGCGCTGGCCAGCAAACTCTTGCTGGCCACAATTCTGCCCTACATCAACGCCGCATGAGTTCCGACTGGACAGGCCGCCAAAGTGCGTTCACCTTATGGCTGCTAACGTCTAAAAATTCCTAGAAAGTCTGGAGTCCTTATGTCGTATACCCCTGAGTTGGTTGCCGAACTGGAAATCCTTGCACTCTTCAACCTGGGCAGCTCCCAGGAAGGTCTGAAAGTTCATCAGACTGCCGCTCCCACTGCCATTGCCGCTGCCCGGCGCCTGTTTGATAAAGACCTGATCGACCAGCCAGACGGTGGTTACCTCACCAGCCTCGGCCGGGATGCTGCCGAACACGCACAAAGCCTGCTGACTATTCTGACGACCGCTAAAGAAGCCGCCTGACACCTCGTATCGCCCACGGGATCCTCTTTTCACGGATTCCGCGGGCATTCCCGTGCCCGGGATAAAATTCCGGCGTCAAAAACAAAATCCCTCTAAACCTCCTACGCTACTGGCTGTAAACTCCCCAACGGCCGCCCACGTCGGGCCCTGCGAGCCACCGAGTTCGACATGACCCGCACCCACGAAATCCGCCCCGACCTGGACGAAGGCATCGACCGCAAGGTGCTGGCCCAGTTACGCGCGCGATTTCTGGCCTTGAACGAAGGCCGCATGGCCCGGGCCGTTGAAGGGCTGACGCCGCGCCAGCAAAGCGTCTTGACGCTGCTGCCGCTGTTTTTCCACGTCAATCACCCGCTGCTGCCGGGCTATGTGTCGGGCAGTACGCCGGCCGGCCTGTCGAATTTTGAACCTGATGCGCAAGCCCTGGCCGAGGCCCAGCGCCTGACCCGCACGTTTTCCTACAAGCCTCGGCACGGCAACCCGCCGCGCCCGATTCACGGCCTGTTCCTGATGGGCAGCCTGGGTACGCTGGCCCAGGCCGATCAAAGTGACATGGACGTGTGGGTCTGCCACGCCACCGACCTCAGCGAAAACGAGCTGGCCGAGCTGCGCAAAAAATGCCAATTGCTGGAAACCTGGGCCCTGAGCATGGGTGCCGAGGCGCACTTCTTCCTGATCGAACCGACGCGGTTCATGCAGGGCGAGCGTGACACTCAACTGAGCTCCGAAGACTGCGGCACCAGCCAGCATTACCTGTTGCTGGACGAGTTCTACCGCACCGCCATCTGGCTCGCCGGGCGCACGCCGATCTGGTGGCTGGTGCCGGTGTATGAAGAAACCCGCTACACCGAGTTCACCCATGCGCTGATCTCCAAGCGTTTTATCCGCGCCGATGAAACCCTCGACCTGGGCCACCTCGCCCACATCCCGCCCGGTGAATTTATCGGCGCCGGCCTGTGGCAATTGTTCAAAGGCATCGAATCGCCCTACAAGTCGGTACTCAAACTCCTGCTGACCGAGGTCTACGCCAGCGAGCACCCGAAGGTGCAATGCCTGAGCCTGCGCTTCAAGCGTGCCGTGTTTGCCAACCAGATGGACCTGGACGAGCTGGACCCGTACATCGTGGTCTACCGCCGGATCGAGGAATACCTCAAGGCCCGCAACGAGCCGGAACGCCTGGAACTGGTGCGGCGCGCCCTGTACCTGAAGGTCAACCGCAAGCTCACGGCAGGCCAACGCACCGACCGCTGGCAGCGCTTGCTGCTGGAACGGCTGGCCAATGAGTGGGGTTGGGACCAGCGCCAACTGGCCCTGCTGGACAGCCGCAGCCAATGGAAAGTCCGCCAGGTGGCCTCCGAGCGCCGGGCGCTGGTCAACGAGCTGAACTACAGCTACCGCTTCCTGACTCAGTTTGCCCGCACCGAACAGACCGTCAGCCTGATCAACAAGCGCGACCTCAACGTGCTCGGCCGACGGCTCTACGCGGCGTTCGAGCGCAAGGCCGGCAAGGTCGAGTTCATCAACCCCGGCATTGCCCCGGACCTGGCCGAAGACACCCTGACCCTGGTGCAGTCGCCCAACCGCAAAGAACCCGGCCAGCATCATTGGGGCCTGTACAACGGCAGCCTCACCGCGCTGGAATGGGAGCACTTTGCGCCGATCAAGCGCAGCCGCGACCTGCTGGAGATGCTCACCTGGTGCCACCGCAACGGCGTGATCGACAGCAGCACCCGCCTGGCTCTGCACCCCGGCACCAGCGACATGACCGAGTTCGAGCTGTTCAACCTGCTGGGCAGCCTGCAACAGACAGTCGTCCTGCCCCTGGCCAGCGTCGATGAAGATCGCCTGCTGCGCTCAGCGGTGCCCGAGGAGGTGCTGCTGCTGATCAACGTAGGCGTCGACCCGCTCAAGCACCACCGCGACCTGAACATCCTGATGACCACCGAGCGCACCGACTCCCTGAGTTACGCGGGCGTGCGGGAGAACCTGGTGCTGACCCTGGACCAGGTCACCGTCAACAGCTGGAACGAGGTGATGGTCAGCCGCTACGACGGCCCCCACGCGCTGCTCGACTGCCTGCGGGATTACCTCAATCAATTGCCGGCCGACCACTTGCCGCGGTTGCGGGTGCGCTGCTTCTGCCACAACCGCGCGCAATTCATTGCTCAGCGCGTGGAAGAAATCTTCGACACCGCGCAAAACCTGCTGCTGGGCCAGGAGAACCACCGCTATCTGGTGCAAGTGCAACAGCACTACCACGTGATGGAGCTGACGCCCGGCCAAGCCAACCACGTGTCGTTGGCGACCCAGGACGCGCTGATCGCCTACCTCAGCGAAGAACAGGCCGGCTACAGCCCGCTGCACCTGGACAGCATGGCCCTGGAAGACCATGACCTGGCGCTGCTGCTGCCCATGGGCCTGCCCGATTGCGTGCAGGTGTTCTACCGGATCAACGACGGGGTTGCCGAGCTGTACGTGCTGGATGAATTCAACGCGCTCTGGCAGCAGCGCCTGCCGTTTCACGACGAGCAAAGCCTGTTGGTGCCTTTGCAGCGTTTCCTGCAATCGATCATTTATCGCCGCGACGCGCTAATGCCGCTGGACCCGCACCAGCCGCTCGGCGCGGTGCAACTCCTGTATTACCAGCTATTGCCGTCCGGCAGCGGCCGCGCACGCCGGGCCGAACCGCGCCCTGCGCCGCAAACCCCGGCCAACAAGCCGTTCTACGACGTGCAGGCGATTATCGGCAAGGCAGCACCGGGCCAGGTGGGTATCACCTTGTACTGCAATCAACGGGAGTTTTCCGAGCTGGAATTTGGCGACCAACTGTTTGCGGTGGTCGCCCAGGAAATCGTCGGGCAGCGCCAGGAGGCCGAGCGCTACCGCTGCTACATCACCGATCTGGACCTGTCCGGCCTGCTCGGTGATGTTCAAAGCCCGAGCAATCTGTACCTGCGCTACAAGGCTGATCTGGAACTGGCGCTCAATGAGGCGCTGAACCAGGTTTAAAGCGGCCCGGCTTAAAGAGAGAACGCGCCGCCGTCTTTTGGCTGGCCTTCAACACTGAGCAATTCAAGCTTGAGGGTCTTGCCACCCGGTGCGGGCCAGTCGATGTGCTGGCCGACTTGCAGGCCCAGCAACGCGCTGCCCACCGGCGCCAGGATCGAGATTTTGCCTTCGTCGGCGTTCGCGTCCTTGGGGTAGACCAGGGTCAGGTGATAGTCCTTGCCGCTGCCTTGCTCACGGCAATGCACGCTGGAGTTCATGGTCACGACAGTTGCAGGCACTTCATCGTGGCCAACCACTTCTTCGGCGCGATCGAGTTCGTGTTGCAGGGCTTCAACGCCCGGCGATGCCTCGCCGACACGGTCGATCAGTTGCTCAAGACGCTGCACGTCAAGACGGGTGAGGATGATGGAAGGTGCGGTCATGATTCAGGCAGACTCCTTTTTTCTGCACAAAAAAGCAAAACCCCGCCAGGAAAAGGCGGGGTTCTCACGGACCTCGATGAGTTGAGGTGTACCCGGACACTACCACAGCACAATAAATAAACAAGACGGCCTCAGGCGCAGGCCTTGCGCTGCTCGGCCTGGGCGACGATCACGCGGCGCCGCGCATCATCGGCAGAGCGCCATTCACGGATGTCTTCCACGTGGCGGAAGCAACCGAGGCAGACTTTGTGCTCATCCAGCCGACATAAACTGATACAAGGTGACGGCACCGCCGGGCTGACATTGCTGAACAGCGGCTTGGGCGGGCGTACGGGTGCGGGCTGCGTCACGATCAGATCTCGTCGAAGTCCAGCTCGACGCCGGCTTGTTCCTGGGTGAGGCGCGCGAGCATTTCGCTCAGCAGCTCATCGGTGGTGTCGTGGGTCCAGCGATTTTCTTCCTCATCGTAATCGAAGTGAAAACCACCGGAACGCGCCGCCAGCCAGAGCTGACGCAGAGGCTCCTGGCGGCTGAAAATCAGCTGGGTGCCATTTTCAAACTTGACGGTCAGCACACCGGCCGAGTTCTCCAGGTCCACATCCAGACCGCTGTCGTCGAAAATATCCTCCAGCGCTTGCTGGGTCGAATCCACCAGGTCGTGAAAACGGGCTTCGGTCAAACTCATTGTGGGAACCTCAAAAAGTGTCTGGTCTCGCTCAAGCGCCGCACAATACGGACGCACCATCATGATTGCAAAGGATACCGATTTCATTACCCGAAGCCGTGTGAATTATCCTCGATTGATGTAAGCGCAATCGCGACACACTCGGCAAAGCCCCGCCGGACGGGTATTGCGGCGCATAGGCAATCTGGTGGGTCGTCGGTATACTCGGGCGCAATTAATGCATATTCAAGGATTTCGCCATGAAGCGCCTGATCTCTTCCCTTGCTGCGCTCGTCGCGGTCGCTTGCCTCGTTAGTGCCTGTGGTCAAAAAGGCCCGCTGTACCTGCCCGATGACAGCAAAGACCCGAATGAACAGGCGCAATCGTCGCAGACCAAAGCGCACAAGCACGACACTTACTAAGGGAACACCATGGACGCTTTTAACTACCGGGACGGCGAGCTGTTCGCGGAAGGTGTCGCGCTGTCCGCCATTGCCGGGCGCTTTGGTACCCCGACCTACGTGTATTCCCGTGCCCACATCGAAGCGCAATACCGCTCCTTTGCCGATGCGCTGGAAGGCACGCCGAGCCTGGTGTGCTTCGCCGTAAAAGCCAACTCCAACCTGGGCGTGCTCAATGTCCTGGCGCGCCTTGGCGCCGGTTTCGACATTGTGTCCCGGGGCGAGCTTGAGCGTGTACTGGCCGCCGGCGGCAAGGCTGACAAGATCGTGTTCTCCGGCGTCGGCAAGAGCCGCGAAGACATGCGCCGCGCCCTGGAAGTGGGCGTGCACTGCTTCAACGTCGAATCCACCGACGAGCTGGAGCGCCTGCAAGTGGTGGCCGCCGAGATGGGCGTTCGCGCGCCGATCTCCCTGCGGGTCAACCCGGACGTGGACGCCGGCACTCACCCGTACATTTCCACCGGTCTCAAAGAGAACAAGTTCGGCATCGCCATTGCCGACGCCGAGGACGTGTACATCCGCGCCGCCCAGTTGCCGAACCTGGAAGTCTTGGGCGTCGACTGCCATATCGGCTCGCAACTCACCAGCCTGCCACCGTTCCTCGATGCCCTCGACCGCCTGCTGGCGCTGATCGACCGCCTCGGCGAATGCGGCATCTACCTGCACCACATCGACCTCGGTGGCGGCGTGGGCGTGCGCTATCGCGATGAAGAGCCACCGCTGGTGAGCGACTACATCAAGGCCGTGCGCGAGCGTACCGAAGGCCGCGACCTGACGCTGATGTTCGAGCCGGGCCGCTACATCGTCGCCAACGCCGGCCTGTTGCTGACCCAGGTCGAGTACCTCAAGCACACCGAGCACAAGGATTTCGCCATTGTCGACGCGGCGATGAACGACCTGATCCGCCCGGCGCTGTACCAGGCCTGGATGGACGTGACGGCCGTCAAGCCACGTGCTGGTGAAGGCCGCACGTACGACGTCGTCGGCCCGATCTGCGAGACGGGCGACTTCCTGGCCAAGGAACGCCAACTGGCCCTGGAAGAGGGCGACCTGCTGGCCGTGCACTCGGCCGGTGCCTACGGGTTTGTCATGAGTTCCAACTACAACACCCGCGGGCGTACCGCCGAGGTGCTGGTGGACGGTGATCAAGCGTTTGAAGTGCGTCGCCGCGAGACGGTAGCCGAGTTGTTTGCTGGCGAAAGCCTGCTGCCGGAGTAAGGTCATGCTGCTGCGTTTTACCAAGATGCACGGGCTGGGCAACGACTTCATGGTCCTCGACCTGGTCAGCCAGCATGCGCACATCCTGCCCAAGCACGCCAAGCTGTGGGGCGACCGTCACACCGGCGTCGGCTTCGACCAGTTGCTGCTGGTGGAAGCACCGAGCAACCCGGAAGTGGATTTCCGTTACCGGATCTTCAACTCCGACGGCTCCGAAGTGGAACAGTGCGGCAACGGTGCCCGCTGTTTCGCCCGCTTTGTGCTGGACAAGCGCCTGACCGCCAAGCGGCAGATTCGCGTCGAGACCAAAAGCGGCATCATCGAGCTGGATATTCGCAGCGACGGCCAGATCGGCGTCAACATGGGCGCCCCACGGCTGGTGCCGGCGGACATTCCGTTCCAGGCCCCCGAGCAGGCGCTGAGCTACCCGGTGGACGTGGACGGCAAGACCGTCAACCTGGCCGCCGTGTCCATGGGCAACCCCCACGCCGTGCTGCGGGTGGATGACATCAACAGCGCACCGGTTCACGAACTGGGGCCGAAGATCGAAAACCACCCGCGCTTTCCGGCGCGGGTTAATGTGGGTTTCCTGCAGGTCATCGACCGTTCCCGTGCGCAGTTGCGCGTCTGGGAACGCGGTGCCGGTGAAACCCAGGCCTGCGGCACCGGTGCTTGCGCCGCTGCCGTAGCCGCGATCAGCCAGGGGTGGATGGATTCGCCGCTGCTGATCGACCTGCCCGGCGGACGTTTGTCCATCGAATGGGCAGGCCCCGGCCAACCGGTGAAAATGACCGGCCCGGCCACCCGCGTCTACGAAGGACAGGTCCGTCTATGAGTGAGCAAATCTAATGACTGATAAGCCTCAAGTACCCGCGAAAGCATCCCCAAGCGAAAGTCTGGAGGCCGCAGCCGTTGCGGCGTATCTAGAGGCTAATCCGGACTTCTTCGTCGAACACGAAGAACTGCTGCCGGCCCTGCGCATTCCCCACCAGCGCGGCGACACCGTGTCGCTGGTGGAGCGGCAGATGAAGATCCTGCGCGAGCGCAATATCGAAATGCGCCATCGGCTCTCGCAGCTGATGGACGTGGCTCGCGACAATGACCGCCTGTTCGACAAGACCCGCCGCCTGGTCCTGACCCTGATGGACGCCGCCAGCCTGGAAGAAGCGGTGATTGCCGTGGAAGACAGCCTGCGCCAGGACTTCCAGGTGCCCTTTGTCAGCCTGATCCTGTTCAGCGACAACCCGATGCCGGTGGGTCGCTGGGTCAGTGGCAGCGACGCCCAGACTGCCATTGGCGGGCTGCTGTCCGAAGGCAAGACCATCAGCGGCACCCTGCGTGAGCACGAGCTGGACTTCCTGTTTGGCGCCGAGCAGCGCCAGCAGATCGGCTCTACCGCCGTGGTCGCCCTCAGTCATCAAGGCTTGCATGGCGTGTTGGCCATCGCCAGCCGCGATCCACAGCACTACAAAAGTTCGGTGGGCACGCTGTTCCTGAGCTATATCGCCGAAGTGCTGGGCCGCGTCCTGCCACGCTTCACCACCGCCCTGCGCGCGGTGCGCTAGCCATGGAACGACAACTGGACGCCTACTGCGCTCACCTGCGCAGCGAGCGCCAGGTGTCGCCGCATACCCTGGAAGCCTACCGACGGGACTTGAACAAGGTCCTGGCGTTCTGCGAGAAACATCACATCAGCAGCTGGAAGGCCCTGGACATCCAGGGCTTGCGCAGCCTGATCGCCCGACTGCACCAGCAAGGCCAATCCTCCCGCAGCCTGGCACGCCTGCTGTCGGCGGTGCGCGGCCTCTATCACTACCTGAACCGCGAAGGCCTGTGCGACCACGACCCGGCCAACGGCCTGGCGCCGCCCAAGGGCGAACGCCGCCTGCCCAAGACCCTCGACACGGATCGCGCCCTGCAATTGCTCGATGGCGCCGTGGAAGATGACTTCCTGGCCCATCGCGACCAGGCGATCCTCGAACTGTTCTATTCCTCGGGCCTGCGCCTGTCGGAGCTGACCGGCCTCAACCTCGATCAACTGGACCTGGCGGATGGCCTGGTGCAGGTGCTCGGCAAAGGCAGCAAGACCCGCGTATTGCCGGTGGGCAGGAAGGCCCGCGAAGCCCTGCTGCTCTGGCTGCCCCTGCGCGCCCTGGCCAACCCGGCGGATGACGCCGTGTTTATCAGCCAGCAAGGCCGGCGGCTCGGGCCACGGGCCATTCAGGTACGGGTCAAGGCCGCCGGCGAGCGCGAACTGGGGCAAAACCTGCACCCGCACATGCTGCGGCACTCTTTTGCCAGCCACTTGCTGGAGTCGTCCCAGGACCTGCGCGCGGTGCAGGAGTTGCTGGGTCACTCGGACATCAAGACCACCCAGATCTACACCCACCTGGACTTCCAGCACCTGGCAACGGTGTACGACAGCGCCCATCCACGGGCCAAACGCATTAAGGGCAGTGACTCATGAACATCAAGCTGATCACCTTCGACCTGGACGACACGCTCTGGGATAACGTGCCAGTCATCATCAGCGCCGAGGCGTCGATGCGCGAGTGGCTGGCGACCCATGCCACCAAGGTGGGCGACTTGCCCCTGGAGAAATTCGCCAGCCTTCGCCAGCAGGTTCTGGAGCGGCATCCCGAACTCAAATATCGCATCAGCGTGTTGCGCCACAAGGTGCTGCAGCACGCCTTCGAGGAGGCCGGATACCCGTTGCCGGAAGCGGCGCAGATGGCGGATGTGTGCTTTGAAGCGTTCATCCACGCGCGCCACCAGCTCACGGTGTTTCCCGAGGCCGAGCCGATGTTGCAAGCGTTGCGCCGCGACTATCTGCTGGGCGTGATCACCAACGGCAACGCCGATGTGCAGCGTGTGGGGCTGGCGGACTACTTCCACTTTGCACTGCGGGCTGAAGACATCGGTATCGCCAAGCCGGATGCACGGTTGTTCCAGGAAGCCTTGCAGCGCGGTGGCGTAGAGCCGGGCGCGGCAGTGCACGTCGGGGATCATCCCGGGGATGACATTGCCGGTGCGCAGCAGGCGGGGCTGCGGGCGGTGTGGTTCAACCCAGCGGGCAAGGCCTGGGAAGCGCAAAAGCGCCCGGACGCCGAGATTCGCAGCCTGACTGAATTGCCAGCTCTCCTCGCCCGCTGGAACGCATAACCTGATGATGAAGGGCTTTTGTGGCGAGGGAGCTTGCTCCCGTTGGGCTGCGAAGCGGCCCCAGCTTTTGCGACTGCTTCGCAGTCGAGCGGGAGCAAGCTCCCTCGCCACACACACTCTTCAGTATCAGCCCCAACGCTTTTGTTTCACCCATGAAAAAGCCCGCAGCGACGGCGGGCTTTTTCAGCAAGCAAACAGCAGGCCTTAGATAGGCCGGCTGCCGTACTTGTTATCAGGCTTCTTCGGTGGATCTGCCACCACGTTAGCCTCGACTTCCTGCACTTTGCCGCCTTTAGCGAGGAACTCTTCCATCGCACGGGCCAGCGCATCGCGCTCTTTGTTCTTGGCTTCTACGCTCGGCAGTTCGTCAACCGACACCGCAGCCTTGGCCTTGCCCTTGGCTGCCGGGACCGGTGCATCGTCGCCACCGTCGTCGTCAGCCACGTCTTCGGCAGCCGCCTCAAGACCTTCTTCGGTTTCGTCGTCGTCGCCTACTTCGAGGTCGTCGTTTTCCAGATCATCGTCGCTCATGTTCTACCTCATGACTTGCGAAAAGCAGATTAGTTATAGCCCAGCTTCGCCACCTGTCGACGGCGGCCGGAAAAAAATCAACATCCACCGGTTAACCAGTGGCTTATGCCCCATCACCGTGCAAGGTGGCGAGGACTTTACGAGCACCGCCATGATCACGGTGCTCGCCCAGATAAACACCTTGCCAGGTTCCCATCGCCAAGCGGCCGGCCCTTACCGGCAAACTCAGCTGGCAGCCCAGGAGACTGGCCTTGAAGTGCGCCGGCAGATCATCCGGACCTTCGTCGTTGTGTTCATATCCCGCCGTGCCTTGCGGCACCAGCGCATTGAAAAAACGCTCGAAGTCACGGCGAACCGCCGGGTCGGCATTCTCGTTGACCGTCAACGAGGCCGAGGTGTGCTGCAGCCACAAATGCAACAGGCCCACCCGACAGGCCTTCAATTCAGGCAGGCCGGCGAGCAACTCGTCCGTTACCAGATGAAAGCCCCGGGGCTTGGCCCGCAGGGTTATCAGGGTCTGTTGCCACATACAGTTCTCCGCCCATCGGCGCGCATTCTAGCGCGCTCAGGGAAAAAACAAAGTGCCGAATACGCCTACATGCCTGTAAGACATTCGCACACAGAAAAGTGCGGTGTGGATCCCATCACAAAGTCGCCAAAAAACCCATACACCTTTAGCCACAGACAAACCCCAGGCAAAAAAATGCCCGGCAAGCCGGGCATCTTTTTTTCGCGTACTTACAAGTTGTAGCCGCGTTCGTTGTGTTGCGCCAGGTCGAGGCCGACAGCCTCTTCCTCTTCGGTCACCCGCAGGCCCATCACCACGTCCAGCACCTTGAGGATGATGTACGTCACGATAGCGGTGTAGATGACGGTGAAGCCGACGCCTTTGGCCTGAACCCAGACCTGTGCGGCGATATCGGTGGTCGCGGCGTTGAAGCCACCCATCGACGGTGCAGCGAACACGCCAGTCAGGATCGCGCCGAGGATACCGCCGATACCGTGCACGCCGAAGGCGTCCAGGGAGTCGTCGTAGCCCAGTTTGCGTTTCAGGGTAGTGGCGCAGAAGAAGCACACCACACCGGCAGCCAGGCCGATCACCAGGGCGCCCATCGGGCCCACGGTGCCAGCGGCTGGAGTGATTGCCACCAGGCCCGCAACCACACCCGAGGCGATGCCCAGAGCGCTTGGCTTACCGTGGGTGACCCACTCGGCGAACATCCAGCCCAGCGCCGCCGCAGCGGTAGCGATCTGGGTCACCAGCATCGCCATGCCGGCAGTGCCGTTGGCCGCAGCCGCGGAACCGGCGTTGAAGCCGAACCAGCCGACCCACAGCATGGCCGCGCCCACCAGGGTGTAACCGAGGTTATGCGGTGCCATTGGGGTGGTTGGGAAGCCTTTACGCTTGCCGAGTACCAGGCACGCTACCAGGCCGGCCACACCGGCGTTGATGTGCACCACGGTGCCGCCTGCGAAGTCCAGTACGCCCCAGTCGCCCAGCAACGAACCCGGACCGCCCCACACCATGTGGGCAATCGGTGCGTAGACCAGGGTGAACCAGACGCCCATGAAGATCAGCATCGCGGAGAACTTCATACGCTCGGCGAACGCACCGACGATCAGCGCCGGGGTGATGATCGCGAAGGTCATCTGGAATGTCACGAACACCGCCTCAGGGAACAACGCCGCCGGGCCGGTGATGCTGGCCGGGGTCACACCCGAGAGGAACAGTTTGGACAAGCCACCCACAAACGAGTTGAGGTTGACGACGCCTGCTTCCATACCGGTGGTGTCGAACGCCATGCTGTAGCCGTAGACGAACCACAGGATGGTGATCAGGCCGGTGATGGCGAAGCACTGCATCATCACGGAAAGAATGTTTTTGGAACGAACCATGCCGCCGTAGAACAGCGCGAGGCCTGGAATGGTCATGAACAGCACCAGCGCGGTCGACGTGAGCATCCACGCGGTGTCGCCGGAATTGAGGACTGGAGCAGGTGCTGGGTCCGCCGCCATGGCCAGGGCCGGCATTACGAGGGACAACAGGGCTCCTAGCCCTGCGAATTTACGCAGAGTCATATTGTTTTCTCCTGGGGCGTTGGGGTTTGGCGGCTTAGATTGCGTCGGTATCGGTTTCGCCGGTACGGATGCGAATAGCCTGTTCCAGATTGACCACGAAGATCTTGCCGTCACCGATTTTGCCGGTGTTGGCGGCCTTGGTTATCGCCTCGATAACCCGGTCAAGATCCTTGTCGTCAATGGCGACATCAATCTTCACCTTTGGCAGGAAATCGACCACGTATTCCGCGCCGCGATACAGCTCGGTGTGACCCTTCTGCCGACCGAAGCCTTTGACCTCAGTGACGGTAATGCCCTGCACGCCGATCTCGGACAGTGACTCGCGTACATCGTCCAACTTGAACGGCTTGATGATGGCAGTGACTAGCTTCATGAAAACTCTCTCCCGAATTGGTGGACTTGCCCCAGGAAAACAAACCCGTCTCAAGTCTAAGCGCAGTGCCTGGCTTTGTAACGCTTCGTCGCCTTGGCATTTGCCATTGCGACGCTCGCTAACCACTGGTGACGAAACATGTACCGCTGGTCCGTCGGCGCACTGCATCGTCACAGCGACTGCATCAGTGCATGGGTCATGAACGTCTAAGCAGAAAGCTTGCCAGCTCCGTAAAAATCACTGAAATCAGTCCTTTGTTCGCTTGCGGCCACCCACCGGGCGCCATTGCCGCGAAGATACGCACGAAAACGGTGCGCGACCGCCCGGCCCCATGCGCGAAAAGCGTGCGCCTGTGGTGGCGAAAAAGACTATAGACGCTGCGTGATACACTGCCGGCCAACAGATTTTCCGGACTATTTCCCATGCTCGCGCCCAAAGACCTCCTCGACGCCCTGAGCGGCCACGCCTCCCGCCTGTTCAGCAGCGACACACCGCTGCCGCGCAACGAAATTGAAAGCCAGTTCAAGGCTCTGCTGCAGAGCGGTTTCAGCAAGCTGGACCTGGTAAGCCGGGAAGAGTTTGATAGCCAGATGGTGGTGCTGGCGCGCACTCGGGCGCGGTTGGAAAGCCTTGAGGCCAAGGTGGCGGAGCTGGAAGCGCGATTGGCGCCGGCCGCCGAATAAACAGGCCCAACCGGGGCAGGTTTTGCCTGTCCCCGTTAAACCGTTGCAGCCATCAGCTCACCCGCTGATACCCGCCAACAACCCCCTTCTTCGACAACACCCACTGCCACAGCTGGATATCCCGCGCGCGAAACGCTCCTGCACACGACAGCAGGTAATAGCGCCACATCCGGTAGAAGCGCTGGCCAAAGGTGTCGGCGAAATCCGGCCACGCCAGTTCGAAGTTTTCGCACCAGGCCATCAGCGTCTTGTCATAGTCGGCGCCAAAGTTGTGCAAATCCTCGGCAACAAATAATCCGTCCATGGCGTCGCCGATCTGCCCGATCGAGGGCAAATCACCGTTTGGAAAGATGTATTTGTCGATCCACGGGTCCGGCGTGCTGTTGCGCTGGTTCTTGCCGATGGTGTGCAGCAGGAACAGCCCCTCGTCTTTCAGGCAACGGTTGGCAACCTCCATATACGCCCGATGATTCTTGCGGCCCACATGTTCAAACATGCCGACGCTGGCGATATGGTCGAATTGCTCGTCGATATCCCGATAATCCTGGAGCCGAAACTCGATCGGCAGATGGGCGTACTTGGCGCGGCCCCACTCCGCCTGTTCCTTGGAAATGGTCACACCGACACACTCCACACCGTAGTGCTCGGCGGCATGGCTCATGAAACTCCCCCAGCCACAGCCGATATCCAGCACGCGCATGCCCGGCTTGAGCCCCAGCTTTTTACAGATCAGGTCCAGCTTGGCGAACTGCGCCTGTTCCAGGGTGGTGGCGTCTTTCCAGTAGCCGCAGGTGTAGGTCATGCGCGAGTCGAGCATGCGCGCGTAAAAGTCATTGCCGAGGTCGTAGTGCGCTTCGCCGACTTGCCAGGCGCGCTTCTTGTTTTGCAGGTTCAGCCATCGGGAGCTGAACGCGTGAAACAACAAGGTGGCCGGGTTGGCCTGGTCAATCACGCCGGAGCGCATGAGCCGGTAGAAAAACTCATCCAGCGCCTCGGCGTCCCAGCCGCCGTCCATATAATCTTCGCCAAGACCCAGGTTTCCCTTGGCCAGGGCCAGGTCGAACGTGGCACTGTGGTGCAGCTGCATATCCGCAGCCGACGGTCCGTTGACCTCGATCTGCGCCTGCGCCAGCAACTCCTTAACGAAGCGCGCTCCCTGAGACATCTCATCAGAACCGGAAAAAGAATGACGCGTTTTGTTAAGCACAATTGCTCTCCAGAAATAGCGTTGCCTTTGATTCATACACTGCGAGAAATCTGGCCATGGAAGCGTCTGGAAAGGCCCTTCGGGCCTCACCGGGAACGCTGGCTGGGAACAGATGTAACAAATCTTATCCAGCCAATTTTTAAAGATATAATGAATTAATATTATGAAAACCATGCAAAATTGGAATGCAAGATGGACATCCGGGCGCTCCGTTATTTTGTAGAAGTCGTAGACCAGCAGAGCTTCACCAAGGCCGCCACCAAACTGCACCTGACCCAGCCAACGGTCAGCAAAATGGTGCAGCAACTGGAGTCGAGCCTTGGCCTGAAACTGCTGGACCGTATGGGCAAACGTTTCACCCTGACGGACGCCGGGGAGATTGTGCTCAAGCGCGCCAAGGAAATGATCGCGCTGCACGATGAGATGACCGTGGAGCTGCAAGACCTGCAGCAGGTCGGGCGCGGGGCCCTGCGCATGGGGCTTTCGCCTTCCACCCACCTCGCCCTGGCGCCGATCTTTGCGGAATACCACGCCCGCTACCCGAAGATCGAACTGAAACTGTTCGAGAGCGGCGGCAACATCACCATTCAGGACCTGCGCCAAGGCACCCTGGAGTTCGGCACCATTCTGGACTCACCGCGCGTGGCGGATATCTGGTCCGAATTCGAATCCATGCCCTTGTTCGAATCACCGCTGTGCCTGCTCGCGCCCCACGACTCGCCCTGGCAAGGCCGCAGCTCGGTGGAACTGAGCGAGCTGCACGCCTGCGAATTCATCTTTTACGATGACACCTTCACCCTGAACCAGTTTGTACTCGATGCCTGTGCCCAAGCCGGTTTTGAGCCGCGCATCAGCGGCCGCAGCAGCCAATGGGACTTTATCGCCTCCCTGGTACGGTTGGGCGTGGGCATCACCCTGCTGCCCCGGGCGTTCTGCGAAACCCTCGACGCCAGCCAGTTCAGCATCGCGGAAATACAGTCGCCGGCCCTGAACTGGAGGCTGATGCTGGCGTGGCGTCGGCAGTGCAAGCTGTCGTTTGCGGCGCAGGCGTGGTTGACGTTGGCGAAAGAGTTTCTGTGTGTACCGCCGACGGACCAGTAGCCCGATACGTTCTGTAAAACCTCCCCACCGCGCTCCGCCAGCGCTGAACTACCCTTGAAAAACCGCAGGAAGCGGCCACTCATTTCAAGGATCGAGCATGTCCCTCGCCATCGTCCACAGCCGCGCCCAGATTGGCGTCGAAGCCCCCGCCGTCACTGTCGAGGTGCACATGGCCAACGGCTTGCCATCGCTGACGCTGGTGGGCCTGCCGGAAACCGCGGTCAAGGAAAGCAAGGACCGCGTGCGCAGCGCCATTCTCAATTCTGCGCTGCAATACCCGTCCCGCCGCATCACCCTCAACCTCGCGCCCGCCGACCTGCCCAAGGACGGCGGGCGTTTTGATTTGGCGATTGCCCTGGGGATTCTCGCCGCCAGCGTGCAGGTGCCGACATTGACCCTCGATAACGTGGAATGCCTGGGCGAGCTGGCGCTGTCCGGCGAGGTGCGGGCGGTGAAAGGTGTATTGCCGGCAGCCCTGGCGGCGCGCAAGGCCGGGCGCACCTTGATCGTGCCCCGGGCCAATGCCGAAGAGGCCTGCCTTGCCTCGGGGTTGAAGGTGATTGCCGTGGACCATCTGCTGCAAGTGGTGGCGCACCTGAACGGTCACGTGCCGATCGAGCCCTTCGTTTCCAGTGGACTGATGTATTTGAACAAACCCTACCCCGACCTGAGTGAAGTGCAGGGCCAACTGGCGGCCAAGCGTGCGCTGTTGATCGCTGCGGCGGGCGCCCACAACCTGTTGCTCAGCGGGCCGCCGGGCACCGGCAAGACCTTGCTCGCCAGCCGTCTGCCGGGGTTGTTGCCGCCCTTGAGCGAACAGGAAGCGCTGGAGGTGGCGGCGATTCAGTCGGTGGTCAGCCTGGCGCCGCTGAGCCATTGGCCGCACCGGCCGTTTCGCCAGCCGCACCATTCGGCATCCGGCCCGGCGCTGGTGGGCGGTGGCTCGAAACCGCAGCCGGGGGAAATTACCCTGGCTCATCACGGCGTGCTGTTTCTGGATGAGCTGCCGGAGTTTGATCGCAAGGTTTTGGAAGTGCTGCGTGAACCACTGGAATCCGGGCATATCGTGATTTCCCGCGCCCGCGACCGGGTAAGTTTCCCGGCGCGCTTTCAGTTGGTAGCGGCGATGAACCCCTGCCCTTGCGGCTACGTGGGCGAGCCGAGCGGACGTTGTCGCTGCACGCCGGAGCAGATCCAGCGCTATCGCAACAAACTCTCGGGGCCGCTGCTGGACCGGATTGACTTGCACGTGACCGTCGCCCGGGAAAGCACCGCGCTGAACCCGGGCACACAGTCCGGCGATGACACCGCCAGCGCGTCCGTGCTCGTCGCCGAGGCCCGGGAGCGCCAGCAACGGCGCCAGGGCTGCGCCAACGCCTTTCTCGACCTGCCCGGGCTACGCCAGCACTGCAAACTGAAAAAGGCTGATGAAGGCTGGCTGGAGAGCGCGTGCGAACGGCTGACGCTGTCGCTGCGGGCGGCTCATCGCTTGCTCAAGGTTGCCCGTACCCTCGCCGACCTGGAACAGGTGGAGGCCATCGCCCGTCATCATCTGGCGGAAGCCTTGCAATACCGGCCCGCTAGCGTTTCTTAGGCAACGCCAGGAGCAAGGCCGCCACTTCCATCACCTCATCCATCACCGCTTCAGCCGACTCAACGGAGGGCTTGAGCATCAAGTCATCGGCATAACCCATGGCCACGGCGAACAGCTGCCGCGCGGCGCGTTTGGACGACTCACAGCGGAACACCTTGGCCGCCACACCTTGCTCGATGATCTGCGCGAGCATGGCTTGCCACTGGGCGTTGATCACCAGGTAAGCCTGGGCCAGTGGCTCGTCGTGCATCGCTTCGTCCCAGGCATCCAGCCACAACGCCCACCCGGCCTCTGCCGTGGAGGGCAGGCAGTCCCGCAAGAAACCTTCGAGGGCTTGCAGCGGTGGCAGGCCTTCCAGTGGCGCCCGCACCTCGTCCAGTTGCTCGTTGGCGAATCGCACAAACGCTTCGCGGCGCAGGTCTTTCCAGTCGCTGAAGTAGTGATAGACGTGGCTGCGGGACAGCCCGGCATGCTCCGCCAGGTCGCGGGTGGAAACATCGGCGAAGCCCTTGCTGCGAAACAGCTCCAGGGCGGCGGCGATGATCTGGTCTTTACGGTCGATACGCGACATGAGGCTTTTCCTTCAGGCACCGGCAGATCGACGGCGCTTGCTTTTTGAGCGGTCGCTCAAGGATACTTGAGCAGTCGCTCAATAATAGCGTTTATCTCACTCTCGGTGCACCCCATGTCATCCGTAACACCCCAGATCCTGATCGAAGAAAGCAAAAAGATCGGGCAACAATCCGCCAGCCAAACGCTCAAGGCGATCGCCAAGGCTTATCCCGGCAAGCTGTTCTGCACCTTGTCGCTGGTGGCGCTGGAGAACGCATTGCTGCTGGCCTACCCACTGTTTGCCGGGTTTGCGGTGGACTCGATCATCCGCGGTGACGCTGGCAGCGCGCTGTTCTACGCCGCCGTGGTGCTGGCGTTCTGGGTGGTCGGCGCGGCGCGACGAGCGTTGGATACGCGCACGTTTACCCGCATTTACGCGGACCTCGCGGTGCCGGTGATTCTCAACCAGCGCCTGCAAAACCACAGCATCTCGCGGGCGGCGGCACGGGTGGTGTTGGCGCGGGACTTTGTCGACTTCTTCGAAAAGCACGTGCCGATCATCGCGACGGCGCTGGTGTCGATCGTCGGTGCGGCAGTGATGTTGTTGGTGATTGAGCCGTGGATCGGCCTGGCGTGCCTGACCGCGCTGGTGCTGTGCACCACCCTGCTGCCACGCTTTGCCCGACGCAATCAGGAACTGCACGAACGCTTGAATGACCGCCTGGAAAAGGAAATCGGCCTGGTGGAAAAGGTCGGCGCGCAGACCTTGCAGCGCCACTATCAGGTGCTGTCACGCCTGCGCATCTGGCTGTCGGACCGCGAGGCCGCAGCGTTCCTGTTTATCGGCACGCTGGCGGCGCTGCTGTTTGTGGTCGCCATCAGCCAATTGGCGCTGTCGCCGGCGGTCAAGGCCGGCCACGTGTATGCGGTGATGACTTACCTGTGGACCTTTGTCAGCAGCCTGGATGAAGCGCCAGGGATGGTCGATCAACTGGCGCGGCTCAAGGACATTGGCAAGCGTGTGGACCCGGGATTGGGCGACCGATCCGACGTTTGAGGCGTCGGGTCGGCCGTCATCGCGGGCAAGCCCGGCTCCCACAGTGGACCGCGTACTTCAGAACAACCCGGTCAACTGTAGGAGCGGGCTTGCCCGCGATGGGGCCCGAACAGTCAATCAACGAAACCGGTCAACCTCATGCCGCAAGCCCGCCGCCAGGGTCTCCAGTTCCTTGGCGGTGATCGCCAGGTTCGACACCACTTCACGCTGCTCGCTGTTGGCCAGGGCAATGCTTTGCAAGTTGCTGCTCAGCAGGGTCGCCGTGCTGCTCTGCTCCTGGGTCGCGGTGGTGATCGCCGCAAACTGCTGGCCGGCCGAGCGGCTTTGCTCGTCGATCCGCGCCAGCGCCGATGCCACGTCAGCATTGCGCGCCAGGCCTTCCTGCATCAGCACGTTGCCTTGCTCCATGGTGCTGATGGCGTTACCGGTTTCCTGCTGGATGCTCTGAATCATCCCGGAAATCTCGTCCGTGGCCTGACGCGTGCGCGACGCAAGGTTACGCACTTCATCAGCGACCACCGCAAACCCGCGCCCCTGCTCACCGGCCCGCGCCGCTTCGATGGCGGCGTTGAGCGCCAGCAGGTTGGTCTGTTCGGCAATCGCGGTGATCACCCCGACAATCCCGCCGATTTCCTGGGAGCGCTGCCCCAGGGTGTTAATCACTGTGGCCGTGCTGTTCAGCGCGGTGGCGATATGTTCCAGGGACGAGGACGCCTCTTGCATCGAGGTGCGGCCGATCTTGGTCTGCTGGGCGTTGTCCTGGGCCAGGCGCTCGGTGTTGCCCATGTTGTCGGCGATGTTCAGCGAGGTGGCGCTGAACTCTTCCACCGCGCCGGCCATGCTGGTGATTTCTCCGGACTGTTGCTCCATGCCTTCGTAGGCACCGCCAGACAACCCCGACAACGCCTGGGCACGACTGTTGACGTCTTCAGCCGCCTTGCGGATGTGCGACACCATGGTCGACAGCGCTTCGCCCATCTGGTTGAAACTGCGGGCCAACTGGCCAATCTCGTCATGGCTGGAAACGTTCAGCCGCGCACTCAAATCGCCCGCGCCCAGGGCTTCGGCCTGACGCACCAGGTCGCCCAATGGCTGCAACTTGCTGCGCAGCAACCAGACCGCCGCGCCTACCGCCAGCAACATCGCCAGCACGCTGCCGATCACCAGGCGAATACCCACCGACCAGGTCACCGCACGAATTTCGGCTTTCGGCATGCTCGCCACCACCGACCACGGGCCGCCTTCAAACGGCACTGCGACGCTGTAGAAGTCTTCGTTCTTGTCGCTCCAGAAGCGGCCCTTGCCAGGTTTGGCGGCCAAATCGAGCATCACCGCAATCGCCTGATCCAACGCCTGCACGCCCGCCGGCGGCACCAGCCAGTGCTTCTGTTCATCCAGCAACGCCAGGGAACCGGTCTGCCCGATGCGAAAGCGCTTGAGGTTCTCGAACTGGGCGTTCTGCGCATCGGTGTAATCGAAACCAACGAACAGCACCGCAATCACTTTGCCGCTGGCGTCTCGCACCGGGCTGTATTGGGTCATGTAGGAGCGATCGAACAACACCGCACGGCCCACGTAACCCTGCCCGCCGAGCAAGCGTTGATAGGCCGGGTGCTGGTGATCCAGCGCCGTGCCGATGGCGCGGCTGCCGTCCTGTTTGGTCAGGGAGGTGCTGACGCGGATAAAGTCCTCGCCACTGCGTACGAACAAGGTCGCCACGCCGCCGGACATCTGCTTGAACTCGTCGACTTCAGCGAAGTTGTTGTTCAGCACTTCCTCGCCCAGGTACAGGCCCGGGGTCTGCACGCCCGCCACCGTCACCGGTTGCCCTGGCCGCACACTCAGGCCTGCGCTGAAGCGCTTTTCAAACAGCCCGCTCAAGCGCTGGGTACTTTCGCGCAAGGTGCTGTGGAACGTATTGAGTTGGTCTGCCAGCAACCGGGCCTCGCTGGCCAGGTGTTCCTCGCGGGTGTCGAGGTTGGCGGAGTCCAGCGAACGCAAGGCGAACACCGTGCTGCCGCTGATGACGACAGCCAGTATCACGGCGAGTGCAAGACCCAGTTGGGAGGCGATCCGGGCGCGAGGTTGAGACATGAAGGCTCCTGGCCGAGGCCAGGATCATCCTGATCTCTTAGCGCTGCTCGGCAAAATTCTAATAGGGGGAAACGTTGTAGAACGGTGGTTCCAACAACCCTACTTCGGCGGGCAAGCTCAATACTTGAGCAATTCGCAGGGGTATCACGCAAACGATTGCTCCCAGGCGCACAATCAGCTCAATCAAGGCGCTCCACCCGCGGCAATTCCATCGCCTGGACCTCGCCCTGCAGAAAGTCCGCCAACCGTCGCAAACGCTCGCCACCGGGCCGGGTTTTCGGCCACACCAAATAGTAATTTTCCCCGCTGGCCACGGCGGTGGGCCACGGCAAACTCAAGCGGCCCTGGGCGACGTCTTCGGCCACCATCAGCAAGTCACCCATGGACACGCCATAACCCCGGGCGGCGGCGATCATGCCCAACTCCAGGGTGTCGAACACTTGCCCGCCCTTGAGCGACACCTGGGATGACAGCCCCATGCGCTCCAGCCAGTAGCGCCAGTCGCGCCGGTCGGGCGTCGGGTGCAGCAATTCGGCAGTGGCCAGCCGCGTGACATCCCAGGGCCCGTCGCTCAACAGGTTCGGCGCGCCCACCGGAATCAGCAGTTCAGGAAACAGGTAGCTGGCCTCCCAATCCGGCGGGAAATGGCCATTGCTCAGCAACACCGCGCAATCAAACGGCTCCTGGTTGAAGTCCACTTCATCGACGCTCATCCAGGCGCTGGTCAGTTGCACTTCATTGCCCGGCTGCAAATGCCGGAAGCGACTGAGGCGCGCCAGCAGCCAGCGCATGGTCAGGGTGGACGGTGCCTTCATGCGCAGGATGTCGTCCTCCGCGTTCAACGTATGGCAGGCGCGTTCCAGGGCCGCAAAGCCTTCGCGCACGCCCGGCAGCAGCAGGCGCGCGGCCTCGGTGAGTTGCAAGGTACGGCCGCTGCGCTGGAACAGGCGGCAGGCGAAATGTTCCTCCAGGGTACGAATGTGCCGGCTCACCGCACTTTGGGTGATCGACAACTCCTCCGCCGCCCGGGTGAACGAGTTGTAACGGGACGCCGCTTCAAAGGCGCGTAACGCGTAAAGAGGAGGGAGACGACGAGACATGGGGAAAGCTCCGACGGCGCAATATCGAAACCCTACCAGAATCATTCAGGCATGAGTTTTAATCATGCGAACCATCGGATTTATCCCTTTGTGCAATGCGCTGAGAGCGCCGAGAATCAACCCTTCCACTCTTACCTGACTTTTTGAGCGTGATGATCATGCAGCATCCGGCGCGTACCGAACTCTGGGCCATTCTGCGGCTGTCAGGGCCGTTGATTGCCTCACAGTTGGCCCACATGCTGATGGTGCTGACCGACACCCTGATGATGGCCCGCCTGAGCCCCGAGGCCCTGGCCGGCGGCGGCCTGGGCGCGGCGAGCTACTCGTTCGTGTCGATTTTCTGCATCGGCGTGATCGCGGCCGTGGGCACGCTGGTCGCCATCCGCCAGGGCGCGGGCGACATCGAAGGCGCCACCCGGCTGACCCAGGCCGGATTGTGGCTGGCCTGGTTGATGGCGCTGGTGGCCGGCTTGCTGCTGTGGAACCTCAAGCCAGTGCTGCTGATGTTCGGTCAGACCGAAACCAACGTCGCGTCCGCCGGCCAGTTCCTGACCATCCTGCCATTCGCCCTGCCCGGCTACCTGACGTTCATGGCGTTGCGCGGCTTCACCAGCGCCATCGGCAAGGCCACGCCGGTGATGGTCATCAGCCTGGGCGGCACGGTGATCAACTACCTGCTCAACCATGCCTTGATCGAAGGCATGTTCGGCCTGCCGAAACTCGGGCTGGTGGGCATTGGCCTGGTCACGGCCATCGTTGCCAACTGCATGGCCCTGGCGCTGGTCTGGTACATCAAATACAACCGCGCCTACGACGCTTATCCGCTGCGCAAGGGCCTGCTGCGGCCCAACCTGCATTACCTGCGGGAACTGTGGCGGCTGGGCCTGCCGATTGGCGGCACCTACGCGGTGGAAGTCGGGCTGTTTGCCTTCGCGGCGCTGTGCATGGGCACCATGGGCAGCACCCAATTGGCTGCGCACCAGATTGCCCTGCAGATTGTGTCGGTGGCGTTCATGGTGCCGGCAGGCATGTCCTACGCAATCACCATGCGCATCGGCCAGCATTACGGTGCCGGGCAGTTGTTGGAGGCGCGGCTCGCCGGGCGGGTCGGTATCGGCTTTGGCGCGCTGGTGATGCTGGGCTTTGCAGCAGTGCTGTGGCTGTTCTCGCACCCACTGATCAGCCTGTTCCTCGACCAGAACGACCCGGCCTTTCGCGATGTGATCAACCTCGCCGTCAGCCTGCTGGCCGTGGCCGCGTGGTTTGAGCTGTTCGACGGTGTGCAGACCATCGCCATGGGCTGCATTCGCGGGCTCAAGGATGCCAAGACCACGTTCCTGGTCGGGCTGGGTTGCTACTGGCTGATCGGCGCACCGGCCGCGTGGCTGATGGCGTTTAACCTCGGCTGGGGGCCGACGGGCGTGTGGTGGGGGCTGGCCTTGGGCCTGGCGTGCGCGGCGGTGAGCCTGACCTGGGCGTTTGAACGGAAGATGAAGCGGATGATTCGCCAGGAGCCTGAAACCCACCGCGGGTTTCAAGCCGCACAGCCTGAGTAACGACTGTACTCGGTCAGTGTAGGAGTTGGCTTATGTGGGAGCCGGGCTTGCCCGCGATACAGGCACCTCGGTAGGTCAGACACACCGCGGTGATGCTATCGCAGGCAAGCCAGCTCCCACAAAAGCTGGCTCCCACAGTTTTGATCGGGTTTACAACGTCAGATCACGCCGCCCACCAACTCCTGGCTGTCACCAAACGTCAGGTAGTCCACCAGTTCCGCCAACGGTAGCGGCTTGCTGATCAGGTAACCCTGAGCCTGGTCGCAGCCGAACAACCGCAGCAACGCCAGTTGTTCTGCCGTTTCAACGCCCTCGGCCACCACTTCCAGATTCAGGTTGTGGGCCAGGTTGATCATGGCGTGGACCAGCTTGCGGTTCTCTTCGCGCTCTTCCATGCCGCCGACAAAGCTCTTGTCGATCTTGAGCAAGGCAATCGGCAGGCTGTTGAGGTGCACGAACGACGAAAAGCCAGTGCCAAAGTCATCCAGGGAAAAGCGCACGCCCAGCCGGCCGAGGGCGTCCATGGTCTGCTTGACCAGGTCACTGCGGCGCATCACGGCGGTTTCCGTCAGCTCAAACTCCAGCCACTGGGCCTCCACGCCACGCTCGGCAATCAGCCGGCTGAGGGTGCTGAGCAATTGGCTGTCCTGGAACTGGCGGAACGACAGGTTGACCGCCATGTGCAACGGCGCAATCCCGCGTTCGCGCAGGTCTTGCATGTCGCGCAGGGCCCGGGAGATCACCCAGTAACCCAGCGGCACGATCAGGCCGCTTTGCTCGGCCAGCGGCACGAACTCGCTCGGCGGCAGCAAGCCGCGCTCACCGTGGCGCCAGCGCACCAGCGCTTCGAGGCCGACGATATGCCCGTCGTCGAGGTCCAGGCGGGGTTGGTAGTGCAGCTCCAGTTCGTCACGGCGCAACGCCCGGCGCAGTTCGCTTTCGAGGTCGGCGAGGCTGCGGGCGTTGCGGTTGATGCGTTCGTTGAAGATATGAAAGGTGCAGCCCTGGGTGCTCTTGGCTTGCTGCATGGCGATGTGGGCGTGCCACATCAGCGGGTCGGCGCCGGCCTTGGCGCGGGCATGGGCCACACCGAGGCTGCAGCCGATCAGCAGGCTTTCGCCATCCACCCAATACGGCTCGGCCATGGCTTCGATGATGCGCTCGGCCATCCATTCGGCGCGCTGGGGCGCACGGCGGGTGTCGATCAGCAGGGCGAACTCATCGCTGCCCAGGCGCGCCAGTTGATCGCCGGCCTCCAGCTGGCTCTTGAGCCGCGAGACCACTTGCAGGATCAGCCGGTCGCCGGCCTGGTGGCCGAGGGCGTCGTTGGCGTGGCGAAAGTTGTCGAGGTCGAGGTGACCGAGGGCGACGCCACGGCCTTCATTTTCCGCCAGGCGGGCGGTCAGCAGGGTCTGGAAACCCTGGCGGTTGGCGATGCCGGTCAGCGGGTCCTGCTCGGCCAGGCGTTGCAGGGTATTTTCCAGCACACCGCGCTCGCGCACATGCCGCAGGCAACGGCGCAATGTATCGACATCCAATGCATTCAGGATCAGCCAGTCACTGACGCCGAGGGGCGAAACCAGAGGTTCCTCCTCCAACAACAGTACCGTTGGCAAGCTGCAACGACCGGGGCCGGGCTGAAGGTTGGCCGTGGTCAGTAACACTGCACTGTGATCGTCGTCGAACAGATTGCTCACAGACTCCCAGTTTGGTGCGCTGATCAGCACAGCCCCATCGCCCATCGGCGCCAGGCACTCGCGCAATAACGCTGCCCACGCTGGCTCATCGGCCAGTAGCAGCAAACGCAAGGGTTCGACAGGCGTAGACAAGCTAGCTCCCTAGACTCTGCAAAATTTCGTTGGCGGCGGGCATTATGACGTGCGCCCCGATAATGACCAATGATATGGGTTATCAAATGCGCACTGTGCAGCTCTAGACCGAACAATAGTCCTAAATACCCTGCACATCCTGCGGCAAAGTAACAAAACCGGCAAATTTAGATCGAGTGGTACGTCACACTGTCGTTCAGAGGCAGCAGAATCTTGCCAGCCTGTTAAAATGCCCGCCCTTTTGATCAATGACCTCCTGAATTTCGTATGTCCCGACTCAATCCCCGGCAGCAAGAAGCCGTGAACTACGTCGGCGGCCCTCTATTGGTGCTCGCCGGTGCCGGTTCCGGCAAGACCAGCGTGATCACCCGCAAGATCGCGCACCTGATCCAGAGCTGTGGCATCCGTGCCCAGTACATCGTCGCCATGACCTTTACCAACAAGGCGGCGCGGGAAATGAAAGAGCGCGTCGGCACCCTGCTCAAGGGTGGCGAAGGCCGTGGCCTCACGGTGTGTACCTTCCACAACCTGGGGCTGAACATCATCCGCAAGGAGCATGTGCGTCTGGGCTACAAGCCGGGCTTCTCGATCTTTGACGAAACTGACGTCAAGGCGCTGATGACCGACATCATGCAGAAGGAATACGCGGGCGACGACGGCGTCGACGAGATCAAGAACATGATCGGCTCGTGGAAAAACGACCTGATCCTGCCCGCCGAAGCCCTGGAAGCCGCGCGCAACCCCAAGGAACAGACTGCTGCCATCGTCTACACCCACTACCAGCGCACGCTCAAGGCGTTCAACGCGGTGGACTTCGACGACCTGATCCTGCTGCCGGTAAAGCTGTTCCAGGAACACGCCGACATCCTCGAAAAGTGGCAGAACAAGGTCCGCTACCTGCTGGTGGACGAATACCAGGACACCAACGCCAGCCAATACCTGCTGGTGAAGCTGCTGATCGGCAAGCGCAACCAGTTCACCGTGGTAGGCGACGATGACCAGTCGATCTACGCCTGGCGCGGCGCCCGCCCGGAAAACCTGATGCTGCTCAAGGACGATTACCCGTCCCTGAAAGTGGTGATGCTGGAGCAGAACTACCGCTCCACCAGCCGCATCCTGCGGTGTGCCAACGTGCTGATCTCCAACAACCCCCACGAGTTTGAAAAACAACTGTGGAGCGAGATGGGCCATGGCGACGAGATCCGCGTGATTCGCTGCCGCAACGAAGACGCCGAAGCCGAGCGCGTGGCCGTCGAACTG
This sequence comes from Pseudomonas sp. PAMC 25886, assembly GCF_000242655.1. NCBI lineage: Bacteria > Pseudomonadati > Pseudomonadota > Gammaproteobacteria > Pseudomonadales > Pseudomonadaceae > Pseudomonas > Pseudomonas sp. PAMC 25886. The sequence continues at coordinate 85,090 of NZ_AHHC01000021.1, forward strand.
CTCACGCTGCACCTGCGCACCGACCGGCCCTACAGCGACTTTGCGATCCTGTACCGCGGCAACTACCAGGCCAAGCTGATCGAGCTGAAGCTGCAGCACCACCAGATTCCCTATCGTCTGTCGGGCGGCAACAGCTTCTTCGGACGCCAGGAAGTGAAAGACCTGATGGCCTACTTCCGGCTGATCGTGAACCCGGACGACGACAACGCCTTCCTGCGGGTGATCAACGTCCCACGCCGGGAAATCGGTTCGACCACCCTGGAAAAGCTCGGCAACTACGCCACCGAACGCAAGATCTCGATGTACGCCGCCACCGACGAAATCGGCCTGGGCGAGCACCTGGACACCCGTTTCACCGATCGCCTGGCGCGCTTCAAGCGCTTCATGGACAGGGTGCGCGAGCAGTGCGCCGGCGAAGACCCGATCAGCGCCCTGCGCAGCATGGTCATGGACATCGACTACGAGAACTGGCTGCGCACCAACAGCTCCAGCGACAAGGCCGCCGATTACCGCATGGGCAACGTGTGGTTCCTGATCGAGGCGTTGAAAAACACCCTGGAGAAGGACGAAGAAGGCGAGATGACCGTCGAGGACGCCATCGGCAAGCTGGTCCTGCGGGACATGCTTGAACGCCAGCAGGAAGAGGAAGACGGCGCCGAGGGCGTGCAGATGATGACCTTGCACGCGTCCAAGGGCCTGGAATTCCCCTACGTGTTCATCATGGGCATGGAAGAGGAAATCCTCCCGCACCGCTCCAGCATCGAAGCCGACACCATCGAGGAAGAACGGCGCCTGGCCTACGTGGGCATTACCCGCGCGCGTCAGACACTGGCCTTTACCTTTGCCGCCAAGCGCAAGCAGTACGGCGAGATCATCGATTGTGCCCCGAGCCGGTTCCTCGACGAACTGCCGCCGGACGACCTGGCGTGGGAAGGCAACGACGACACACCGACCGAAGTCAAAGCCGTTCGCGGCAACACCGCCCTGGCGGATATACGCGCGATGTTAAAGCGCTAGAATCGACTACTTTTTAATCTACTTTCGGCGCGTGTTGCGCCAACAGAGGAAGCTTTCGTGGAAGCACTGCACAAGAAAATTCGCGAAGAAGGCATCGTGCTTTCCGATCAGGTACTCAAGGTCGACGCCTTTCTGAACCACCAGATCGACCCGGCGCTGATGAAACTGATCGGTGACGAATTCGCTGCGTTGTTCAAGGATTCGGGGATCACCAAGATCGTCACCATCGAAGCCTCGGGCATTGCGCCGGCGATCATGACCGGCCTGAACCTGGGCGTGCCGGTGATTTTCGCGCGCAAGCAGCAGTCCCTGACCCTGACCGAAAACCTGCTGTCGGCGACGGTGTATTCCTTCACCAAGAAAACCGAAAGCACCGTGGCGATTTCCCCGCGTCACCTGACCAGCAGCGACCGCGTGCTGATCATCGATGACTTCCTGGCCAATGGTAAGGCGTCCCAGGCGCTGATCTCGATCATCAAACAGGCCGGCGCGACCGTTGCCGGCTTGGGGATCGTGATCGAGAAGTCGTTCCAGGGCGGCCGTGCGGAGCTGGATGCGCAGGGTTACCGGGTTGAGTCGCTGGCGCGCGTGCAGTCGTTGGCGGGTGGCGTGGTGACCTTCATCGAGTAACCCGCACTCGCCGACTTTTTGTGGTGAGCGAGCTTGCCTCGCGCGGGGCAAGCCCGCTCACCACAAAGGCCGATGCCGACCCGTTAGTGGGCGGTTTCTTGAAGCCCTGCAAGTAACAATCGCTGATACAAGTCTTCCTTCAACCCCTCCGGCTTATCCAGCCGCATCCGCACCAGGTGCTCGGGAAACGCCTCCGGTTCCGGTGCATCCAGCGCCGCTTTGCCCAGCTCCAGAATCTCCGTCAGCTTGAATTTGCTCTTGAGCCAGTTCAACGCCCGCAACAAATCCCGCTCTTCCTCGGTGAAATCACTCCCCAGCGGATACTCCGGGAACAACCGCGGATGCCGCGCCTGAATCCCCTGCAAACGCTCCGGCGTGTTATCGGCAAAACGCGGATCCAGCTGGAAATCCTTCGGCAACTTCCCGGCCTTTTGCGCCTGTTCGATCAAGTCATCCTGGAAGCGCGAGTCAGTGATGTTCAGCAGCCTTTCAATCACTTTGGCATCGGTCTGCCCGCGCAAATCCGCGATGCCGTATTCGGTGATGACGATGTCTCGCAGGTGCCGGGGAATGGTGCAGTGACCGTACTCCCAGACGATATTGGAGCTGACGTCACCACCCGATTCGCGCCAGCTGCGCAGGATCAGGATCGAGCGCGCGCCTTCCAGCGCATGGCCCTGGGCAACGAAGTTGTATTGCCCGCCAACACCGCTGAGCACCCGACCGTCTTCCAACTGGTCGGCCACGCCCGCGCCCATCAGGGTCACGGTAAACGCGCTGTTGATAAACCGCGCATCCACACGCTGCAAACGCTTGAGCTCTTCTTGCCCGTACAGCTCGTTGATGTAGCTGATGCGGGTCATGTTGAATTCCAGGCGCTTGCTCTGTGGCAAGTCACGCAGGCGCTCGTAGAAACTGCGCGGCCCGAGGAAGAAGCCACCGTGCACCGAGATCCCGTCGGTCTGCGCCGCTTCGTCCAGGGTGCCGGCGTTGGCCCGCTGCTGGGTCGCGACATCCGGGTACACCTTGCGCCGCACAATCCCGGCATCGGCCAGCACCAGCAGGCCGTTGACGAACATTTCACTGCAACCGTACAGGCCACGGGCAAAGGGCGAGACGCCGCCTTCATGGCTGATCAGCGGCGCCCATTGGTACACATCCAGGTCGGTGAGCAACAGGCGATACGCCTCGTTGTCCGCCTGGCGCGCCAGCAAGGCGGCGGTCAGGGCGTCACCCATGGAGCCGATGCCGATCTGCAAGGTGCCGCCGTCGCGCACCAGGGTGCTGGCGTGCAAACCGATAAAGTGGTCCTGGAAGCCCACCGGCATGTTCGGGGTGGAGAACAGCGTGGTGCTGTCCTTCTCGTCGATCAGGAAGTCGAATGCGTCCATGCCCAATTCGGCGTCGCCGGGCATGTAGGGCAAATCACTGTGGACTTGGCCCACCACCAGGATGGTCTCACCGGCCTCGCGGCGCTTGGCGATCATCGGCAACAGGTCGAGGGTGATGTCGGGGTTGCAGCTGAGGCTCAGGCGGTCCGGGTGTTCGGCGCTGCTGGCCACCAGTTGCGCGACAAGGTTGAGGCCGGCGGCGTTGATATCACGGGCAGCATGGCTGTAGTTGCTGCTGACATAATCCTGCTGGGCCGAAAGGCTGTGGAGCAAACTGCCGGGCTGCATGAAGAACTGCTGCACGTGAATGTTGGATGGCAGGTTGTCCTTGCGCAGGGCGGCGAGGAATTCCAGCTCGGGATAATCACCAAAAACCCGCTCGATAAAGGGTTCCAGAAAGCGCTTCTGCAAACCATCGCCCAAGGTCGGACGACCCAGGGCCAGGGCGGTGTAGATGGTCAGCGCCCGGTCCGGCAGCTTGGCGATGCGCCGGTACAGCGCATTGACGAACAGGTTGGGTTTGCCCAGGCCCAGGGGCATGCCCATGTGAATATGCGCCGGCAACCGTTCCAGTACGTCGTCGACCGCTTGCTCGATTGAACACAACTGCACCATCCGACTTCTCCCGAACATTCCATGAATTGGGGTTGGACCGAGCTTGCCGGGTCTTTGCTGCAAAGAACAGCCTCAAAAGGTAAATCGCGGGCACAAAAAAGCCGCTGGTCAGCGGCTTTTTTGACGAAGATCGGTTTATTTCAGACCCGACATCTTCTCGATCGCACCTTTAAGCTCGGCATCCGAGCAATCGGCACAGGTGCCTTTGGGCGGCATGGCGTTCAGGCCGGTGATGGCCTTGGCCAGCAGGCCGTCGAGGCCGCCCTGGTGATCCGCGCGGTCTTTCCAGGCGGCGGTGTCACCGATTTTCGGTGCGCCCAACAGACCGGTACCGTGGCAAGCGTTGCAGTGTTTGGCGATCACGTCATCCGGCGATTTCGCGCCACCGCCGCCGCCCGCAGCCACGGCGACTTCCATCCCCTTGCACTCTTGCCCCTGGACACACACCTGGCCGACCGGCTCCAGGCGCTTGGCGATCTCATCATTGGTCGCAGCTTGAGCGCTGACAGCCCATAGGGCCAGTACGGTTGCTGGTGCAGCCAGCATTTTCATAATTAGGTTCACGCGTTCACCCTCAATGGTGGCTATTCACGCCTGCGGCCACGGTTTCGCAGGCGGCGAAAGTATAACGGTTAGCCCGCCCCGCCGAAACAACCCTATTAACCAAGGGGAGATTCAACAAAGCGGAATACTGCTACGGGCGTCTCTGCGACATAGGCAGGACGCCTCTTTTCTTAAAAGTTCGCGGGTGTGGCTGCGCTGATTAGTCGCGCCGGCACTTCGAACGGATTGCGAAAACGATGCGGCTTGGTGCTTTCAAAGTAGTAGCTATCGCCGGCTTCGAGCACAAAAGTTTCAAGGCCCACTACCAGTTCCAGGCGGCCTTCCACCAGGATCCCGGTTTCCTCGCCCTCATGGGTGAGCATCTCTTCGCCGGTATCAGCACCTGGCGGGTAGATCTCGTTGAGGAACGCAATCGCCCGGCTTGGGTGCGCGCGGCCCACCAGTTTCATGGTGACGGCGCCGTCGGAGATGTCGATCAGCTCATTGGCTTTATAGACGATCTGGGTCGGTTTTTCCTGGAGGATCTCCTCGGAAAAGAACTCCACCATCGACATGGGAATGCCGCCCAGCACCTTGCGCAAGGAGCTGATGGAGGGGCTGACACTGTTTTTTTCGATCATCGAAATGGTGCTGTTGGTGACGCCCGCGCGCTTGGCAAGCTCACGCTGGGAAAGACCTTTCAGTTTACGGATGGATTGCAGTCGTTCGCCGACGTCCAATGCAGGAGCCTCCTAGGATTCAGGCGTTGTTGTAATTGAGCGTTATCATGGCGACAGCGTTCAGTATTTACAACACTTTGGCCTAAATCCCGGAATCTGCCATTCGTGGGTGCCGCTCAAGCGCCGGAATAGAGCCGTGGCACCCGGCGCAGGTTGCAGAAGATCTGGTAGGGAATGGTGTCGGCAGCGGTGGCGACGTCACTGGCGAGGATGTTTTTGCCCCACAATTCGACCGTGGAGCCGAGCCCGGCCTGGGGCACGTCCGTCAGGTCGATACACAGCATGTCCATCGACACCCGGCCCAGCAACTGGCTGCGCTGGCCAGCCACCAGCACTGGCGTGCCGGTGGGTGCGTGACGCGGGTAACCGTCGGCATAACCCATGGCCACCACGCCGATGCGCATCGGTTTCGGGGTGATGAATTTCGCGCCGTAACCCACCGGCTCGCCGGCCGGCAGTTCACGTACGCAGATGACTTTCGATTCGAGGGTCATCACCGGCTGCAAACGCGCGGCGATGGCCTGGTCTTCACCAAATGGGGTGGCGCCGTAGAGCATGATGCCCGGGCGTACCCAGTCGCTGGACACATTCGGCCAGCCCAGCACCGACGGCGAATTGCGCAGGCTGACCTGGGCCGACAAGCCCTGGCGCGCTGCTTCAAACACCGCCACTTGCTCTTCGCTGCTGGTGCTGTCCAGCTCATCGGCGCGGGCGAAGTGGCTCATCAGCACGATCTTCGCGACCTTGCCGCAGGCCAGCAGCCGCTGGTAGGCGTCGTGATAATCCTTGGGGTGCAAGCCAACACGGTGCATGCCCGAGTCGAGCTTGAGCCAGACGGTCAGCGGTTTGCTGAGCTGCGCCTGTTCAATCGCGTCCAGCTGCCACAGCGAATGCACCACGCACCACAAGTCATGCTCGATGATCAGCGGCAGTTCGTCGGCCTCGAAAAAACCTTCGAGCAACAGCACCGGCGCGCGAATCCCGGCGGCCCGCAGTTCAAGCGCTTCTTCGATGCACGCCACCGCAAACCCGTCCGCCTCGGCTTCCAGCGCCTGGGCAACGCGCACGGCACCGTGGCCGTAGGCATCCGCCTTGATCACGGCAAGGGCTTTCGCTCCAGCCGTGACTTCACGGGCCAGTTGGTAGTTATGGCGCAGGGCTTGGAGGTCGATCAGGGCACGGGCAGGACGCATGGCGGCAGGCTTCTAGGCGGCAGTGAGAAGAAAAAACCGGCACCCGCTGACAACGCAGGCGCCGGGAGAGGAGTTTGGCTTAAGGCAGAGCGGCCACAACCGACAGCTCAACCAGGATTTCCGGTTCGCAAAGTTTCGCTTCAACCGTGGCACGGGCCGGTGCGACGCCTTTTGGCAGCCACTTGTCCCATACCGCGTTCATCCCGGCGAAGTCCGCGTCGATGTCTTTCAGGTAGATGGTCACCGACAGCAACTTGGTTTTGTCGGTGCCGGCCAGGTCCAGCAAACGCTCGATATTGACGAGGGTTTCACGGGTCTGTTGTTCAATCCCGGCGCTCATGTCGTCGCCGACTTGCCCTGCCAGATACACGGTACCGCTGTGAACAACGATCTGGCTCATGCGCTCATTGGTGAGCTGGCGCTGGATTGACATGTTTTGCGGACTCCTGGTGGTTGCCGTAACGGGAAATATCGAGGCCTTCGGCACTGATCTGCGGGGTTTTCTTCGCCATCAGGTCCGCCAGCAAACGACCAGAGCCACAGGCCATGGTCCAGCCGAGGGTGCCGTGGCCGGTGTTCAGGAACAGGTTTTTGAACGGGGTAGCACCGACAATAGGCGTGCCGTCCGGGGTGGTCGGCCGCAGGCCGGTCCAGAAACTGGCCTGGCTCAAATCACCGCCCTGAGGATAAAGGTCGTTGACAATCATCTCCAGGGTTTCCCGCCGACGCGGGTTCAGCGACAGGTCAAAACCGGCTATTTCAGCCATGCCACCGACGCGAATGCGGTTGTCGAAACGGGTGATCGCGACCTTGTAGGTCTCGTCGAGAATGGTCGAGGTCGGGGCCATCGCCGGGTTGGTGATCGGCACGGTCATCGAGTAGCCCTTGAGCGGGTACACCGGCGCCTTGATCCCCAGCGGCTTGAGCAGTTTCGGCGAGTAGCTGCCGAGGGCCAGCACGTAGCGGTCGGCGGTTTCCAGCTTGCCGTCGATCCACACGCCGTTCACCCGATCACCGGCGTAGTCCAGGCGCTGGATATCTTGCTCAAAGCGGAATTCGACACCCAGTTGCTTGCACATGTCGGCAAGGCGGGTGGTAAACATCTGACAGTCGCCGGTCTGGTCATTCGGCAGACGCAGGGCACCGGCGAGGATATCGGTAACGCTGGCCAGGGCCGGCTCGACGCGGGCAATGCCGGCGCGATCCAGCAGCTCGTAAGGCACGCCAGACTCTTTCAATACCGCGATGTCCTTGGCAGCACCATCCAACTGGGCCTGGGTGCGGAACAGTTGCGTAGTCCCCAGAGTGCGGCCTTCGTAGGCAATACCGGTCTCGGCGCGCAGTTCGTCGATGCAATCGCGGCTGTACTCGGACAGGCGCACCATGCGCTCCTTGTTCACCGCATACCGGCTGGCGGTGCAGTTGCGCAGCATCTGCGCCATCCACAGGTATTGGTCGATGTCGGCGGTGGCCTTGATCGCCAGAGGCGCATGGCGCTCCAGCAGCCACTTGATAGCCTTGAGCGGCACACCCGGTGCGGCCCATGGCGAGGCGTAGCCCGGCGAGATCTGCCCGGCGTTGGCAAAACTGGTCTCCATGGCCACAGCCGGTTGACGGTCGACCACGACCACTTCAAAACCAGCTCGTGCCAAATAGTAGGCACTGGCCACGCCAATGACACCGCTACCCAAGACCAGAACGCGCATTTTTATTCCCTCATCACGGCTTGACCGCTGACGTTTGTTGTTCAGCACAAAGATGTGGGCAGTATAAAAAGCAATCGCCAGTGCATTTCACTATATAACTGCCTATATTTGGCGACAATTCTCGGCAAAAACCCTTTTCACGGAGGAGCATCCCCTATGCGGACCAACACTCAGACCAAGCGGGAACTGGACAAGATCGACCGCAACATCCTGCGCATCCTGCAGGCAGACGGACGAATTTCGTTTACTGAGCTGGGGGAAAAGGTTGGCCTGTCGACCACGCCGTGCACCGAGCGGGTCCGGCGCCTGGAGCGCGAAGGGATCATCATGGGCTACAACGCCCGGCTCAATCCGCAGCATTTGAAGGGCAGCTTGCTGGTGTTTGTCGAGATCAGCCTCGACTACAAGTCCGGCGACACCTTTGAAGAATTCCGACGCGCCGTGCTGAAACTGCCCCACGTGCTGGAGTGCCACCTGGTGTCGGGGGATTTCGACTACCTGGTGAAGGCGCGTATCTCAGAGATGGCGTCGTACCGCAAATTGCTCGGCGATATCCTGCTCAAGCTGCCCCACGTACGGGAGTCCAAGAGCTACATCGTGATGGAAGAGGTGAAGGAGAGTTTGAATCTGCCCATCCCGGACTAAGCGCTAGACCAACACCTGCCGCGTGCTCGCCATGTACTCGTGAATCTGCTTTTCCACCCGCGGATGGATCAACTCCACCGGGCGGCGGCCGTTGGGGCATGGCAAGGTCGGCGTGGTGCCGAACAGGCGGCAAATCAGCGGTCGCTCGTCGTACACCGTGCAGCCGTTGGGGCCCAGGTGCACGCAGTTAAGCTCATCCATCGCCGCGTCCTGCTCTGCAGCGGTCTTGCGCGGCAGGCGCGACATTTCCTCGGTGGAGGTGGTCACCGGCCCACAGCAGTCATGGCAACCCGGGACGCACTCGAACGAGGGAATCTGCCGGCGCAGCGCGTTGACTTTCTGACTGTTGCAACTCATCGACACAGGGACCGAACGGCGAATAGACGTGGATTTTGCCCTAAAAGCCCCCGGTGAGACAGCTTCGTCCGACCGCTGTATCCTGCGTCAAATTTTCCAAACAGGGAGGCTCCCCATGACCGCCAGCGCCCGGCACGCCAATTCCTACTACGCCGCCAGCAGTTTCCCGCAGCCCGATTATCCGGTGCTGACAGGTGAAGTCGTGGCCGATGTGTGCGTGGTCGGCGGCGGCTTTTCGGGACTGAACACCGCCCTGGAACTGGCCGAGCGTGGTTTCAGCGTGGTCCTGCTGGAGGCCCGCAAAATCGCCTGGGGCGCCAGCGGGCGCAACGGCGGGCAGTTAATTCGCGGCGTCGGTCATGGCCTGGATCAATTCACCCACGTCATCGGCGCCGATGGCGTGCGCCAGATGAAACTGATGGGCCTGGAGGCCGTGGAAATCGTGCGCCAGCGGGTCGAACGTTCGCAGATCGCCTGCGACCTGACCTGGGGCTACTGCGACCTGGCCAACAAGCCCCGCGACCTGGAACACCTGGCCGCCGACGCCGAAGAACTGCGAAGCCTCGGTTATCGCCATGAAGTGCGCCTGCTGCAAGCCAGCGAAATGCCCAGCGTGATCGGCTCCCACCGCTATGTGGGCGGCATGATCGACATGGGTTCCGGCCACCTGCACCCGCTGAACCTGGCCCTCGGCGAGGCGGCTGCCGCACAGCAGTTGGGCGTGCAATTGTTCGAGCATTCCGAAGCGGTGCGCATCGACTATGGCCCGGAGGTCAACGTGCACACCGCCCAAGGCAACGTGCGCGCCAAGACCCTGGTACTGGGCTGCAACGCCTATCTGAACGGCCTCAACCCGCATTTGAGTGGCAAGGTGCTGCCCGCCGGCAGCTACATCATCGCCACCGAGCCCTTGAGCGAAGCCCAGGCAGCCGAGCTGCTGCCGCAAAACATGGCGGTGTGTGACCAACGGGTGACCGTGGACTACTTCCGGCTGTCAGCCGACCGACGCTTGTTGTTCGGGGGAGCCTGCCATTATTCCGGACGGGATCCGAAGGACATCGGCGCCTATATGCGTCCGAAAATGCTGCAGGTGTTCCCGCAACTGGCCGACGTGAACATCGATTACCAGTGGGGCGGCATGATCGGCATCGGCGCCAACCGCCTGCCGCAGATTGGCCGCCTGGCCGAACACCCCAATGTGTATTTCGCCCAGGCCTACGCGGGTCACGGTCTCAATGCCACTCACCTGGCAGGCAAACTGCTGGGTGAAGCCATCAGCGGCCAGCAAAGCGGGCGGTTTGATCTGTTTGCCAAGGTGCCGCACATCACGTTCCCGGGCGGCAAGCACTTGCGCTCGCCGCTGTTGGCGCTGGGAATGCTCTGGCACCGGTTGAAAGAACTGGTCTGAATCAACCGCGCCAGAAGGGTTTCAAGCCTTCCCGGCGCGCCTGCTCGGCGCTCAGGCCCACGTCACGCAGTTGCTCCGGGGTCAGCTCCAGCAAGGTCTTGCGCGTGTGCATGCGGTGCCAGAACAACGCCCATGCACTGAGTGCCGGGGCCGTGGTACGCGTTGCCATGCGCCGCTCCTGCCCAGCTTCGAGTTCCTGACTGTGTAACGCCAACCGCACATCGCTCAGACCGCTCATTTTCCTGCCCCTCATTTACGTATTGCCATGAGTACACAGGATGAGCCGCCACGCGAAACCATGACAGATTCAACCGCCCGGTATTAAATCCATACAGATACTGCCTATCTGCCGCTGAATCCTGTATTTTCAGCTGATCTGTACTGGTAATCGGGAAGCCTCGCCATGACGCTATACGTCAACCTCGCCGAACTGTTGGGCACGCGCATCGAGCAGGGCTTCTACCGCCCGGGCGATCGATTGCCGTCAGTGCGGGCCTTGAGCGTGGAGCATGGGGTCAGCCTGAGCACCGTGCAGCAGGCCTATCGCGTGCTGGAAGACAACGGCCTGGCGATGCCCAAGCCCAAATCCGGCTACTTCGTGCCGGTGAGCCGCGACTTGCCGGCGCTGCCCGCCATAGGCCGCCCGGCCCAGCGCCCGGTGGAAATTTCCCAGTGGGACCAGGTACTGGAGCTGATCCGCGCGGTGCCACGCAAAGACACCATACAGTTGGGTCGGGGCATGCCGGATGTATTGTCGCCAACCATGAAGCCCTTGCTGCGCAGCCTCGCGCGAATCAGTCGACGCCAGGACATGCCGGGGCTGTATTACGACACCATCCACGGCAACCTGGACCTGCGCGAACAGATTGCCCGCCAGATGCTCGACTCCGGCTGCCAACTGACGCCCCAGGACCTGGTGATCACCACCGGCTGCCACGAAGCGCTGTCCGCGAGCATCCACGCCATTTGTGAGCCGGGCGACATCGTTGCCGTCGACTCGCCAAGCTTCCACGGCGCCATGCAAACCCTGAAGGGCCTGGGCATGAAGGCCCTGGAAATCCCCACCGACCCACTCACCGGCATCAGCCTGGAAGCGCTGGAGCTGGCGCTGGAACAGTGGCCGATCAAGGTCATCCAGCTGACCCCCAACTGCAACAACCCGCTCGGCTACATCATGCCGGAATCGCGCAAACGCGCACTGCTGACCCTGGCACAGCGCTTCGACGTGGCAATCATCGAAGACGATGTGTATGGAGAATTGGCCTACAGCTACCCGCGTCCACGCACCATAAAATCCTTCGACGAAGATGGCCGCGTCGTACTGTGCAGCTCCTTCTCGAAAACCCTGGCGCCCGGCCTGCGGATCGGCTGGGTTGCACCCGGTCGTTACCTGGAACGTGTGCTGCACATGAAATACATCAGCACCGGCGCCACCGCGACCCAGCCACAGATCGCGATTGCCGAATTTCTGAAAAACGGTCATTTCGAACCGCATTTGCGCCGGATGCGTACCCAATACCAGCGCAATCGCGACTTGATGCTCGATTGGGTCAGCCGTTATTTCCCCGCAGGCACCCGCGCCAGCCGCCCACAGGGCAGCTTCATGCTGTGGGTGGAACTGCCGGAAGGCTTCGACACGTTGAAGCTCAACCGGCTGCTGGTGGATGAAGGTGTACAGATTGCTGTGGGAAGTATCTTTTCCGCCTCCGGCAAGTACAGGAACTGCCTGCGCATGAACTACGCTGCCAAACCAACGCCGCAGATTGAAGAGGCCGTGCGCAAGGTCGGCGCCACCGCCATCAAGTTGCTGGCCGAAGCAGCGGACTGACCTTTCCCGGGAAATAGCCGTCATATGCCGACAACCGCCCTGATTCGGAACCCATGTCATTGATGACCCAACGGCTATTACCGTTTTTCCTGCTGGGCATCCTGGCCCTGGGCGGCTGCGCCACCCTCGACTCGCCGCGTACGCCCAGCGAGGCCTTGCCGGCCAGTGAGTCGTCATTCGGCCGCTCGATCCAGGCCCAGGCCGCGCCCTACAAAGGCCGCTCCGGGTTCCGCCTGCTGCCCAACAGCAGCGAAGCCTTCATGGCTCGCGCCGAACTGATCCGCAACGCCCAGACCAGCCTCGACCTGCAGTACTACATCGTCCACGACGGCATCAGCACCCGCATGCTCGTGGATGAGCTGCTCAAGGCCGCCGACCGTGGCGTGCGCGTGCGCATCCTGCTGGACGACACCACCAGCGACGGCCTGGACCAGATCATCGCCACCCTCGCCGCCCACCCGCACATCCAGATCCGCCTGTTCAACCCGCTGCACCTGGGCCGCAGCACCGGCGTAACGCGGGCCATGGCACGGCTGTTCGACCTCTCGCTGCAACACCGGCGCATGCACAACAAGCTGTGGCTGGCAGACAACAGCGTGGCCATCGTTGGCGGGCGCAACCTGGGGGATGAGTATTTCGACGCCGAACCCAACCTCAACTTCACCGATATCGACATGCTCAGCGTGGGCCCGGTGGCCGAGCAACTGGGCCACAGTTTCGATCAGTACTGGAACAGTGCCCTGAGCAAACCCATCGGTGACTTCGTCAGCAGCGCCTCCAAAGGCGACCTGGCCAGCGCCCGCGTACGCCTGGAAGACTCCCTGGCCGAATCGCGCCAACAAAACCATGCCCTGTACAACCGCCTGCGCACCTACAAGACCCAGCCGCGCATGGACATCTGGCGCCGTGAGCTGATCTGGGCCTGGAACCAGGCGCTGTGGGATGCGCCGAGCAAAGTGCTGGCCAAGGCCGATCCGGATCCCCGGCTGCTGCTCACCACTCAGCTGGCACCGGAGCTGGAAGGGGTCAGCCATGAGCTGATGATGATTTCGGCGTACTTCGTACCAGGGCAACCTGGCCTCGTGTACCTGACCGGCCGTGCGGACGCCGGCGTCTCGGTGAGCCTGTTGACCAATTCCCTGGAAGCCACCGACGTGCCAGCGGTGCACGGCGGTTATGCGCCCTATCGCAAGGCGTTGCTGGAACACGGGGTAAAGCTGTACGAATTGCGCCGGCAGCCGGGAGATGGCGGCGGCAGCGGCCCTCATCTGTTCCGCAAAGGCACTTTCCACGGCTCGGATTCCAGCCTGCACAGCAAGGCGATCATCTTTGACCGGGAGAAATCCTTCATCGGCTCCTTCAACTTCGACCCGCGCTCGGTGCTGTGGAACACCGAAGTCGGGGTGCTGGTAGACAGCCCGGAGCTGGCAGAGCACGTGCGCAACCTTGCACTGGAAGGCATGGCGCCGCCATTGAGCTATCAGGCGAAACTGCAGGATGGCCAGGTGGTCTGGGTGACCGAAGACAATGGCCAACTGCACACCCTGACCCGCGAGCCGGGTAACTGGTGGCGCCGGTTCAATGCCTGGTTCGCCACATCCGTCGGGCTGGAACGCATGCTTTAAGAACAGCGCAGAGCCTTGGGGGAGCAGGGCTTGCCCGCGATTGCGGAGTGTCAGGCACAGGATGCGCAAGCTGACACTTCGCTATCGCAGGCAAGCCAGCTCCCACAGTTGTTCGCATTTCAAGTTCAGGCCGGCTGTGTAGCGCCGAACGCGCCTTGGCGGAGCAGCAGAATCACCAAACCCAACGCCCCCGCCGCCATCAACAGCGGCAAGGCATGCCCGCTGATCCACTGGCTGCCGGCACCCGCCACCAACGGCCCGATCAGGCAGCCAATGCCCCACAGCTGCGCGATGTGCGCATTAGCACGCACCAAAGCGTCGTCACGGTAGCGTTCGCCAATCAGGATCAGCGACAAGGTGAATAACCCGCCGGCACTGGCCCCGAACAGCACCCACACCGGCCAGATCATTAGCGTATCCAGCAACGGTGGAATCGCCAGGCTCGTCGCCAGCAGCATCAGTGCACAGCCGAGAAACAGCGTGCGCCGAGGCAGGTAGTCCGCCAGCGCGCCAATCGGCAGTTGCAGCAACGCGTCACCGACCACCACGGTGCTGACCATCGCCAGGGCGATCTCGGCGGTGAAGCCCTGCTGCAGGCAATACACCGGCAGCAGCGTAAGAATCATCGCCTCGAATGCAGCGAATAACGCCACCGCCCAGGCAATCGCCGGCAAGCCTCGACAGAAACGCAGCAAGTCGCCGAAGGTCACGCTGAAGGACTCGGCAGTCGGCGCGCCGGATCGGCCCAACAGCAGGATCGGCGAGAACGTCAGCAAGCCAACGCCTACCCAGAATCCGATGTCGTTATCCGTACCCAGCGCGCCCAGCAGCAACGGGCCCGACAGTTGGCTCAAGGCATAACTGCAGCCATACAGCGCCACCAGCCGGCCGCGCCAGCGCTCGATCACCAGTTGGTTGATCCAGCTTTCGCCGAGGATAAACACGATGGTCAGGATCACCCCGATCATCAGCCGCAGCACCAGCCACACCGGGTAGCTGGGCAGTACCGCCAGCAATCCGATGGAAACCGCCCCGCCCCACAGGCACAGGCGCATCAGGTTCGCCGTGCCCAGGCGCGAGGCCAGGCCGCTGGAAACCTTGGCCCCGAGCAGTACACCGAAGGCCGGCATGGCGGCCATTACGCCGATGGCAAAACTGCCGTAACCCCAGCTTTCCAGGCGCAGAGACACCAGCGGCATGCTCACGCCCAGGGCCAGGCCCACGCTCAAGACCGACGCCAACACGGCGAAATAGGTCGCCCAACGCATTTCCACGCTCCTGTGGATCATTATTTTTCAGGGCTGCAAACGAACTGTAGGAGCGAGCTTGCTCGCGAAAAACTTGAGAGCACCGCGTGCATCCAGAATGCCCGCGTCATCGTTCAAGTCCTTCGCGAGCAAGCTCGCTCCTACAGGGAGTCGCCGGGATTACTTACAACTTGATCCAGGTCGCCTTCAGCTCGGTGTACTTGTCGAACGCGTGCAGCGACTTGTCGCGGCCGTTACCCGACTGCTTGAAACCACCAAACGGTGCGGTCATGTCGCCGCCATCGTACTGGTTGACCCACACGCTGCCGGCACGCAGTGCCTTGGCGGTGAGGTGCGCCTTGGAGATATTCGACGTCCACACCGCAGCAGCCAGGCCGTATTGGGTGTCGTTGGCGATCGCAATGGCTTCTTCCACGCTGTCGAAGGCAATCACCGACAGCACTGGGCCGAAGATTTCTTCCTGGGCGATCTTCATGGCGTTGGTCACACCGTCGAAAATCGTCGGTTCGACATAAGTGCCGCCGCTTTCCTGCAACGTGCGCTTGCCACCGGCCACCAGCTTGGCGCCATCGGCATGCCCGGCCTCGATGTACGACAGCACGGTGTTCATCTGCTGAGTATCCACCAGTGCACCTACCGTGGTGGCCGGGTCCAGAGGGTTGCCCGGCTTCCAGGCCTTGAGGGCCTCGATCACCAGCGGCAGGAATTTATCCTTGATGGAACGCTCTACCAGCAGGCGCGAACCGGCGGTGCACACTTCGCCCTGGTTGAAGGCGATGGCGCTGGCGGCGGATTCAGCGGCAGCTTGCAGGTCCGGGGCATCGGCGAACACGATGTTCGGGCTCTTGCCGCCGGCTTCCAGCCAGACGCGCTTCATGTTCGACTCGCCGGAGCGAATCAGCAGCTGCTTGGCGATCTTGGTGGAACCGGTGAACACCAGGGTGTCGACGTCCATGTGCAGCGCCAAAGCGTTGCCCACAGTGTGACCATAACCCGGCAGCACATTGAACACGCCTTTCGGGATCCCGGCTTCAACGGCCAGGGCCGCGATGCGGATGGCGGTCAGCGGCGACTTTTCAGACGGCTTGAGGATCACCGAGTTACCGGTGGACAGCGCCGGCCCGAGTTTCCAGCAGGCCATCATCAGCGGGAAGTTCCACGGCACGATGGCCGCGACAACGCCGACGGGCTCGCGGGTCACCAGGCCCAGTTGGTCGTGGGGTGTGGCGGCGACTTCGTCGTAGATCTTGTCGATGGCCTCGCCGCTCCAGCTCAGGGCTTGCGCCGCGCCGGGAACGTCGATGTACAGGGAGTCGCTGATCGGCTTGCCCATGTCCAGGGTTTCAAGCAGGGCCAGCTCTTCGGCGTTGGCCTTGAGCAAGCCGGCAAAACGGATCATGGTCGCTTTGCGTTTGGCTGGCGCCAGGCGCGACCACGCACCGGAATTGAAGGTGGCGCGGGCGTTTTCAACAGCGCGCTGGGCGTCGGCGACGTCACAGCTGGCAACGGTTGTCAGCAGGCGGCCATCGACCGGGCTGAGGCATTCGAACGTGTCGCCGGAAACAGCGGCGGTGTATTCGCCATTGATGTAGGCACGGCCTTCGATCTTCAGATCCTTGGCGCGTTGTTCCCAGTCGGCACGGGTCAGGGTGGTCATGCGAGTGTCCTCCTCTTATTGAATACAAGGGCCGGGCGATGTACCCAGGCACCTTCGAAGAATTCTTGCCCGGCCAGCCAGCTGTTCGGCTCAAGGCAGCTGCCACCCTAAACCAGCGACGATGGATGTTTCAATATATTTGACATAACGCCAGCAAACGCCCTTGCGATGTTCATTTTAATAAACATAGACTTTGGGCTCTCCAACCGCAGGCCAGACGGGACACGCCCATGAACATCCAGAATATCGTCGACTTCAGCCAGGCCAGGACCGAACCTGACCGCTACCGTCCGGCCGCGGAGAAAATCCTCAAGGGTGATCCCGAGCAAACCGTCTACAACCACTACAACAGTCCGTGCGGCCAAATGAGCGCCGGAGTCTGGGAAGGTGAGGTCGGGCAGTGGAAGGTCAACTACACCGAGCATGAATACTGCGAGATCGTGCAGGGCGTCTCTGTATTGCGTGACGCCGACGGCAACGCCAAGACCTTGCGGGCCGGCGACCGCTTCGTCATCCCGGCCGGTTTCAGTGGCACCTGGGAAGTGCTGGAACCCTGCCGCAAGATCTACGTGGTGTTCGAAGAAAAGGCCTGATCAATTAATTCTTCAGGCACAAAAAAAAGCCCGCATCGTGAGATACGGGCTTTTTTTCACAAGAAAGAAAACCAATTACTTGATTTTGCCTTCTTTGTAGATCACGTGCTTGCGAACGCGCGGGTCGAACATTTTCTTTTCGAGCTTGTCCGGGGTAGTACGCTTGTTCTTGTCGGTAGTGTAGAAGTGACCAGTACCGGCGCTAGAGATCATTCGAATCAATTCACGCATGATTTAGCTCCTTAGATTTTGCCGTCGCGGCGCAGTTCGGCCAGCACGACAGTGATGCCACGCTTGTCGATAACACGCATGCCTTTGGCAGATACGCGCAGACGGACAAAACGTTTCTCTTCTTCAACCCAAAAGCGGTGATGCTGCAGGTTTGGCAGGAAACGACGACGGGTTTTGTTGTTTGCGTGGGAAATGTTATTCCCAGTCACCGGACCCTTACCGGTAACTTGACAGACTCTCGACATGCCTCAGCCCTCTAAAACCACATGCCCAACCCGGCATGGGTTGGCCGCTTAATCTCTCAGTCATTTGGCGCCAGGCGCCGCGTTTCTTTAGGGTCTTACCGGCTACACCTACTAGCGAAGGAACCGGGCCCCTAGAAAAGAGCGCTGCTTTATACCAGAAAGACCCCAGTGCAACAACAGGCCGTGTGTTTTTCCACGCGTAAATCCAGGCCATGGACGCCTGAACCGTTGCCAGGGTGGGCCGCTATAGAAGCTAACCGCTCGTCGCACAGAATGATTTACAGCGCCTGCGCGCACTGCAAAGTGCCCGGCAAAACGACCTGAGGCGCCATCAAAACAGTATTTGAGGCAAAAGCACAGGCAAAAATGGGCTAGTCATTTGTCAATCAGCCCACTACGGTAGGACTTTTCCAGACTGCACTCGCAGATGGGCCTTCGATCTGCAAAGGAAACCGAATATGCGCCTCGCTGCCCTACCGCTATTGCTAGCCCCTCTTTTTATTGCTGCACACGCCCAGGCGGCTACCACCTTGAGCGTCTGCACCGAAGCCAGCCCCGAAGGCTTCGACGTGGTGCAATACAACTCGCTGACCACCACCAACGCCTCGGCAGACGTATTGATGAACCGCCTGGTGGACTTCGACGCCACCAGTGGCAAGCTGGTCCCCAGCCTGGCGGACAGCTGGGAAGTGTCGCCGGACGGCCTGACGTACACCTTCAAGCTGCACCAGGACGTTAAATTCCATCGCACCGACTACTTCACCCCAAGCCGCACCCTGACCGCCGAAGACGTGCGCTTCAGCTTCGAACGCATGCTCGACCCGGCCAACCCGTGGCACAAGGTCGCCCAAAGCGGCTTCCCTCACGCCCAATCCCTGCAACTGCCCACGCTGATCAAGAAGATCGACGCCCTTGACCCGCTGACCGTGCGTTTTACCCTGGACCACGCCGATTCGACCTTCCTCGCCGCCTTGAGCATGGGCTTTGCCTCGATCTACCCGGCGGAATACGCCGACAAACTGCTCAAGGCCGGCACACCCGAGAAGCTCAACAGCCAGCCTATCGGCACCGGGCCGTTCATTTTCGGGCGCTTCCAGAAGGACGCGACGATTCGCTACAAGGCCAACCCGGACTACTTCGCCGGCAAACCTGCGGTGGATAACCTGATCTTCGCGATCACCCCGGACGCCAACGTGCGCCTGCAGAGATTACGTCGCGACGAGTGCCAGATCGCCTTGTCGCCCAAGCCACTGGACATCGACGCCGCCAAGAAAGACGCTGACCTGAAGATCGAGAAAACCGCGGCCTTCATGACTGCGTTTGTCGCCATTAACAGCCAGCACCCGCCGCTGGACAAGCCGGAAGTTCGCCAGGCGATCAACCTCGCCTTCGACAAGGCCAGCTACCTCAAGGCCGTATTTGAAGGCACCGCCGAAGCCGCCAACGGCCCCTACCCGCCCAACACCTGGAGCTACGCCAAGGACTTGCCGGGCTACCCGCAAGACATCGCCAAGGCCAAGCAGCTACTGGACCGCGCCGGACTCAAGGACGGCTTCAAGACCACCATTTGGACCCGGCCGTCGGGCAGCCTGCTGAACCCCAACCCGAGCCTCGGCGCGCAGTTGCTGCAAGCGGACCTGGCCAAGGTCGGCATCCAGGCTGAAATCCGCGTGATCGAGTGGGGCGAACTGATCCGCCGCGCCAAGGCGGGTGAGCACGACCTGTTGTTCATGGGCTGGGCCGGCGACAACGGCGACCCGGATAACTTCCTCACGCCGCAGTTCTCCTGCGCGGCAGTGAAGTCCGGCACCAACTTCGCCCGCTACTGCGACCCGGCACTGGACAAGCTGATCAGCGCCGGCAAGACCACCAGCGAACAGGGCGTGCGCAGCAAGCTGTATCAGCAGGCCCAGGCGCAGATCCAGCAACAGGCACTGTGGCTGCCACTGGCGCATCCGACCGCATTCGCCCTGACTCGCAAGAATGTCGAGGGGTACCAGGTGAGCCCGTTCGGGCGTCAGGATTACTCGAAAGTCAGCGTCAAGCCATAAGCTGCAAGCTGCAAGCCTGCTTGAGGCTTGCAGCTTGCCACTTGCAGCGGCTTTCACCCTACATCCACCCATACTCCGCCATCGACAGCGGGTCACCCTCCCCCACAATGATGTGGTCCAGCACGCGCACGTCCACCATCTCCAGAGCCTTTTGCAGCACCCTGGTCATTTTTCGATCAGCGATGCTGGGCTCGGCGCTGCCGGAAGGATGGTTGTGGCACAGGATCAGGGCGGCGGCGTTGTAGTCCAGGGCGCGCTTGACCACTTGCCGGGGGTAGACCGTGGCGGTGTCGATGGTGCCTTGAAACAACTTCTCGAACCCCAGCACCCGATGTTTGGAGTCGAGAAACAGGCAGCCAAATATCTCGTGAGGCTCATGGCGTAACAGCGCCTTCAGGTAGTCGCGCACCGCCTCCGGGCTTTCCAGCACCGAATCGCAGCGCAGGCGCTCAGCCAGATGGCGACGGGCCATTTCCAGCACGGCCTGGAGCTGGGCGAACTTCGCCGGCCCCAACCCCAGGTGCTGGCTGAACACCAACCGCCGGGCCTCCATCAGTGCCCGCAGGCTGCCAAATTGCGCCAGCAGGTGCCGCGCCAGGTCGACGGCACTTTTACCGGCCACCCCGGTGCGCAGGAAAATCGCCAGCAATTCGGCGTCGGAAAGACTCGCCGCCCCCAGCTCCAACAGCTTCTCCCGCGGGCGCTCGGCCGCAGGCCAATCACGAATACTCATGGCACCTCCGTGTGCATGTGCGCCGCTGTTGCATGGCGGACGCTGTGGTATCTTAGGCCATCTTTTTGCGTGCGATTTCACCTGGGGAGGGGGCATCGCAACGCCATCACTGAACTGGAAAGGCAAGCCAATGCAGCGTCTGTATCGGAAACGCATCGTTCTCGGCGTCGGCGGCGGCATTGCCGCCTACAAGAGCGCAGAGCTGGTTCGCAGGCTCCTGGACCAAGGCGCCGAAGTGCGCGTGGTCATGACCCGTGGCGGCAGTGAATTCATTACCCCGCTGACCATGCAAGCCCTGTCCGGCCACCCGGTTCACCTCGACTTGCTGGACCCTGCGGCCGAAGCCGCCATGGGCCACATCGAGCTGGCCAAGTGGGCCGACCTGGTGCTGATCGCCCCGGCCACCGCCGACCTGATCGCCCGCCTGGCCCAAGGCATTGCCGACGACCTGCTGACGACCCTGGTGCTGGCCACCGACGCCACCGTCGCCATCGCCCCGGCCATGAACCAGGCCATGTGGCGCGACCCGGCCACCCAGGCCAACACCCAGCTCCTGCAAAGCCGCGGCCTCAAGGTCTTCGGCCCGGCCTCCGGCAGCCAGGCCTGCGGCGACGTGGGCATGGGCCGCATGCTCGAAGCCACCGACCTCGCCCAATGCGCCGCCGACTGCTTCCAGCACCTGGCGCTGACCGGCAAGCACGTGCTGATCACCGCCGGTCCGACCCAGGAAAACATCGACCCGGTGCGCTACATCACCAACCATAGCTCAGGAAAAATGGGCTTTGCCCTGGCTGAAGCGGCGGTCGAGGCAGGCGCCCGGGTAACCCTGATCACCGGCCCGGTGCATCTGCCAACGCCGGATCGCGTCACCCGAATCGACGTAGTCAGCGCCCGCGACATGCTGGCGGCCTGTGAAGCGGCGATTCCCTGCGACCTGTTTATCGCCTCGGCAGCGGTAGCGGACTACCGCCCCGAAGTGGTTGCGCCGCAGAAGCTCAAGAAAGACCCTACAAGCGGTGACGGCCTGCTCCTGCAAATGGTCCGCAACCCGGACATTCTGGCCACCATCGCCACCCGTGAGGACCGTCCGTTCAGCGTCGGTTTCGCCGCGGAAACCGAGCATTTGCTGGACTACGCCGCACGCAAATTGAAAGACAAAAACCTCGACCTGATTGTCGCCAACGATGTCGCCAACCCGAGCATCGGCTTCAACAGCGAGGAAAACGCCATCAGCGTGATCGACCGCGAGTTGCACGCCACCGTTTTCGCCCAGACCAGCAAGGGCAAGATTGCCCGCCAACTGATCTCATTTATCGCCCTACGGCTGAACCAGGTTTAATTTCCATGCACGCTTTGCAAGCCAAGATCCTCGACCCCCGCATCGGCAACGAATTCCCGCTGCCGGCCTACGCCACTCCGGGCTCCGCCGGCCTCGACCTGCGCGCCATGCTCAAGCAGGACACCGTGCTTGAGCCGGGCCAGACCATTCTGATTCCCACCGGCCTGTCGATCTACGTGGGTGACCCGGGCCTGGCGGCGCTGATCCTGCCGCGCTCCGGCCTGGGTCACAAACACGGCATCGTCCTCGGCAACCTGGTCGGCCTGATCGACTCGGATTATCAAGGCGAGCTGATGGTGTCGTGCTGGAACCGTGGTCAGACCGCGTTCAACATCGCCGTCGGCGAGCGAATTGCCCAACTGGTGCTGGTACCCGTGGTGCAGGCGCATTTCGAACTGGTCGAAGAGTTCGACGAAACCCAGCGCGGTGCAGGTGGCTTCGGGCATTCCGGCAGCCACTGACTAAGCTGAACTGACTTAGCAGAACCAAGCCGGGTGCCTCACCCGGCCTGACGCCAACGCATGGCCTTTCAGGATGAAGAATGCGCGGAACTTATCAGCAAGATTTCCCCAGTGAAATCAGGGCATTAAGCGGGCGAAAGGGCGGTGCTTCGGCGCCGATGGCACTTTTGCACCACGAACTCTATGCCAAAAACGCCGTCTTACCCTTCAGTTTGAGCCTGCCGGTCAGCACCCCTGAGGCCAGCCCCGCCCTTTTCAGATGGAGTTCCCCCCCGCAATGAGCAATGCAGCCCGAGTCGCCCCGACATTTCCCGACAGCATTTTCCGCGCCTATGACATCCGTGGCGTGGTCCCCAAGACCCTGACCGCCGAGACCGCCTACTGGATCGGCCGCGCCATTGGCTCCCAGAGCCTGGCGCAGGGCGAGCCTGACGTTTCCGTGGGCCGTGACGGCCGCCTGTCCGGCCCCGAGCTGGTCGAGCAACTGATTCAGGGCCTGGCCGACAGCGGCTGCCACGTCAGTGACGTGGGCCTGGTGCCGACGCCTGCGCTGTACTACGCGGCCAACGTACTGGCCGGCAAGTCGGGCGTGATGCTCACCGGCAGCCACAACCCGTCGGACTACAACGGTTTCAAGATCGTCATCGCCGGCGACACCCTCGCCAACGAACAGATCCAGGCCCTGCACACGCGCCTGAAGACCAACGACCTGACCAGCGGTGCCGGCACCATCACCAAGGTTGAGATTCTCGATCGCTACTCGGACGAGATCACCCGCGACGTCAAACTCGCCCGCCGCCTGAAAGTGGTGGTCGATTGCGGCAACGGCGCGGCCGGCGTGATCGCCCCGCAGCTGATCGAAGCGCTGAATTGCGAAGTGATCCCGCTGTTTTGCGAGGTCGACGGCAACTTCCCCAACCACCACCCGGACCCGGGCAAGCCTGAAAACCTGGTAGACCTGATCGCCAAGGTCAAGGAAACCGGCGCCGACCTGGGCCTGGCGTTCGACGGCGACGGCGACCGCGTCGGCGTGGTGACCAACACCGGCAATATCGTGTTCCCTGACCGCCTGCTGATGCTGTTTGCCCGCGACGTCGTGGCGCGCAACCCGGGCGCCGAGATCATCTTCGACGTCAAATGCACCCGCCGCCTGACGCCGCTGATCAAGGAATACGGTGGTCGCCCGCTAATGTGGAAGACCGGTCACTCGTTGATCAAAAAGAAAATGAAGGAAACCGGCGCGCTGTTGGCCGGCGAAATGAGCGGCCACGTGTTCTTCAAGGAGCGCTGGTTCGGTTTTGACGACGGTATTTACAGCGCCGCTCGTCTGCTGGAGATCCTCAGCAAGGAAAAATCCACCGCGGAAGACCTGTTTGCAACCTTCCCGGATGATATTTCTACGCCTGAGATCAATATCCATGTGACCGAAGAGAGCAAATTCAGCATCATTGACGCACTGCACGATGCGCAATGGGGCGAAGGCGCCAACCTGACCACCATTGACGGCGTGCGGGTCGATTACGCCAAAGGCTGGGGCCTGGTTCGCGCATCCAACACCACACCGGTGCTGGTGCTGCGTTTCGAGGCGGATTCCGAGGCTGAGTTGCAGCGCATCAAGGACGTGTTCCACGCCCAGTTGAAACGTGTTGCCCCTGATCTCCAATTACCGTTCTGATTTTTTGTACCGGAGCCCTGAATGACCCTCGAACGCGAAGCCGCCGCCAACACCGCCAAGGTCCTTTCCGAAGCGTTGCCTTACATTCGACGCTACGTCGGCAAGACGCTGGTGATCAAGTACGGCGGCAATGCCATGGAAAGCGACGAGCTGAAAACCGGCTTTGCCCGCGACATCGTGTTGATGAAAGCCGTCGGGATCAACCCGGTGGTGGTGCACGGTGGCGGCCCGCAAATCGGTGACCTGCTCAAGCGCCTGTCCATCGAGAGTCACTTCATCGACGGCATGCGCGTAACCGACGCCCAGACCATGGACGTGGTGGAGATGGTCCTCGGCGGCCAGGTGAACAAAGACATCGTCAACCTGATCAACCGCCACGGCGGCAGCGCCATCGGCCTGACCGGCAAGGACGCCGAGCTGATCCGGGCGAAGAAGCTCACCGTAACCCGCAAGACCCCGGAGATGACCCAGCCGGAAATCATCGACATCGGCCAGGTGGGCGAAGTGATCGGCATCAACACCGACCTGCTGAACCTGCTGGTGAAAGGCGATTTCATTCCGGTGATTGCGCCAATCGGCGTCGGTGCCAACGGTGAGTCCTACAACATCAACGCCGACCTGGTGGCCGGCAAGGTGGCCGAGGCGTTGAAGGCCGAGAAGCTGATGCTGCTCACCAACATCGCCGGCTTGATGGACAAGGAAGGCAAGGTATTGACCGGCCTGACGACCCAGCAAGTGGACGACCTGATCGCCGACGGCACCATCTACGGCGGCATGCTGCCGAAGATCCGCTGCGCACTGGAAGCGGTACAAGGCGGCGTCGGCAGTTCGTTGATCCTGGACGGCCGGGTTCCGAATGCGATCCTGCTGGAAATCTTCACCGACACCGGTGTGGGTACCCTGATCAGCAATCGCAAGCGCCCTTAAACGCAGAAAACAAAAGGCCCCGTTCAACCAGATTGAACGGGGCCTTTTTTGTGGGAGCTGGCTTGCCTGCGATGCAAGCACCTCGGTAAATCAGTTGTACCGAGGTGATGCCATCGCGGGCAAGCCCGACTCCTACAGAAACATCAAACGCCGAACTGCTCGCGATAGGCCTTAACCGCCGGCAGATGCTGCTTGAGCTGCGGGTCATCTTCCAGGAACTGCAGCACCTGGTTCAGGGACACGATGCTCACGACAGGAATGCCAAAATCACGTTCCACTTCCTGGATCGCCGACAATTCACCGTTGCCGCGCTCCTGACGGTTCAGCGCGATCAACACGCCGGCTGCCTTGGCGCCGTCCTGGGAAGCGATGATTTGCATCACTTCGCGAATCGCCGTGCCGGCGGTGATGACGTCGTCGATGATCAGCACGTCGCCCTTGAGCGGTGCGCCCACCAGGCTGCCGCCTTCGCCGTGGGCCTTGGCTTCCTTGCGGTTGAAACACCATGGCAGATCCTGCCCGTGATGTTCAGCCAACGCCACGGCAGTCGCGGCGGCCAGGGGAATGCCTTTGTAGGCCGGGCCGAACAGCACGTCGAAGGAAATACCGCTTTCAACGATGGCGGCCGCATAGAAACGACCCAGCTGCGCCAGGGCAGAACCCGAGTTGAAAAGGCCGGCATTGAAGAAGTAAGGGCTGGTGCGCCCGGACTTCAGGGTGAACTCACCGAAGCGCAATACGCCGCGATCGATGGCAAAACGAATGAAATCGCGTTGATACGCCTGCATGAAAAAAGCCTCAGATACCACGGATTTAGCTAATTAGGTAGACGGCGTGTATCATACACGCACGCGATTTTTGGGGCCATTTATGCGGATCATCAGTGTGAACGTCAATGGTATTCAGGCTGCAGTCGAGCGTGGTTTGCTCAGTTGGCTGCAAGCCCAGAATGCCGACGTCATCTGCCTGCAGGACACCCGCGCCTCCGCCTTTGAACTGGACGACCCAGCCTTCCAACTGGATGGCTACTTCCTTTATGCCTGTGATGCCGAAGTTCCCACCCAAGGTGGCGTGGCTTTGTATTCGCGGTTGCAACCCAAGGCGGTCATCAGCGGCCTCGGCTTCGAGACAGCCGACCGCTACGGGCGCTACCTGCAAGCCGATTTCGATAAGGTCAGCATCGCGACCTTGCTGCTTCCATCAGGGCAGAATGGCGATGAAGACTTGAACCAGAAGTTCAAGCTAATGGACGATTTCGCCCGTTATCTGGATAAACAGCGGCGCAAACGTCGCGAGTACATTTACTGTGGCTCGCTGTACGTGGCGCAACAGAAGCTGGATATCAAGAACTGGCGCGACAGCCAGCAATCCCCGGGTTTCCTGGCGCCGGAACGGGCCTGGATGGACGAGATTGTCGGCAACATGGGCTATGTCGATGCCCTGCGGGAAGTCAGCCGCGAAGGCGACCAGTACAGCTGGTGGCCGGATAACGAACAGGCCGAGATGCTCAACCTGGGCTGGCGTTTTGACTATCAGCTGCTGACCCCGGGCCTGCGCCGCTTTGTGCGCAGTGCACGCCTGCCACGCCAGCCGCGCTTCTCGCAGCACGCGCCGCTGATCGTGGACTACGACTGGACACTGACCATCTAAGGTCTTTTTCCAGGCACAAAAAAACCGACATCGCTGTCGGTTTTTTTGTGGGCGGTGGTTATTTGATCAACCGCAACGTCCACGGATAACGATAAGCCACGCCTTTGTTGGCCTTGATGCCCGCAATGATCGTCATCACCACCGCGCCGATCACCAGGACGGTCATCAACACGAAGCCGATCACGATGAAGCCCAGCAGGAAGCAGACCGCCCAGGCAATGCCCACGGTGATCTGGAAGTTCAGCGCTTCCTTGCCCTGGTCATCGATGAACGGGTCCGCGTCCTTCTTCACCTGCCACAGGATCAAAGGCCCCAGCAGGCTGCCGAACGGGAACATCAACCCGAAGAACGCCGCGAAGTGACAGAGCATCGCCCACTGGCGAACTTCCTTGGACGGTGTCGGCAGTGGAAGTTGACTGTCACTCATGGCGTAGCTCCTTGGGGTTGAATCAGTCGGCCAATGCGGCGTTCTGCAGTTCGAAGATCTCGGTCATGCCTTTCTGGGCCAGTGCCAGCATGGCATTCAGGTCCGCCGGCTGGAATGGCGCGCCTTCGGCGGTGCCCTGCACTTCGATGAAACCACCGGTGCTGGTCATCACCACGTTCAGGTCGGTCTCGGCAGCCGAATCTTCAAGATAGTCCAGATCCAGCACAGGCTCGCCCTGATACATGCCAACCGACACCGCAGCGATCATCTGCTTGAGCGGATCGCCACCTTTCAGGCCGCCACGTTTCTTGATGACCTTGAGCGCATCGACCAGGGCAACCATGGCGCCGGTAATGGACGCGGTGCGGGTGCCGCCGTCGGCCTGGATCACGTCGCAGTCGACGTACAAGGTCACGTCGCCCAGCTTGGACATGTCCAGCGCAGCGCGCAGGGAACGGCCGATCAGGCGCTGGATTTCGAGGGTGCGGCCGCCTTGCTTGCCACGGCTGGCTTCACGCTGGTTACGCTCGCCGGTGGCACGCGGCAGCATGCCGTACTCGGCGGTCAACCAACCCTGGCCCTGGCCTTTAAGGAAACGCGGCACGCCGTTTTCGACGCTGACGGTGCAGATAACCTTGGTATCGCCAAACTCGACCAGTACAGATCCCTCGGCGTGTTTGGTGTAGTTGCGGGTGATGCGGATCGAGCGGAGCTGATCGGCAGCGCGACCACTTGGACGTTTCATAGGGGATACCTGTACGGAGGACGAAAAACTGCCGAGCATTATAGAGCCGCCAGCCCTGATCGGCACGGCTAAAAAATCCTGTTACAAACCCGGGCAGCGAAGCCACTGTTTGGGGACACCCTTCCCGTTGAGCTACAATCCTGCGCCTTCGCAGCCTGTCGGCTTCAATCTACCCATCAGCCCGCCCGTTTGCGGGACTGCATCGCGAGGTACCTCCATGGTGCACAGCATGACCGCCTTCGCCCGCGTCGAAAAAGCCGGCGTCCAAGGCACCCTGAGCTGGGAATTGCGCTCGGTCAACAGCCGCTACCTGGAGCCGCACCTGCGCCTGCCGGAGTCGTTTCGCGACCTTGAAGGCGCGGTCCGTGAAGCGCTGCGCCAGGGCATCTCCCGCGGCAAGCTGGAATGCACCCTGCGCTTTACCGAGGAAACCACCGGCAAGCCGCTGCAGGTCGATCGCGAGCGCGCCGCTCAACTGGTCGCCGCCGCCGAAACCATCGCCGGCCTGATCAAGCAGCCTGCCGCCATCAACCCCCTGGAAGTGCTGGCCTGGCCCGGCGTGCTGGTGGCCGACGCCACCGACCCGCAAGCCCTGAATGCCGAAGCCCTGGCGCTGTTCAACCAGGGCCTGAAGGAACTCAAGGCCGGCCGTGAGCGCGAAGGCGCCGAACTGGCCCGCCTGATCAGCGACCGCCTGACGTCCATCGAAGAAGACGTGGTGACCCTGCGCGAACTGGTGCCGCAGATGCTTGCCACCCAGCGCCAGAAGGTCCTGGACCGCTTCACCGACATGCAGGCCGAGCTGGATCCGGTGCGCCTTGAGCAAGAGATGGTCCTGCTGGCCCAAAAGAGCGACGTCGCCGAAGAACTCGACCGCCTGAGCACCCACATCCTGGAAGTGCGCCGCGTACTCAAATCAGCCGGTGCCGCTGGTCGGCGCCTGGACTTCCTGATGCAGGAACTCAACCGCGAAGCCAATACACTGGGCTCCAAAGCCTTTGATCCGCGCAGCACACAGGCTGCGGTCAACCTCAAAGTGTTGATCGAGCAAATGCGCGAACAAGTACAGAATATCGAGTAAGGCACCCTGACATGACCCACAGCACCGGCACCCTCTACATCATTTCCGCCCCATCGGGCGCGGGCAAAAGCAGCCTGGTCAAAGCCCTGACCGATGCTGACGAGCAGATCCGCATCTCGGTGTCGCACACCACTCGCGCCATGCGCCCGGGTGAAGTGAACGGCGTGCACTACCATTTCGTCGAGCGCACCGAGTTCGTGAAGATGATCGAGCACGGTGATTTCCTCGAGCGCGCCGAAGTGTTCGGCAACCTCTACGGCACCTCGCAAAGCCATCTGCAGCAGACTCTGGACGAAGGCCACGACCTGATCCTGGAAATCGACTGGCAGGGCGCCGAGCAAGTGCGCCAGCTGATGCCCAAAGCCCGCTCGATCTTCATCCTGCCGCCGTCGCTGGAAGCGTTGCACCAGCGCCTGACCAACCGTGGGCAGGACAGCGACGAGATCATCGAAGGCCGCATGCGCGAAGCCGTCAGTGAAATGAGCCACTACGTCGACTACGACTACCTGATCATCAACGACGATTTCGCCCACGCCCTGGACGATTTGAAAGCGATTTTCCGCACCAATCAGCTCCAGCAAAAGCGTCAGCAGCAGCGTTTCGGTAAATTATTGGCCGAACTGCTCGGCTGATTGGCTCTTCCCAAAACCGCTGCAAGGGCTTTACATTGGCACTTGTAGCGCGTTTGCGATGGCCTGCGAAAAATCAGCGCTTCCCTAAACGCTGGTGATTTTTTAAACTGTTCAGTCCGCTCGCCCAACCGGGCAGCGCGCATATTGCATTCGCTCCGAGGAATACCATGGCCCGCGTAACCGTTGAAGACTGCCTAGAACACGTGGATAACCGCTTTGAGCTGGTCATGCTCTCTACCAAGCGTGCCCGTCAACTGGCCACTGGCGGCAAAGAGCCCCTGGTCCAGTGGGAAAACGACAAGCCTACCGTTGTAGCCCTGCGTGAAATCGCTGAAGGCCTGATGAGCTACGAGTTCATCGCCAACGCCGAAATCGTTGAAGACGAACCGCTGTTTGCAGCGTTCGAGGACGAGTCCAACGAGGCCGTCTAAGCCTATGCCTGGTCGACGTAGCACGGCGCGGGGTCACAGCCAACGGCAGGAGTTAATACTTTGCCGAGCATAGACGCCCTCGCCGATCGCTTATCGACCTACCTCGGCCCAGACCAGGTCAACCTGGTCCGCCGAGCGTATTTCTACGCCGAACAAGCCCACGACGGCCAACGCCGCCGCAGTGGCGAGGCGTATGTCACCCATCCTCTTGCGGTGGCAAATATTCTTGCCGACATGCACATGGACCATCAGAGCCTGATGGCTGCGATGCTGCATGACGTGATCGAAGACACCGGCATTGCCAAGGAAGCGCTCAGTGCGCAATTTGGCGAAACCGTGGCCGAACTGGTCGACGGGGTCAGCAAACTGACCCAGATGAACTTCGAGACCAAGGCCGAAGCCCAGGCGGAAAACTTCCAGAAGATGGCCATGGCCATGGCCCGGGACATCCGGGTGATCCTGGTCAAGCTGGCCGACCGGCTGCACAACATGCGCACGCTGGAAGTGCTGTCCGGCGAAAAACGCCGGCGCATCGCCAAGGAAACCCTGGAAATCTACGCGCCCATCGCCAACCGGCTGGGCATGCACGCCATTCGTATCGAGTTCGAAGACCTCGGCTTCAAAGCCATGCACCCGATGCGTTCCGCACGCATCTACCAGGCGGTCAAACGCGCCCGGGGCAATCGCAAGGAAATCGTCAACAAGATCGAAGAGTCCCTGAGCCATTGCCTGGCGATCGATGAGATCGAGGGCGAAGTCAGCGGCCGGCAGAAACACATCTACGGCATCTACAAGAAGATGCGCGGCAAGCGTCGGGCCTTCAACGAAATCATGGACGTGTATGCGTTCCGGATCATCGTCGACAAGGTCGATACCTGCTACCGCGTGCTGGGCGCTGTACATAATTTGTACAAACCCCTGCCGGGACGCTTCAAGGACTACATCGCGATTCCCAAGGCCAACGGCTATCAGTCGCTGCATACCACGCTGTTTGGCATGCACGGGGTGCCGATCGAGATCCAGATCCGCACCCGCGAAATGGAAGAGATGGCCAACAACGGTATCGCCGCCCATTGGCTGTACAAATCCACCGGCGACGAGCAGCCCAAAGGCACCCATGCCCGCGCCCGCCAGTGGGTCAAGGGCGTGCTGGAAATGCAGCAACGTGCCGGCAACTCCCTCGAATTTATCGAAAGTGTGAAGATCGACCTGTTCCCGGACGAGGTCTACGTATTCACGCCCAAAGGCCGGATCATGGAGCTGCCCAAAGGCTCCACGGCGGTCGACTTTGCCTACGCGGTGCACACCGACGTGGGCAACAGCTGCATAGCCTGTCGGATCAATCGTCGACTGGCCCCGCTGTCGGAACCGCTGCAAAGCGGTTCCACGGTGGAGATCGTCAGCGCACCGGGCGCACGCCCGAACCCGGCCTGGCTCAACTTTGTGGTCACCGGCAAGGCCCGCACCCACATCCGTCACGCCCTGAAACTGCAGCGCCGCTCCGAGTCCATCAGCCTGGGCGAACGCCTGCTGAACAAGGTGCTCAACGGCTTCGACAGCTCCCTGGACAAGATCCCGGCCGAGCGCGTGCAGGCGATGCTCCACGAGTACCGCCAGGAACTGATCGAAGACTTGCTGGAAGACATCGGCCTGGGCAACCGCATGGCCTATGTGGTCGCCCGCCGCCTGCTGGGCGAAGGCGAACAATTGCCAAGCCCCGAAGGCCCGCTGGCGATTCGCGGTACCGAAGGTTTGGTGCTCAGCTACGCCAAGTGCTGCACGCCGATCCCCGGCGACCCGATTGTCGGCCACCTGTCTGCGGGCAAGGGCATGGTGGTGCACCTGGACAACTGCCGCAATATCAGTGAAATCCGCCACAACCCCGAGAAATGCATCCAGCTTTCGTGGGCCAAGGATGTCACCGGCGAATTCAACGTCGAGCTGCGGGTCGAACTGGAACATCAGCGCGGCCTGATCGCCCTGCTGGCCAGCAGCGTCAATGCGGCCGACGGCAATATCGAGAAAATCAGCATGGACGAACGCGATGGCCGCATCAGCGTGGTCCAACTGGTGGTCAGCGTGCACGACCGCGTGCACCTGGCCCGCGTGATCAAGAAACTGCGCGCCCTGACCGGGGTCATCCGCATCACCCGCATGCGCGCCTAGCCCATCCATTACAAGGAGTCATTCATGACCAAGACTGTTATCACCAGCGACAAGGCACCAGCAGCAATCGGTACTTATTCCCAGGCGATCAAGGCGGGCAATACCGTCTACATGTCCGGCCAGATTCCACTGGACCCAAAAACCATGGAGCTGGTTGAAGGCTTTGAAGCCCAAACCATCCAGGTCTTCGAAAACCTGAAGTCGGTGGCCGAAGCCGCAGGCGGTTCGTTCAAGGACATCGTCAAACTGAACATCTTCCTCACCGACCTGAGCCACTTCGCCAAGGTCAACGAGATCATGGGCAAGTACTTCGAACAACCGTACCCAGCCCGCGCCGCCATCGGCGTTGCCGCCCTGCCAAAGGGCGCGCAGGTTGAGATGGACGCCATTCTGGTCATCGAGTAAAACATCCGGCGCAGCGCTTCCTCGGGAAGGCTGCGCCGAATTGGTTCTTGGAAGGATTTCGTAATGCGCAAAGCGCTCGTTGCCTCTTCGTTGCTCGCCCTGCTGCTCGGCGGCTGCGCCAGCAATCCCGCCGACCTGGATGTGAGCGGCACCTGGATCAACCAGGCCGCCATCGATGCGGCAGCCAAGGGCGGCCCTTTGCGTGAAGCCCTGCAGAGCTATGGTCCGAACCTCGAATGGGAGGTGAACACCAAAGCATCCCAGGCCCGCTACTACAACGGTTTTGAAGTAGCTGAAGGCAAGTTGCTGGGTGAAAAATCCGGCGCCTGGAGCGTCGATTTCTACGGCGGCTCCGCCACCGAACTCAAGCGTAAAGGCAAACAACTGCTGCAAGGGGCCAATGATAACGAGCCCGAGCAACTGTTCGCCCGTGCCAAGGACCCCGCCCCCGAAGGCGCGCCGCTGGGCGCCAACTTCGAGCGTACCCTGTACGCCGCCTATATGGGCGGCACCTGGAAGATCAGCAGCGGCAATGGCGAAGGCGCGACGGTGCAGTTCCAGCCCAATGGCCAGGTAACCGGCCTGCCGGGTGCCGATCAGTACTCGCTGTGCCTGGCAGGTGATTGCGCCTCCATGAGCGGCGGCTACGACAGCATCTGGCTGCAACTGAACGGCCAGGGCAACCCGTGGATCTTTGCGCGCAAGGGCAAGCAACTGGAAATCTTCCAGGCGATCAATACCGCCCAGGCCGACGAGGTGCCCTCGTTTACCCCGGGACCGCGGCAGTGGTTGCTGGAAAAACAGTGATACAGAACAAAGGAGCCCACGGGCTCCTTTTTCTTTAGTCTGCGGCCTCGCTTTCCACCTTATGCAGACTGCCCCCATGCGCACATTACTTGTCCTTAGCCTGATCCTGCTGGGCGGCTGCACTCACCCGCCGCAAACGCCCGACATCAGCGGGCTGTGGATCAACCAGGCCGCCATCGACTCAGCCGCCCAAGGCAGGCCCTTGCTGCGAGCCCTTGATGCTCACGGCATGAACCTGGAATGGAACATCGACACCCGCAACGGCAAGGCACAAGTCAGCAATGCGTTCGAGCTGGGCGAAGGTCAGTTGCTGCCGAAGGCGCCGGGCGCATGGACCGTCGACTACAACGGCCATGGCGCCGACGAGCTTCGATCGGATGGCAAGCAGTTGATCCAGCTCCCCACAGAACGTTACGCCGGGCAAGTGTTTATACGCCCTGACCCGCCAGCTCCCGCGGGAGCGAAGTGGGGCACAACCTTCCGGCAGGCGCTGAACTCAGCCTATATGGGCGGCCAATGGAAAATCATTGAAGGCCAAGGCATCGGCAACATCGTAATGTTCACGGCGGATGGCACCGTGTCAGGCCTGGCGCAAAACGACCGGTACGAGCTGTGCCTGGGCGGCGATTGCGCCACCCAGGGCGCTGGCAATGACACCCTCTACCTGGGCAAGGGCGATGTCGGCGACGGCTGGATTTTCGTCCGCTACGGCAAACGACTCGAGATTCTCAAGGCGATCAACCTGTCCCGGCCCGACGAAATCCCCCAGCTCACTCCAGGCCCACGCCAGTGGCTGCTGGAAAAACAGTAACGCCATCAACCCTCGAGAATGGCCGCATACCCTTCGCGATAACTTGGATAACGTGGCACCCAACCCAACGCCTTGGCCCGGGCATTACTGCACTGCTTGCTGCCCGCCCGGCGTACGCTGGCGTTCTCGGCCCATTCGGTCACGCCAAGGTACTCGCGCAACCAGCCCACCACGTCGGCCAGCGGTGCCGGAGCGTCATCGACGCCGATGTAGCATTTATCCAGCACACCGCCCTGCTCCACGTGCTGCAGCAAAAACGCCAGCAAACCCGCAGCGTCATCCGCGTGAATGCGGTTGCCATATAAAGGTGGGTCAATCGCCACGCGATAGCCCTGGCGCACCTGGCTCAGCAGCCACTCGCGGCCGGGGCCATAGATGCCGGTCAGGCGCACGACGCTGGCGGGAATGCCGCTGTTCAATGCCACTTTCTCGGCTTCCAGCATGACTTGTCCGGAATAACCGCCCGCCTGGGTCTCGGAGTTTTCGTCGACCCACTCACCGTTCTGCTGCCCGTACACACTGCTGCTGGATACAAACAGCAAATGCCTGGGCGCCTGGCCGTAGTCGTTCAACCACTCCAGCACATGTTGCAACCCTTGCACGTACGCTGCGCGATAGCCGGCTTCGTCGTGATCGGTGGCCGCCGCGCAATACACCAGGTAATCCACCCCGCCCACCGGCCAGGTGTCGGGGCAGTCTTCATTGAACAGGTCGCCGGCAATCCCGATAACACCCTTGGGAAGGCGCGAGATATCCCGGCGCAGGCCATGAACCTCCCAGCCCTGGGCCAGCAATTGGGTGGCCAGACGGCTACCGACATCGCCGCAACCGGCAATCACCACAGAAGGCGCAGACATCACAAAACTCCGTTCTTAAAGGTCAAGATTAGCCCCCGCACATGACCAGCGGCCAGCAAAACGACAAATAAAGTAACTGTATTACTTCTGTTAACAAGAATTACTTGCAATAATAACCGCCCATTTGTCCTCGACCCGTTACGGTCTGGAAGGACGATCACTCATTTTTTTCTCTCAGGTCCGGCCAGCATGACACGCAATACATCCCCCGCTTCGCCAACCAAGCCTCACAGCCCATCCCGCGCCTGGCGTGCGATTGCTGCAGTGCTGTTCAGCGTTCTGCTGGCACCGACCGCCGCGTTCGCCGATAACACCGCCCCGGCTACACAGCCTGCTGCGACCGCGCCAGCCCACGAGCAAAACGCTGCGGCGCCTGCTGCTGCACCGGCTGCTGCCACCGACCCGGCCCCGGCCGCCGAAGGTGCTCCGGCTGACGACTCCGGCGTCGTACTGGAAGAAGACAACAGCCTGGGCATGGCCCACGACCTGTCGCCCTGGGGCATGTACCAGAACGCTGACATCATCGTGAAGATCGTGATGATCGGCCTGGCCATCGCCTCGATCATCACCTGGACCATCTGGATCGCCAAGGGCTTCGAGCTGCTGGGCGCCAAGCGTCGCCTGCGCACTGAAATCGTCCACCTGAAAAAAGCCACCACCCTGAAAGAAGCCAGCGAAAGCGCGGCGAAGAAGGGCACCCTGGCGAACCTGCTGGTCCACGACGCCCTTGAAGAAATGCGCCTGTCGGCCAACAGCCGTGAAAAAGAAGGCATCAAGGAACGTGTCAGCTTCCGCCTTGAGCGCCTGGTTGCAGCCTGCGGTCGCAACATGAGCAACGGCACCGGCGTGCTGGCGACCATTGGTTCCACCGCGCCCTTCGTCGGCCTGTTCGGTACCGTATGGGGCATCATGAACAGCTTCATCGGCATCGCCAAAACCCAGACCACCAACCTCGCCGTCGTGGCGCCCGGCATTGCCGAAGCCCTGCTGGCGACCGCACTGGGCCTGGTTGCCGCGATTCCTGCGGTGGTCATCTACAACGTCTTCGCCCGTTCGATCGCTGGCTACAAGGCTCAGGTGTCGGACGCTTCGGCAGAAGTCCTGTTGCTGGTCAGCCGTGACCTCGATCACCTGCCTTCCGAGCGCAGCTCGCAACCGCATATGGTGAAAGTGGGGTAATCGGCCATGGGCCTGCATTTGAATCAAGGCGACGACGAGCTCGTCGAGAACCACGAAATCAACGTCACGCCGTTTATCGACGTGATGCTGGTGCTGCTGATCATCTTCATGGTGGCTGCACCCCTGGCCACTGTGGACATCAAGGTCGACCTGCCCGCTTCCAGCGCGAAACCGGCACCACGGCCAGAGAAACCGATATTCCTCAGCGTCAAGGCGGACCAGCGTCTGTTCCTGGGCGAAGAAGAAGTCAAATCCGACACCCTGGGCGCGGTGCTCGACGCCAAGACCCAGGGCAAGAAAGACACGACGATCTTCTTCCAGGCCGACAAGGGCGTGGACTACGGCGACCTGATGAGCGTGATGGATGCCCTGCGGGCAGCCGGCTACCTCAAGGTAGGCCTGGTCGGACTTGAGACGGCAGCCAAGAAATGATCACGACGCGCCACAAACTGACGCGTTATGGCACCAGCCTCGCCGTCGTGCTGGGCGTCCACGCCGTCGCGATCATCATCGCGCTCCAGTGGTCGGCGCCACACATGGTCCAACTGCCACCGGCCGCCATGGTCATCGACCTGGCACCGATGCCGGCGCCGCCACCTCCGGCCCCGCCGAAGGTGATCACGCCGCCACAGCCGCCAGCGCCGGTGGAAGAGTTGCCATTGCCGAAACTGGCTGAGGCACCCAAGCCGACGATCCAGGTGCCAAAGCCGGTCAAGCCCAAGCCAAAACCACAGCCGCCCAAGCCTGTAGAGAAGAAGCCCGATCCGCCCAAGGAAAAACCTTCCGAAGAGCCGCCGAGCGAAACTCCGCAGAACAACGCGCCTACGGAGAAATCCGCCCAGCCACAGCCGGGCCCTTCACCGCAGCAGATCGCGGCCAAGGCCACCTGGGAAAGTACCCTGCTGGGCCACCTGCAGAAGTACAAGAAGTACCCGCCAGGCGCCCAGGCGCGTGGCAAGGAAGGCCTGAACCGCTTGCGTTTCGTGGTGGATGCCGATGGCAACGTGCTGTCCTATGAGTTGGTGGGCCGCTCCGGCAACGCCGACCTGGACCGCGCCACCCTCGACATGATCCGTCGTGCCCAGCCGCTGCCCAAGCCGCCGGCCGACATGTTGAAAGGCGGCAGCATCGAGATCGTTGCGCCGTTCGTTTACAACATCGAAAAACGTCGCCGGTAACCCTCACCGTGGGCACTCTCGGGTGCCCACGGCTGCTGCTCCCTCCCTCGCGCATTGCCGCAACCTGAACCAGGGTTGAACGGGTCGCCATCTAACTCGATCTTCACTTGTAACACTTAAAGACAAAGCCAATCATCCGCGAATCGTTCTCATTAGCGGACATTCGGCATGCCCACTCCTGCCCGGCTGGCTCTCGTCCTGCTGGCTTTTCCCGTCGTTGCACAGGCGGATCAGCTGGTCACCCTGGTCATTCAAAACCACACCTTCAGCCCCTCAAGTTTCGAGGTGCCGGCCGGTGAGCGCTTTCGTATTCAACTCACCAGCCACGACGAAAGCGTCGATGAGTTCGAAAGCTATGACATGAAATTCGAAAAAATCATCGTCCCCGGCAACACCGTCACGGTGTTTGCGGGCCCGCTGCATCCCGGCACCTACACCTTCTTCGATGACTACCACCCGGACCAGGCCAAAGGCACGGTCACTGCCGTCGCGGCCAAGGAGTAAGCCATGCTGGCCTGTCTGTTGATCGTGTTTCGAGAAGTGCTGGAAGCCGGGATTGTGGTCGGCATCGTGATGGCCGCCACCCAGGGCCTGGCACGGCGCGGGCTGTTTATCGGCAGCGGGATCGCAGCCGGCGTACTGGGTGCCGGGATCCTCGCGCTCTTTACCGGCGCAATCACCCAGGCACTCCAGGGCTTTGGCCAGGAGATTTTCAACGCGGCCATTCTGGTGGTCGCCGTGGTCATGCTGGGCTGGCACAACCTGTGGATGGCCAGCCACGGACGCGAACTGGCCACCCAACTGCGCAGCGCCGGCAATGCGGTACTCAACGGCGAAAAATCACTCTGGGCGCTGGCCGTGGTGATCACCGTAGCGGTGCTGCGCGAAGGCTCGGAAATCGTGCTGTTCCTCTATGGCATCGCCGCGTCGAGCCAGGCAGACCCACTGTCGATGCTGGCGGGTGGCGTGCTCGGCATCGCCGCCGGCGCCGCGCTGTCCTGGCTGATGTACCGCGGCCTGGTCGCCATCAGCCTCAAGCGCCTGTTTTCGATTACCGGCTGGATGATCGCCTTGCTCGCCGCCGGTATGGCGGGCCGGGCGGCCGCGATCCTCGCCGGTATCGACCTGATCCCCGCCTGGGGCTACCAACTCTGGGACACCTCCTGGCTGGTCTCCGACGCCAGCCTCACCGGCCGCGCCCTGACCGCGCTGGTGGGCTACACCGACCGGCCGCTGGGCGTCCAACTGGTCGCCTGGTCCGTCACCCTTGCGCTCCTGGTGCTGGGTAACCGCTTGCTGCATTCACGCCCGACGCAATCACGTTAACTGTCCCAAGGAGCCCCACCATGAAACACCTGCGCAAACCCTTGGCCACCGCACTGGTACTTGTCAGCGCCCTGGCCGCTTCCACCCTGACCCAAGCCCGCGAGTACCCGATTGGCGGGCCCGTCCAGGTCAACGACATGGAAATCGCCTCCTCCTACCTGGTGGGCATCGAAATGGCCCCCATGCCACCTGGCATGGTGATGAGCAAGGATTCGGTGCACCTCGAGACGGATGTGCATGCCACCGCCGACAACAAGTACGGCCTGTCCAATGGTGAGTGGGTGCCCTACCTGACCATCACCTACTCGCTGGTCAAGCAAGGTTCGCCCGACTACAAGGAAATCGGCACGCTGCTGCCGATGGTGGCCAAAGACGGCGCCCACTACGCCAACAACGTGAAAATGGACGGCCCCGGCACCTACACCGTGGTACTGCGCTATGAAAGCCCGCAAATCAAAGGCTTCTTTCACCATGTGGACAAGGAAACCGGCGTACCGGAATGGTGGGGCCCCTTCACCCAGACCTTCACCTTCAAATACCCGCAAAGCTGAAAGCATGAACGCGACACCTGATTACCAGGTGTCGTAAACCCCATGCTGTCTGATAACGTGCGTCTATCGATTGCAGCCGGTATGCTTGGCCCGCAACCTCATGGACGCCCGCTATGACTCTTACAGAATTACGCTACATCGTTACCCTCGCCCAAGAGCAGCATTTCGGCCACGCGGCCGAGCGTTGCCACGTCAGCCAGCCGACGCTGTCGGTGGGTGTGAAGAAGCTTGAAGACGAACTCGGTGTGCTGATTTTCGAGCGCAGCAAAAGCGCCGTGCGCCTCACGCCCGTCGGCGAAGGCATCGTCGCCCAGGCCCAGAAGGTCCTGGAACAGGCCCAAAGCATTCGCGAGCTGGCCCAGGCCGGCAAGAACCAGCTGACCGCACCGCTGAAAGTCGGCGCCATCTACACCGTCGGCCCGTACCTGTTCCCGCACTTGATTCCGCAACTGCACCGCGTCGCGCCGCAGATGCCGCTGTATATCGAAGAAAACTTCACCCACGTGCTGCGCGACAAACTGCGCAACGGCGAGCTGGACGCGATCATCATCGCCCTGCCGTTCAACGAGGCCGACGTGCTGACCCTGCCGCTCTACGATGAGCCGTTCTACGTGCTGATGCCGGCGTCCCACCCCTGGACGCAGAAAGACACCATCGACGCCGGCCTGCTCAACGACAAGAGCCTGCTGTTGCTGGGCGAAGGCCACTGCTTCCGCGACCAGGTGCTGGAAGCCTGCCCGACCCTGACCAAGGGCAACGACGGCGCCAAGCACACCACCGTGGAATCCAGTTCCCTGGAAACCATTCGCCATATGGTCGCTTCCGGCCTGGGCATCTCGATCCTGCCGCTGTCGGCGGTCGACAGCCATCACTACGCCCCGGGCGTGATCGCCGTGCGCCCACTGACGCCGCCGGTGCCGTTCCGTACCGTGGCGATTGCCTGGCGCGCGAGCTTCCCGCGGCCCAAGGCGATTGAAATCCTCGCCGACTCGATCCGCCTGTGTTCGGTGGCCAAGCCGCCTGCTGCGAGCTAAGTAACGGTATGACTGAGCTGTCGCAGGTGTCGGTGACGGCACTCAAGGGTGTCGGGGAGGCCATGGCCGAAAAATTGGCCAAGGTCGGCCTGGAAAATCTCCAGGACGTATTGTTCCACCTGCCCCTGCGTTATCAGGACCGCACCCGTGTGGTGCCCATCGGCCAGTTGCGCCCCGGGCAGGACGCGGTGGTCGAAGGCACCGTCAGCGGCGCCGACGTGGTGATGGGCAAGCGCCGCAGCTTGGTCGTGCGCCTGCAAGACGGCACCGGCGGCCTGAGCCTGCGCTTCTACCATTTCAGCAACGCTCAGAAGGAAGGCCTCAAGCGAGGCACCCGCGTGCGCTGCTATGGCGAAGCCCGGCCCGGCGCTTCGGGGCTGGAAATCTACCACCCGGAATACCGCGCGATTACCGGCGACGAACCGCCACCGGTCGACACCACCCTCACACCGATCTACCCGCTCACCGAAGGCCTGACCCAGCAGCGCCTGCGCCAGCTGTGCATGCAAACCCTGACGATGCTCGGGCCGAAAAGCCTGCCCGACTGGCTGCCGCAGGAGTTGGCGCGCGACTACCAACTGGCGCCGCTGGATGATGCGATCCGCTACCTGCATCACCCACCGGCCGACGCCGACGTCGACGAGTTGGCCCTCGGTCATCACTGGGCCCAACATCGCCTGGCGTTCGAAGAACTGCTGACCCACCAACTGTCCCAGCAACGCCTGCGCGAGAGCATGCGTTCGCTGCGTGCGCCGGCCATGCCCAAGGCCAAGCACCTGCCTGCGCAATACCTGGCCAACCTGGGGTTTGCACCGACCGGCGCCCAGCAGCGGGTCGGCAATGAGATCGCCTACGACCTGAGCCAGAAAGAACCGATGCTGCGGCTGATCCAGGGCGACGTAGGCGCGGGTAAAACCGTGGTCGCCGCCCTCGCCGCACTGCAAGCCCTCGAAGCCGGCTATCAGGTGGCGCTGATGGCGCCCACCGAGATTCTCGCCGAACAACACTTCATAACCTTCAAGCGCTGGCTCGAACCACTGGGCCTGGAAGTCGCATGGCTGGCCGGCAAGCTCAAGGGCAAGAACCGCGTAGCCGCCCTGGAGCAGATCGCCGCCGGCGCCCCGATGGTGGTGGGCACCCACGCGCTGTTCCAGGACGAAGTGAAATTCAAGAACCTGGCACTGGTGATCATCGACGAGCAGCACCGCTTCGGCGTGCAACAGCGCCTGGCCCTGCGCCAGAAAGGCGTGGGCGGGC
Source organism: Pseudomonas sp. PAMC 25886 (assembly GCF_000242655.1). Classification (NCBI taxonomy): domain Bacteria; kingdom Pseudomonadati; phylum Pseudomonadota; class Gammaproteobacteria; order Pseudomonadales; family Pseudomonadaceae; genus Pseudomonas; species Pseudomonas sp. PAMC 25886. The sequence goes on from NZ_AHHC01000021.1 coordinate 126,505, forward strand.
GCATGAGCCCGCACCAGTTGATCATGACCGCCACGCCGATCCCGCGCACCCTGGCCATGAGCGCCTACGCCGACCTCGACACCTCGATCCTCGACGAACTGCCGCCGGGCCGAACGCCGGTCAACACCGTGCTGGTCACCGACACCCGCAGGGTAGAAGTGATCGAGCGGGTACGCGGCGCCTGCGCCGAAGGCCGCCAGGCGTATTGGGTGTGCACGCTGATCGAAGAGTCGGAAGAGCTGACCTGCCAGGCCGCCGAAACCACCTACGAAGACCTCACCAGCGCCTTGGGCGAGCTCAAGGTCGGGCTGATCCACGGCCGCATGAAGCCGGTGGAAAAGGCCGCGGTGATGGCCGAGTTCAAGGCCGGCAATTTGCAATTGCTGGTGGCAACCACGGTGATCGAAGTCGGCGTCGACGTACCGAACGCCAGCCTGATGATCATCGAAAACCCCGAGCGCCTGGGTCTGGCGCAACTGCACCAGTTACGCGGCCGCGTGGGCCGGGGCAGCGCCGCCAGTCATTGCGTGCTGCTGTACCACCCGCCGCTGTCACAAATCGGCCGCCAGCGCCTGGGGATCATGCGCGAAACCAACGACGGTTTCGTGATCGCCGAAAAAGACCTCGAACTGCGCGGCCCCGGCGAAATGCTCGGCACCCGTCAGACCGGCTTGCTGCAATTCAAGGTGGCTGACCTGATGCGCGACGCCGACCTGCTGCCCGCCGTGCGCGATGCGGCCCAGGCGTTGATTGAGCGCTGGCCGGAACATGTCAGCCCACTGCTGGACCGCTGGCTTCGACACGGGCAGCAATACGGCCAAGTGTGACGGCTGACTCACTTAGTCGACCATCAGATGTATCAAGCTGGTTATACTCCAATGACTGTAGGAAATTGGATTCAGGCCATGTCAGAAGTTGCCCTCGCCACAGCCCCACCGACCGCACCCTCGGTGATTCGGACGCTGCTTGCAAAGCTCGCCATCAGCTACACGGAAGTTGCCGAACGTCCTGGCCTGAACCCGGCGCAAAAGGTTCAGGCAGTACTGCTCGATGATGCCGTGGGTGCACTCATGGTGCTGTTTCCACAGAACCAGTTGCTGGACCTCAATCGCCTGGCCGAACTGACCGGTCGGCGCCTCACGGCCGTATCCCCCGAGCGCCTCGAACGCATGCTCGGCAAGCACAGCCTGAGCCTGCTGCCCGGCCTGCCGCCGCTGACCAGTTCCCCGTGCCTGTACGAAGAAAGCCTGCTGCGTGAACCCACCGTTCTGGTTCACTCGGGCGAGGCCGGGCTGCTGCTGGAGATTTCCAGCGACGCCTTCAAGAGCATGCTGACCAAGGCCAGCGCCGCGCATTTCGGCGAGCCGTTGAGCAGCATCCGGCCGAACCTCGACCGCCCCAACGACGACCGCGAGGAAATCACCCAGGCGATGCAGGCGTTCACTGCACGCCGCATCCAGCAGCGTCTGGAAGCGACCATCGAGATTCCACCGCTGGCCGACACGGCACAAAAAATTATCAAGCTGCGGGTCGACCCCAACGCCACAATCGACGACATCACCGGGGTGGTGGAAACCGACCCGGCCCTGGCTGCCCAAGTGGTGAGCTGGGCGGCGTCGCCCTACTACGCCTCGCCGGGCAAGATCCGCTCGGTGGAAGACGCCATCGTCCGCGTACTGGGCTTTGATTTGGTGATCAACCTCGCGCTGGGCCTGGCCCTGGGCAAGACCTTGAGCCTGCCCAAGGACCAGCCGCAACAGGCCACGCCGTACTGGCACCAGTCGATCTACACCGCCGCCGTGATCGAAGGCCTGACCCGCGCCATGCCCCGCGCCCAGCGCCCGGAAGCCGGCCTCACGTACCTCGCCGGCCTGCTGCATAACTTTGGCTACCTGTTGCTGGCCCACGTCTTCCCGCCGCATTTCTCGCTGATCTGCCGGCACCTGGAGGTCAACCCGCACCTGTGCCACAGCTACATCGAGCAGCACCTGCTGGGCATCAGCCGTGAGCAGATTGGTGCATGGTTGATGCGCTATTGGGACATGCCGGACGAACTGTCCACTGCCCTGCGCTTCCAGCACGACCCGACCTACGACGGCCAATACGCCGAATACCCGAACCTGGTGTGCCTGGCCGTGCGCTTGCTGCGCAGCCGCGGCATCGGTTCCGGGCCGGATGAAGACATCCCGGACGAACTGCTGGAACGCCTGGGGCTGACCCGGGACAAGGCGGAGGATGTGGTGGCTAAAGTGCTGGATGCGGAAACGTTGCTGCGGGAGTTGGCTTCGCAGTTCAGCCAGGGATAAATCTGCGCCTGTGATACCGCTATCGCAGGCAAGCCAGCTCCCACATTTGACCGGGTTCTACCTGTAGAAACGCGGTACATGTGGGAGCTGGCTTGCCTGCGATGAATTCAACTCGGTCTTAAGCCTTCGGCTTTTTCTTCGGCTTCAAATACTTGGTCAACCCCTGGAACCAGATCACCAGTGCCGGGTTGCCCTTGATCTGGATCGACTTGTCCTGAATCCCCGTCATGAACGCCAGTTGCTTGTTCTTTGCCTGCATCGTGGCGAAGCCGTAGGCGGCATCCTTGAAGGCAATAGCAAACGCAGGCGCGGGATGAACACCCGAACGGCTGGTGATGCGCTGGTCTTTGACGATGAAGTGACGGGCAACCTTGCCGTCGAGGGTCTGCAGCTGGAACGCCAGGTCCTTGTCACCCAACTGCTGCTGGAACGCAGGGTTGGTGCGGCTGGCTTTGCCCATCAACAGGCCAAGCATCCAGAGAAGAAAACGAAATTTCATGCACACGGCCTCAGTGTAATTATTGGGTGGCCGCAGCAGTTTAACGATTTGTGCAAATAACGCTACCGATCTCCCGTTTTAGCAGGAGATCGGCTGGCGTTTAACGCTTATAGCAACAACTTGGCTTAGACGTTAGGGCAAGGAACCGGTGCCCAGTCGGCCAGGTTTGGATCGCGGCACGTGCCTTCGATCTGCGCTTTACCGGCGCTGGCGACCTGCTTGCTTTCAGCTTGCTTGGTCTGCGCGGTCTGGATGGTTTTCTCGGTGGCTACCGCTTCTTTCGGCACGGTTGGCAGCACCGGCTTTTTCGCCACTTTTACCGGCTTCTTGCCTTTGGCTGGCGTCACCACCGGGGTGGTGTCAGCGGTGGCCACGGTCACCACGTCGGCACGTTGCACACCGACTTGTTGCAGGTCCTGCTCGTACGCCTGGGTGTAGTTGTTCAGGTCTTCACTGGCTTTACCGTTGACCGCGACGATCAGGTCGTTGGACTCTTTCAGGCCGGAGACGATTTCTGCCAGGCGCTTGCGGCCTTCGACGTCATTGACGGTCTTGGCCTTGCGGTCGGCCACCAGCTTGGTGAACGCACTCTGGTAGCACTGCTGGGACGCCTTGGCGTACGCGGTGCTGCGGTCGATGTCGGAGGCACGCTTGTTGACGTCAGTGGCGTAGGAAGCGATGCGCTGGTTGTCGTCGGTGATCTGCTTCTGGCGCTCGGTGTAGTAACCCGCTGCACCGCCGGCCAGGGCGCCGCCCGCTGCGCCGATGGCGGCATTGCGGCCACGCTTGTCGGAGTCACCGGTCAAGGCGCCCAGCAGTGCACCACCGGCCGCGCCAATGGCAGCACCGGTGACGACCGACTTGGTCAGGTCCGAATCGGTGGCGCGCAGGTGTTGTACCGGCTCGTAGCAGTTCGGGTAGTACTCGACCTTGGTGGTCGAGGCGACCTTGGAGGTCGGCGACGTTGCGCAACCGGTCAGCACAGTGCTGAAACCGGCAGCGATCAACAGCAGATGACGCTTGGAAACCGCCTTACGGGAAAAAAGCATAGGTGTGTTCTCTGTTAAGTTTGACTTGCCCAGCACGGCCCACCGCCGCCTGAGTCCCTTCCAAGCTCGCCATACAACCAGCGGTCAAGACCGCTGACCGCTCGCTGCGAGCAATTCCTTCAAAATCGTCGCCGGGTCGGCCCGCTGTTGCTTGCGGTAGTTGCCCACATGGCGAACGAATAACGTCGCGCGCGTCACCAGGCTTTTGCCCAGCACTGGCTTGCGATCCAACTCTTCCTTGATCCGTTGAAACTGCGCCTGGATCACCGCATCGGTGTAGCGCGTGCCGGTGGCCAGGTTGTCGATATAGATCGCCACCGCGCCGTCCAGCGCACTGCGCCCATTGGTGATCGCCGTGGCGAACAACTGCGCACTGGCCTCGTCCTTCGCGTCGATAGCCTGCTGGCGGCTCTTCTGCAAATTGATCAGGCGGATGTTGTAGTTGTTGATGGTCTCGGCCACCAGGGCCGCAGACTGAATCAGGTTGCCGGCCGCCTCTTCACGCTGCTGGGCGATCAGCGAGACGTTGCGCTTGAGCTCTTCGTTGACCAGTCCAAGTTCGGCTTGCAGGCGCGGGTCGACGCTGGCGGCGATGATGCTGTCCAGGCGCTTGGTAGGGTCCTGGGCGTCGTCGATGGCGTCGGTCAGCGAGGCCAGGCGGCCTTCTTTCTGCCATTGGGCGAACAGTTCCTTGTAGCGCGAACGCGGTGCCGACAACGCACCAATCGCCACGCGAAAGCCGGTGGTCTCGTTGCTTTGTTCGGTGCCGTCAGCGGCAAACAAGGGGTACTCGCGACGCATGCCGGTGAACAGCGTGCCCTCGCCTTCCAGGTAGTTGCCGCCCTTGACCACAAAGCCGCCGTAGGTGCCCTGGCGACGCCCGGCGTGCACCAGCTGGAACGACTCCTGAACCATTTCCGCCGCGTTGCCGATCACATCGAACATGCCGATCGGGTTGGGCAACTTGGTGCCGATGGGCATCAAGCGTGCGGCCTGGCCGGTACCGCCGGCGACCTGGTTGAACACCGCATAATCGGCGAGCGGGCCATCGCTTTCGCTGCCCTCGGCGCGCCGTGGGAACAGCCGGCCTTCCAGGTCCTGACGGCTGACCGCCTGGCCACCGCGTGCGGCAAACTCCCACTCCACTTCCGTCGGCAGGCGCACAAAGCCCAGGCCGCCGTCGTCTGCTGAAGCGCCCCGACCACTGACGGGCAGCAGCTCACGGTGGTACTTCATCAGCCAAGCGCTGTACACCGCCGAGAAACGCTCGGCTTCAAAGCGCGACAGCTTGACCTTGGGCAAGCGCGCGGCCATGCCGGTGGGCACGTCGCACGCCGGGGCCGGCTCGCCGCTGGCCAGGGATTGCGCCTGGGACATGACCTGCGCGTACTGCCGGGCGGTGACTTCGTACTTGCCGATGAAATACAGCATCGGCTTGAGCGGGGTCTTGGCGTCGGTCTTGGGCATCAGCGGCGCAATGACTTTGTTCCAGTCCTTGGGCAGGTCCTTGAGGGTGAACTGGCCATTGATAAAGTCCCGGCGGTAGCCGGAAATGAACGACTGCTGGTAGCCCGCCTCGCCTTCGCTGAACGGGTAGCCGAGGCTGATCTCGCGGTCATCCAGGGTGCCCTGGGCCAGCACATAGGCGTAGCGGAATACCATGTTGCCTTCGCAGGGCAGCGGCAGGCTGACGTCGTCCGGCAACGGCTTGGGGTTGTCCAGTTTGTCGCTTGTCTCGTCGGCCCAGGCCATCGAAGCCAGGGTCAGCGCCACGGCGGCGCCCAGTAACTTATACATCTCTGATTCCTTCAGAAGCCTGGATACGCGCCACACGCCAACCGCCACAGGCCGCCGCCACGGCGCTGACGCCCAGGACAGCAACCAGGGCCAGGCCGTAATGACGCGCCAGCAGGTGACTGGCGTACTCGCCCGGCACCTGCACGAATAATTGGTTCAGGCCTGACTCTGCCAGCCCGTATAAAAGCCCGCTCAACACCGCGGCAAACCCGGCGCTGTACAGCGCCTGCAGCACCACGAACAGCAACAGCCCAGCCGTGGAAAACCCCAGCAGCCGCAGCACCGACAATTCCCGGCGCTTGCGTGCAACCGCCGCCAGCGCACCGGCAAAGATCGCGGCAAACGCGCCCGCCAGGGCCAGCCCGGCGATGATCCAGAACACGATCGACAGGTTGCGGCTCAACGACTGCACCTGGGCGATGGTCTGGGCCTGAGTCGACACCAACACGTTCTGCCCGGCGAAATACACCCGCAGCGGCTCCACATCCACCAGGCGCCGCGCATACAAACGGAACGCCGGGTAAACCCGCTGCTCACTCACGCCCACCGCATCGCCGTCCCAGCCAAACGCCGGCACGGCGCGGCCATCGCGATAATCTTCCGCCGCTTCCAGCAACCCCAGGGGCGCAAACAATCCATCCCGGGCGAAGGCTTCCAGCGGCAACACCTGCAGCACGTGCACCCGCGTGCGCTGCGACTCGACGCGGCCCGCCACCTGGCGACCAAAACTCGCCTCCAGCCAATCCCCGGCCTTTGCCCCGAGTTTCTCGGCGGCGGTGTGGCTCAAAATGATTTGATCCAGGCCCTTGGGCATTGGCAGACCGGCCAGCAACGGATCGTTGTCGGCGGTCGGCAGCATCTCCACCGTCACTGCGCCCAACTGCGCCGTCGCCGCGATCTGCCGGGTTCGCGGCAAGGCAAACGCCACGTCGTGGCGCTGGCGCAGTTGCTCGACAAATTCACTGCTGAATCGACCACCGCCCAACGGAATAATTTCCCGGGTGGCGGGGTCGTTCTCCAAGCGTTCGGTCAAACTGCCAACCAGTCCATATTTCAGGCCAAACAACACCAGCAACGGCGCGATCACTGCCACCAACGCGAGCACCGAACACACCGACAGCCACGCGTCGTTGCGGTAGTCCTGCCAGGCCAGGGAAGTCACCAGCGCAATACGCATCAGCACGCCTCCCCGAGGGTCGCAGTGACGCCGCCGTCGGTGTCACGACGGCAACTGATGCGCCGTACCTGCAAGCCGCTGGCCCGGGCCAAGGGCTCGTCATGGGTGGCGATCACGCAGCACGCGCCGTTGTTCCGCGCCTGGGCCAGCAACGCCTGCATCACACGTTCGGCGTTCAACGGGTCGAGCGCCGCGGTGGGCTCATCCGCCAGCAACAGTTGCGGGCCATGGGCCAGAGCCCTCGCGCAACTGACCCGCTGACGCTGGCCCACGGACAACGCCGCCGGCTTCTTATCCAGCTGATCGGTGATCTCCAACTGCGCAGCCAGCCGCGCCACGCTGCCGTCATCCTTCAAGCCCAGCAGTTGCCGCGACAGCGCAATGTTGCCGCGCACATCGAGAAAACCCAGCAGGCCCCCGGTTTGCAGCACATAGCCCAGGTGCCGACTACGCAGCTGAGCCAGCTCGCTCTGCTGATCCGTACGCCAAAGCCCGGCGATGTCGACACCGTTGAAGTCGAACTGCCCGACCTGATCCGGCGCCAACACCAGCGCGAGCAAATCCAGCAACGTGCTCTTGCCACAGCCACTCGGCCCCACCACCGCCAACTGTTCACCCGCACGCAGTTGCAGGCCCGGAATCACCAGGCTGTAGCGCTGGGCGCCGACGCCCCGGCTCTTGTGCACTGCGCTCAAGTTCAGCATTACGGCAACGTCGACAACGGCACGCGGTACAACGCATCACCCGGCTCGGCATCGCCGAAACGGACCCAGTTGGCCACATCGTTGTGAAAGGTTTCGTAGAGGCGAATCTTCGAATCCAGCTCGTCGATAAAGTCTTCCTGCTCGGCCACGCTCAACGACAGCCACAAATCCTGAGTCATGTTCAGCGACTTGCTGCGGTACGGCAGGCCTTCCAGGTACTCGCCAAGGATGCCGCCGTCCGCCAGGTTTCCACCTTTTTTCAAGGCCTGTGGATCGCGGCTCATATAGGCCGAGGCGCTGGCAATTTCCTGGAAGAAATCCTTCGGTGACGTCTGGGTTTTGCGCGCGGCGTCGACGATCAGTTTCAAGGACTGCTGCAAATCGTTGAGCTGCAACTTGGTCAGCATCACACACACCTGGAAGGCCGGCAGCGCGGTGTTGGTCAGGTCGCGGTCGGCGGTCCAGGCACTCACCAGTTGCGGCGCCTGGCTCGCGGTTTTGCGCCCGAGGAAATCCATGTGCATCGCATAACCGACGGCGGCGGACTTGTCTGCCAGGGTCGGCGCGGTACTGAGCAGCGGCACCGGCTGCGGCGTGTTGCTGCGCACCTGATGCACCAGGTTGGCGAACACCGTACCGATCTCGTCGACCCGCTCGCCGAACTTGCGCACATCGCCACCGGGCACCGGCGTGTACAAATCGCCGATCTGCGGGTTGGCGTCGGCGGTCAGGGTGCGGTATTGGGTTTCGGCGCCGCTGTGGGTTTTCTTGCCGGCGTCAGTGCGCAGGTGCAGGGCGTAGATCTTGATCTGCTTGCCCAATGCCGCCTGGCGCACTTCGGCTTCGTTCATCTGGGTGGTCGCGAACGGGTCGTTCTTGCGCAGTGCACCGGCGTCGGTCACCAGCAGGATCAGGCGCCCGCCATAGCCCGACCAGTCCATGCCTTCCACCGCCTGCATCACACCCGCGAACGCGTCCTCGTTGAACGAGTGACTGGACACGGTGGACGCCTTCACCTGCCGCGCCATGTCGAGGAAGCGTTGCGGGTCGCGGCCTTGGTCGAGGGTGATCAGGGTCTTGGCCACGTATTCCAGGCCTGGGGTTTTCTTGATGCTGTTGCGAAAGCCCACGAGGCCGAAGCTCACGCTGTCCAGCTCGCCACGTTCGGCGATGCGGGTTTGCAGTTCGTGCACCACGTCGCGCACCTGGTCGATATAGGGCTGCATCGAGACGGTGGTGTCGACCACCAGCACCACGGCAGTGCGGAAGGCGTCGGCATCCGCCACGGGGGCGCGCGCAACGGCCTTGGCCACGGTGTTCGGCGTGCTGCCAGGGTCGATGGAGGCGACGTTGAGCAACTGCACCGGCTGGCCGTTTTCGTCGAAGCTCTCTTTGGAATCAAAAATCGGCAGCAGGTAGAACTGGTTCTGCGGGACCGCGCTGGCGGTCGGTTCCAGCGCCAGCACTTGCTGGTTGTCCTCGCTGTTTTTCTGCACCTTGAGCAACAGGTTTTTTGCCGCTGCCGGATCGGCCAGCAGCTTTTCCACCTCCGCAGATTGGCGCAGGAACATCACCGGCGCCCGGCCCGAACGCTCGGTGAACTTGAGCACCAGGCTCTGCTTCCAGTCGCTGACTTGCGCCGCCGGCAACCAGCCGTCGCTGCGCCCGTCGGTGGCGGCGCCGACACGCAGCCACGGGCTGCCATCGATGTCCTTGCGCTGATACACGTAGAGCACCGAAAACGCCGGCAAGCCTTCGCCCGGCGCCCCGCCAGCATCGTGGGAAAGCTTGGCGCCAGGCTTGCTCAATACACGCTGGAACAGGGTTTTCTTGCCGGCCATCAGCAGCGGGCGTTGACCACCGTCGGCCTCCGCGACCACAGGTTGCGCGGCGGGCGGCGTAACGGTTTTGGCGGCCTCGACAACCGGCGGCGCGGCGGCTGGCGCGTCATCTTTCAACCACCAGTAACTCGCACCGCCAATCGCCAGCGCGACCGCCACGGCAACCGCCGCCAACGCCAGCACCGGCCCACGGTTTTGTTCGGACACGGCGGCGTGTTGCGTCGGCGTCACCACCGGTTGGCGCACCGGCTGCGGCTGCGGCTTGTCGGTCGGGATTTCGATGGAAACCGGCGTGAGCCCGGCCAGGTCATTCGAGACGGGGACCGGAATCGGCAAAGGCCGAATCAACGTCGCCTCTACCGGCGTTTCTTTCGGCAACTGGTCCAGTGCCGTCAGCAACGCCGCCGCATCCGGGAAGCGGTCCGCCGGGTCCTTGGCCAGCAGCTTGCGCAACACCTCCTGATAGCGCCCGTGGTGCACCGGCAATTCCGGCAGCGGTTCAGTCAGGTGCGCCAGCGCTGTGGAAAGCGCATCGGTGCCGTTGTAAGGCAGCTTGCCCACCAGGATTTCGTAGAGCACCACGCCCAACGCATACAGATCGGCGCGGCCATCAATCTCCTGGCCCCGCGCCTGTTCCGGGCTCATGTAGCTCGGTGTGCCGACGGCAAACCCGGCCTGGGTGAACTGGGTGCGATCATCCAGCGACTTGGCGATACCAAAGTCCGACAGCACCGCCGTACCATCCGCGCGGAACAGAATGTTCGCCGGTTTCACATCGCGGTGTACCAAACCCTGGGCGTGGGCATACCCCAGCGCCGAAGCGATCTGGCGGATATACGTCAGCCCCTGCTCCGGCGTCAGGCCCGCAGCAATGCGCTCTTTGAGCGTGCCGTTGGGCAGGTATTCCATGGCCATGTAGTACAGCTCACCGACATTGCCGATGTCATGGATGGTCACGGTGTGCGGGTGGGACAAGCGCGCCAGGGTCTTGCCTTCACGCAGGAAGCGCTCGCAGAAGCTCGGGTCGGCTGCCAGCGCCGCCGCCATGATCTTCAACGCCACCTTGCGCTCCAGGGAGCGCTGGGTCGCCAGGTACACGCTGGCCATGGCGCCAACGCCAATCTCGCCTTCGATGTCGTAGCCGGGAATGAGGATGTTCATGTCGACACCTTCACGACGATGGCAGTGATGTTGTCCGGCGCGCCGCGATTGAGGCCCAGGTGCACCAGGCTGCGGACGATTTCATCCGGCTCGTCATGGCTCAGCACTTCGCGAATCTCGTGGTCTTCGACGGTCTTGTTCAGGCCGTCGCTGCACAGCAGGTAACTGTCGCCCGGCGCGATCAACAGGTCGACCGACGACAACGCCAGCTGCGCTTCCACGCCAATCGCGCGGGTGACGATATTCGCCCGTGGATGCACCCGGGCATCGGCTTCGCTGAGCAGGCCGCTGTCCTGCAAATCCTGCACGTAGCTGTGGTCGCGGGAGATGCTTTCCAGCACACCGTCCCGCAGGCGATACAGGCGGCTGTCACCGGCCCACAGGCACACGCCGCGCAAGCCCCGGGTGGCGAGCAACACCACGGTGCTGCCCATCAGGGTCACGCCACGGTGGGCGGTTTCTTCGCGCACCGCGCCGTTGACCCGCAACAGGTCGCTGCGCAACGCCGCCGTGTATTCCTCAAGGGAACGGCCCACGGGAAGGCTGCGCAGGCTGTCGACGATCAGGCTGCTGACGTAATCCCCTGCCGCGTGCCCGCCCATGCCGTCGGCCACCACCCACAGGCCGTTTTCCGGCAGGTCGAGGCAGGCGTCTTCATTGACTTGGCGAACCATGCCGACGTGGCTTTTGCTGGCGGATTTGAACGTGGACCGCATCTACACAACACCTTCTTGGCCAAGCAAAAATTGCGCAAAATCGCCGGCGGCAGGCAGGCCCTGACACCGCAATAAACCGGGGGAAATCTGTTGCGAACCACGGCCCCACCACAGGCTCGCGCCTTCGCAGGCCAGCTCGGCGAGTGCGCTCATCCGCCCTTGCGGGTCAGTGACATCGACGCGCTGCAAGCTGGCGAAACGGCGGCCCGACAGGCGTGGCTGAAAGGCTGGCGCACCGAGGCTGTCGATGCCGTCGCTGAACCCTTCGAACGTAGCGCCGGCATCCAGCGTGCTCAGCAGCAGCTCTTCCACCTGCTCAAACCAGGCGTCCGGGCCGGCGACGAGAGAGGCCGGGTCGGTATCGTGATCCAACAGCGCAGCGACGGTCAGCGGGAAATAGCGCCCAACCCGGTCAATGCTCGGCATCACCACACCCACCGCCGCGTCCGGCCCGCACACCCCCGGCGCCAACACGAAGCGCCACAGCGGGCTGACCAGGTAAGCGTTCAACCAGCCAGCCCCAAGGTGGTTCTGGCTGGCAAGCAATCCGGACGCCAGCCAACTGTCCCAAGGGCCGATAAAACTCTGGGGCAGCGCGCGGCTGACAAAGTCGCCGCGGCTGGCCAACTTGCCGTAGAAACCCAACGTGGTCATAGCCGCTCCGGCAGGCTGAAGCCGTTAAGCACGCGACTCTTGAACGGGTTAAAGGCGCTGTTGGCCCGCAGCTCATAAGAGATGCTCGCGCCATCGACCCGCAGCCGCAGGTTGAAGCGGTCCGGCGAATTGCCGGCCGTCAGGTCGGACTGCTCAAGCAGCCGGAACCACGCCCACGGCCCGTCCAGCGTCACGCCGGAGCGCCCGCTGGCCGAGGGCGGCATGATGGAAATGCGCACCACGCCAATGCTCCCGGGGTTGGGCCACTGCATCGCGACCGGCCGGCTCGGGCCGTGGTCGTAGCTCAATTGTTGGCCGTCGAGGTCCAGCAGGAACTGGGTGATGGTCGCGTCCATCGCCACCGGCTTGAGTTCAAAGCGCACGATCGGCTGAGTGCCACCGGCGCGGAAAAACGCATCGCGAATGGTCGCCGCCCGCTGGAAGGTTTGCAGCACACCCGGCGCGATGCCGAGCTTCTGCGCCGCACCCGGCTGCCAGCGCCAGGTTTGCGTGGAGGTGTCGACGTAAGGTTGCAGGTACTTGCGGAAGTAGTTGTCCATCACCCCGCCCACCCCAAAGAACTGGCCGAAGTCATCCAGGGTCGCGTCCCGCGCACTGCCCGGTGACATCGGATAACGCCCGGCCAGGGACTGGCGATACACGTTCACCACTTCGCTGACCCACGCCGCATTCAGTTGGTTGCGCACCCCACCCATCATGCTGTTGGTGGTGGAGTTGACCACCGACTTGACCATGCCCTGTACCAGCGGTGGCTGGCGTTCGGCATTCAGGCTGACCCGCGTGGCCGCCGCCGCTGCCTGGTTTTTCGCTTCGCCGAGCAATGCATCGCCGCTGGCCCCGACCATCGCGCTGACCTGCACATACAGCGCGTTCATGTCCGCCAGCAGGCCGTCGATGGCCGCGGGTTCGCCTTCGTTCTTGCTGACGATGCTGTTGAGTTCGGCGAAGTGCGCCGTCACCGGGTCTTCACTGGCGGCCGGTGCATTGGCGCTCGGCTGGTCCTGACCCAACAGGCTGCCGAGGCGCTCCTTGAGCTTGTCCACGCCGCCTTCCACCGGTGCACCCTTGGCCGCCAGCAGACGCTCTTCCGCCTGCAAATCGGTTTCCTTGGAGACCGCCACCAGCAGCTTTTTCAGCGGCGACGTCGGCCCCGAGATCACCCGTAAAACATCGGCCGCCTGGGCCACGCTGGTAATCGGCACAAAGTCGATATCCGCCAGCAAGGCGTCCCACTGGCGCTGATAGTCCTGGAAATACAGGCGACGCACGTCGGCGGCGAGGCTCACCACGTTCTGTTGATCGGCCTGCTCGTGGCCCAGTACCCATTGCTCTTCGGCCAGGGTGCCGGTCTGGTTCAGGCTGGTCAGCAGGAAGCCCTGGCGATAGCCCTTGGCGGTGAAGAAGCCGCTCAAGGGCTCGCCCAACGGCTTGCCGCTTTTGCGACTGAACACCAGCGCCGCATCGCGGCCCGCGGCCTCATTGATGCGGAAGTCCGGCACGCCTTCGGGCAGTTTCTGGCGCTTGATCCGGTCGTACACACGCTGGGCCACCGGCAGTTGTTGCAGTTGCCGGCGCAGGTCGTCGATCAAGCGCGGGTCGAGACGGGCGCTGGGTGGATGCCGTTCGAACAAGGCCTGCAAGTGCCCGATCAAGGCCTGGCGCTGATCCGCCGGCAGGTCGCGCGGCAGGTTGCGGTCCCAGTCCAGGGCGATCCAGGCCTTGATGAAGTCCGGGTCGTAATGCTCGTTATCCGCGAGCATCAGATAGGCCTTCAAGCCTTCGTAGAGGAAATCCGAATTGCCGCCGCCGTGCAGTTGCTCCTCGATGCGCGTCACCAAACGGGGCGCGAACACGGCGATCAACAGCTTGCGGTAGACACTCGCGGATTCAGCTTCGAGCATGTCGCCCTGATACAGGCCCAAGCCTTCGGACCAGCTCGGCGAGTCGCCCGCCAGGTGCTTCACGGCGTTGAGCAACGGCAATACCGCGAGCACTTCGCGCTGTGCCGGGCTGAGGTTCTGTAAGGTCTGGCCCAACGGCGCGACCTTCTGGTCGACCTGGGCGATATAGGCCTGGTTGGCGCGATAACTCACCCACCACAGGGTGCTCACAACCAGCACCAACGCCACGGTTGCCGCCAGCACACCACGGGCAATCCACTTGCGACGGCGCTCCACCTTCGGGTTGACGCCCACCAGGCCACGCTCGGCAAAGGCCACGGCGGTAAACAGTTTTTCGATGAAGTAGCTGCGCCCGGTGCCGGTCTGGCGCGCCAGGTGCTGGCGGTCCAGGTTCATGCTCTGGGCCATGGCGCCGATCAGGCGATCAATCGGGCTGCCTTCCTGGGTGCCGCTGGTGAAGTACACGCCGCGCAGCAATACGCGCTCTTCGAAGGCGTTGGGTTTGAACACACCTTCGAGGAAACCTTGCAGGCAATCCTTCAGTGCGCCGAACTGCTGCGGGAAGCCGTAGATCAGGTCGCGCCGCGCCGGGTCGCGTTCCTGTTGCAGGCGTTCCACGAGGCGCTCGTTGAGGCGCTGTTCCAGGCCGGCGAATTCGCTTTGCAGGTGGGCCAGCGGACTCTCGGTGTTCTTGCCATCGTCCAGGGCGAACGTCATGCCCCACACCTGGGTGCGCTCTTCCTTGCTCAGGTTGTCGAAGAACTCCATGAAGCCCGGCACCAGGTCGAGCTTGGTGAGCATCAGGTAGATCGGGAAACGCACGCCCAGTTGGGTGTACAGCTCCTGGATACGCAGGCGGATCGCGGCGGCATGGGCGGCGCGCTCGGCGTCGCTGCCCAGCAGCAGGTCCGAGAGGCTGATGGCAATAAACGCACCGTCAATCGGGCGCCGGGAGCGCTGCTTTTTCAGCAGGTCGAGGAAGCCCAGCCAGGCGGCTTTGTCCACCGTGGAGTTGCTGTCCTGGGTGGTGTAGCGGCCAGCGGTGTCGAGCAATACGGCCTGGTCGGTAAACCACCAATCGCAATTGCGCGTACCGCCCACGCCACGCACCGCACCGGCACCCAGTTGCGCAGCCAGCGGAAAATGCAGCCCGGAATTGACCAGCGCGGTGGTCTTGCCCGAACCCGGCGGGCCGATGATCACGTACCACGGCAGCTCGTACAGGTTGCGGCGCTCGTCACCGCCCAGCTTGGCCTTTTTCAACAGGGCCAGGGCTTCGTCCATGCGCTGGCGCAGGGTTGCCAGCTCTTCGGCGGTGGCGACGCTGGCAGGGTCCGGCGGGGTTTCTGCGGCGAGGCTGCGCATCACTTCAGCAGCCTGACGGCGGGCCTGGATGATCCGGAACACGCGGTAGGCAATCCACACCGCGAACACCAGGATGATCAGCGCCCAGCGGCGCCCTTCCGGCACCAGCACATCGAGCAGCGGGCCCACAAACCAGATGATCAGGCTCAGGGCGATCAGGCCCAGCAACGGGATCACCCAGCGAATCACAACACTGAAAAACGCCTTCACTCGACCCCCTCCGCCAATACGGTGATTTCTACCCGGCGATTGCGCGCACGGCCTTCGGCGGTGGCGTTGGTCGCCACCGGCTCGGTGTCGCTGCGGCCTTCGGCGCTGAAGCGTTCCGGCTGGCCGGTCTTGGCCGCGAGAATCTCCAGCACCGACTTGGCCCGCGCCTCTGACAGCGCCCAGTTGGACGGGAACCGCAGGGTGGCAATCGGACGGTTATCGCTGTGGCCGGTGACGCGCACCTGACCCTTGACCTTGCGGATGGCGTCGGCGATGCGCAGCATCAGCGGCTGGAAGTCATCGACGATGCTGGAGCTGGCCGAGGCGAACAGCTCATCGCCACGGATGGTCACCACCGAACGGTCGACGGCATCCTCTACCGCCACGCGACCGGCCTTGATGTCTTCCACCAGGAAGCCCGCCAGGCGCGGCCGCTCGATGATTTTCGGCTGGGCTACCGGACGGTCGATGGCCTGTACCGGGATCTCGCCCAAGGCATGAATATTCTTGAACACCGGTTCCGCATCCGACGCCAGTTTCATCCGCAACCCGAACAGCAACGCCAGCAGCAGCGCCACGCCGATGGCCACGGCGATCCACGGCGGCATGAATTGCGCCAGGCGATCGCGGGCCACGGTCACGCCACGCCAGTGGGGCGACAGCTCGCGCTCATGCTCGCCACGGGCACTGCGAATCGCCGCCGCGGTGCGCTCACGCAGGGCTTCCAACTGGCTGCGGCCGTCATTCATCACGCGGTAGCGGCCTTCGAACCCCAGGCACAGGCACAGGTACAACAGCTCCAGCAGGTACAGGCGTTCGCGCGGGCTTTGCAGGCAGTGATCCAACAGTTGGAAAACCTTTTCGCCGCCCCAGGCTTCGTTATGCACGGTGATCAGCAGGCTCTGTTTGCCCCAGTCACTGGTGCTGCCCCACGGCGTGCTCAGCACCGCTTCATCGAGGGCGGTGCACAGCGCGTAACGCGCCAGCAGCACGTCATTGCGCGCCACACCGGCGGCTTCGGCACGCTCTTCGAACTGGCGCAGGTAGGCCAGTAACTGCGCGCGCAGACTCGACGGCGCCGGGTGGGCAATCGTGTTGCGCAGGCGCGTCAGCAGCGACAGCAGCGGGCCGGCGGCGCTTTCCAGCGGGTTCAGGCCTTGGGCCTTGCCCGTCAGGATCGGCGCAGCCGGCATCGACAGCGGCGCCGGCTCTGCACGAACCGGCTCCGGCGCACGGCCACCCGGGCGCGGCATGAACTGGGTGCGGTCATCGTCATTCGGATGCATCGCGGATTACCCTCGGATGGCCCAGAAAGCCAGGTTCAACCCCGGGAACTGGCCGGCGATGTGGAACGCAAAACCACCGGAATTACTCAGTTGCTGCCAGTGCTCGCTGCCCCGGTCCAGCTCGTAGTAGGTGGAACCTGCGTGGTACGGAATCTGCCGTGGCGCCACCGGCAGCGGCAGC